>JAFGQW010000350.1 GCA_016935485.1 Planctomycetota bacterium | reverse complement strand
TCAGGCGCCAAGAACTTGCACGGCGCAATTTCCTGGGGTCAGGCGCCAGAAGTTGCAGGGGCGGTCGAGCACGAGCACGAGCACGAGAAGAGACGTGCGGGTGCGGGTGTCGCGCGCGCAGGGCGCGCGCTCGGGTGGCGCGGGCGGACTGCGCCCGCGGGGCCGTCAGGCTCCGGCGGCGGCACGGTCGGCGAGGATCGCGATGCGCTCGCTCCACAGGCGCCCGGCCGGGATGGACGGATCGCGGCGCTGGAGCTTCGTGAGCGCGCCGGCCTTGTCGGCGCCGGCCACGAGAAAGAGGATCTCCCGCGCGCGCTCGAGCAGCGGGTAGGTGAGCGTGAGGCGGCGGTGGCCCTGGTAGAGCCCGGTCGGCGCCACGTCCCGATCGCTCACCTCGAGCACCGTGTCGCCGGGCACGAGCGAGGCCGTGTGTCCGTCGGCGCCGAGGCCGAGATGCACGAGGTCGAGCACCGGGGGAGTGCCCGCCGCTGCCGCCAGTTCTGCCGCGTAGCGGGCGGCGGCCGCTTCGAGGTCGGCGTCGGTCACCGGCATGGGGTGCCGGCTTTCGGCCGCGATCGGTGCGCGCTCGAGCAGCGCGTCGCAAAGCGCCGTCCAGTTGCGGGCCGGGTCATCGTCGGGCGCCGCGCGCTCGTCCGCCTGCCAGAGGTGGACGGAAGTCCACGGGACCGGAAGCTCGGCCAGCCGGCGGAGCATCACGAGGGGCGTCCGGCCGCCGCTGACGGCCAGATGGAAGATGCCGCGTTCCGTCACGGCGCGGCGTGCCGCGGCGGCGATGCGCCGGGCCGCCCGCAGCGCCAGCGCGCCGGTATCCGCGCAGACTTCCAGCGGCAGCGGCGCTCCGACCGCTCCTCCGGAGCCGCTCATGCGGCCGGCTCCGCGGCGCCGGCCAGCCGCTTGCGCAGCCGGTTGATCCGGGAGACCGCCACGCTCAGGTAGAGGAGCAGCACGGTCGAGGCCTGCTGCGCCGGATCGGACGTGCGGGTGAACACCAGGTCGCGCACCCGCTCGACGATGGCGCGCTTGGTCTCGATCCAGCGCCACGCGTCCTCGGGCGCCAGCGACTCCCGGCTGGCCGCGAGGTAGTCCCAGAGCACGGGCTCGAGGCGTGCGAGGGCGCCGGCCATGGCCGCGGCGTGCGTTGCCGCCACGCCGGTCACCGACGCCGAGCTGCCGATCCAGGGCAGCACGACGCTCAGCGCATCGAGCAGGAGATCCGGCGCCGTGGGCGGCTTCGCGGCCAGGATGTCCTGGGTGCGGTCGAAGATCTCGCCGAACAGATACCACATGCGGGTAGCCTTGCTCTTGTCGGTGACCTGGGTGCGGGCGCGGTCTTGCACGGCCAGCGCCCAGCACTGCCGCATCAGGTCTGCCGCGGTGCGCAGCTCCACTCCGACATCCGGCTGCGCTCCCGCAGTCAGTCCCGCGTAGGCGGCCAGCGCGTCGAGCTCGCCGGCGATCCGCGGCAGACTGTCGGGCCAGGGATGATCGGCGAACAGCGCCTCGAGATCCTCCAGGCGCTCGAGGATTCGCTTCATGGCGGGCTTTCCTTCCCCGGGGGAGGTCGCGGTCGGGGACCGCGGCCGTGGGTTTCGCGAGCACCCGGATACGCCGCGCGCCGCGATGATTCGCCGGAACTCTGCGCGCGGACCGGGCGGCGCGTCTATTCGTCGCGGAAGCCGAGCGCCACCAGAATGCAGGAGCCGTCGGCGATGACGTTCATCCCGAGCTCCTCGGCCCGCGCGATCGCGGCCGGGCTCTCGGCGCCGGGCTGCATCCAGATGTGGCGGATTCCAGCCGCGGCCGCTTCCTCCACCACCCGCTTGGTCACCGCCGGGGGCGTGATCACCGAGATGCCGTGCACCTTCTCGGGCAGCGCCTTGAGGTCGGGGTAGGCCACGAGGCCCTCCACCTCCGGTGCCCGCGGGTTGACCGGGTACACGGGCCGGCCGTGCTGCTGAAAGCAGCGCAGCACTTTGTTGCCGTACTTGGCGCGGTCCGTCGACGCGCCGACCACGGCGTGCGGCTTGCCGGCGAGAAAATGCTGGATGCGCTCCGGCGTGTCCATGGTCGGATGTTATCCGTTCTCCGGCGCGCGGCGTCAAGGGGCCGCCGCATGGCGGAGCCGCTCCGGAGAACCCGCGCCCCCGGACGCCGGCGGGGGGCGCGGATTCCGGTGAGGGGCACTACCGCGTGACGTACTTGACGGGCTCGTTGACGCTCACGACGCCGCTCGGGCCGAGTGTGACGCCGCAGGTCCAGAACGGGATGCCGGCGGGCACGGCCGGCCAGGGAAAAAGCGTCGTGGTGGCCGTGCCGCTGGTGTCGACCACCATCGAGAAGTACGGCGCGAGCCGCAGGCCCAGGATCGTGAAGTCGTCGAGGGTGAGCGGGATCATGGCCGTGCCGACCTTGAAGCCGGAGGTGCCGCTCCCGCTCCAGCCCACCACGAAGATGTTCCCGGCCTCATTCATGGCGCCGCTGAGCTCGAACTGGATCAGGGAGCGCGGGGTGAGCGCGCCCTTCATCACCACGAACGGCGGGTTCACGTCGATCTGGCTCATGTGGAGCAAATTGGGCTGCTGGCCGCCGGTGGCCCACAGGAACCAGCCGTCCCAGGTCAGCCCCTGCTGCGACCAGGTGTAGGGAGAGGTGAACTCGCCCAGCACCTGGCCGTTCGAGGGATTGTGCTTGCGGATCAGCCCGGAGGACTGGTAGGCGGCCCAGAGATTGTTCGCGTACGGCTCCCACGCGAGGTCGCGCGGGTTGGAGCTGCCGCTGGAGGGCACGGTGATGCTGCCGATGATCGCCCACGGCAGCGGGTCGACCTGGTAGATGTGGTTCAGCTCGTCCGAGATCCAGAGGGCGGTGCCGTCATGGGTCAGGCCGTCGCTGTAGCCGGCAGTGAAGGGGGCAACCAGTGACTTGATCACCGTTCCGGTGACGGTGTTGATCGCGAAGATGCTGGGTGCCGGGGGCTGAATCCAGGAGGCCAGCCACAGGTCCATGCCGTCGAAGACGAGCCCGCGCACGTTGCTGTTGGGCGCGGTGATCGAGCGGATGCGGGTGTCGGTGTACGGGTCGTACTGCTCGAGCTGGTTGCCGAACGCGTAGCCCACCCAGATCGTGTTGCGTTCCCACGCCAGGCCGCTCGCGTAGCTGTTGGTGTGCGAGACGGTGCGGATCACCTGGAACGGGATCGTCTGCGCCGGCAGATCGAGGCCGGCAAGCAGGATCGCTCCGAGGAGCGCGAACGCGAGGAAGCGGGACATGGGACGGGACCTCCTTTCCAGAGCCGGTGGGGTAGCACGGTGCTCCAGCCCGGCCGCCGGTCGGCGGCATCGCCTGGAGCGTGCAACCACACTGTCCTCGGGAGGCCCCATTGTAGGCAGGGCGGCGGCGGTCTGTCGAGGGTGTGGCGAGCGTTCCGGGCGCCCGGCACCCTTTGGCCTTCGAACGGCGCTGCGGGCGGGGGCGTGGCGGGGGGAGCGGAGACCGGCCGGAGGGGTCCGGCCCACCGGTCAGCGGGCCGGGGATGGATCGATCGGGTCGGGGGCGCCGTCCGCGGCGGCAGGGTCGGGGCCGCGAAAACGGGCCTGGCCGACGTTTCGCCACCAGTCGATCCAGTACGAGTAGCCGATCTCGGGGGTCGCGTGCTGGGTCAGGTTGAGCAGCGTGTTCAGGGCCTGCGAGCGCACGCGGGTGTCGTCGTCCTTCAAGAGCTCGATGATCGCGGGGATCGCGCCATGGGCCCGCATGGTGAAGAGCGGCCGTAGCACGAGGACCCTGACTTCGGGGTTGCGGTGCTTGAGCAGCCTGACGAGCACGTCGATCGCGAGACGGTCGTCGAGATCCTGCAGGGCGAGTATGGCCCGGTCGCGCCGGCCGGCCACCTCGCTCTCGAGGTCGGCCACGCAGGTCAGCACCTTCTGCTGCACCCGGAGGCGAGTGATCTGCTTTCGCGCCCGCTCGTAGACGTCCGGGGCGACGGCCAGCGTGAGGATGCGCTCCAGCTTCTCCAGCGCGGTGGCGGGATCCTCCACCACGTTCTGGCGCTCGACCTCCGTGATCTGCCCGCGCGCCAGCTCCTCGATGAGCATGCCGGACTCCAGCCGCGCGAGGCTCAGGGGGTAGGAGTGGCGCAGGGTATCGTAGCCCTCGATCGCCTCGAGGAAACGTCCCTGGGCGATGAGCGCCATGGCCTGGCGCTGGACGCCATGCAGCCGCGTCCGGGCCATGACCTCGTAGGAGAGCACGTAGAGGACGACTCCCGCGCCGAGCCCCCACGCCGCGAGCTGGCGCACGCGCTTGCGCCGCGCCCGCTTCACCGTCAGGGCGCCGCTCTCCGCCTGGGCCAGCAGGCGCCGGGCCTCGGGGTGGTCGGGCTGGATCTTCAGGATCTGGGAGAGCATCGACTTGGCCCGGTCGAGATCGCCCTTCTTGAGCGCCGTGCCGGCCACGAGGCGGAGGATCTTCACCGCTTCGCGCCCATTGCCGAGGTTGCGCTCGCAGCGGGCCAGCTCGACGAGGAGGTCCGGGTTGTCCGGCTCGAGTCCGGTGAGACGGCTGTACGTCGATCGCGCCCGGTCGAGCAGTCCCAGCTCCTCGTAGAGCCGCGCGAGCTCGAGGCCGCTCGTGACCGCCGTGTCGACGTCCTGGTGCTCCATCAGGAGGTTCAGCAGGCGCTCGCGCGCTCCGGGGTCGGACGGCGCGATCTCGACCGCGCGCCGGTAGGCCGCGAGCGCCTCGCCGTCCCGATCGAGCGCGCAGTAGGCGGCCCCCGCCAGGCACAGCGCGCTGGCCGCCTCCTCGACGCGGCCGGTCTTGACGAGCAGCTCGCCGAGGTTCTCGTGCAGGGAGGGCTCGTTGCGCTCGTGCTCGAGCGCGCCCGTCAGCAGGCGGATGGCGCGCTCCACGTCGCCGCTCTGCTCGACGCGCAGCGCGAGCTTCGTGCGCTCTCCCACCGTGAGGGGCCGGATCCAGCGATCCCGCAGCAGGTCGGCCACGGCCTTGCAGACGGCGAAGCGGCCCTCGGGGCGCTCGGCGGCGATCGTCTTCAGGTCGGTCTCGCCGTCGATCTGCGCCAGCACCTCGGCGGCAAGCTCCTCTTCGGGCGCATCGCCGGGGTCGACGCCGCTCACCCGCACGAAGACCTCGTCCATGGAGCGGATCTGCCGGTGAATGCGGCCCCACTCGTCGGTCCGCCGGGCTGCCTCCATCAGGACGGGGTCGACGTCGAGACCGACGGCGGCCTCTTCCTGGGCGACGGGGAAGACATCCCCGGGCGCCTCGCCCTCACTGAAGTCGAACTGGCAGCCGGTCCAGGCGAACGCTTCGTAGAGCTCTTCTCCGAGCGCCTGGCGCACGCGCTCCCGGAAGGCGTCGGCCTCGGGCCCGCCGGTCTTGAGCAGCGCCCGGACGGTGCGGCGCTCGCGGCGGCGCGGCTTGTCGCCCCGGACGGCGGCGCGGCTGGTCGCCCCGGACGGCACCTCGTCGCCGCGCCCGGCCGCGGCGGCCGCCATGGCGATCTTGCCCTCGCGGAAGTGCACGAGAAGACGGCGGCGATCGTTGAAGATGCGCAGCGTGCCGGTGAGACGGTTCGAGCCGATGTTGTGGAAAACATCGTTGAGCCCGATGTCCCCGAGATCCCCAGAGAAACCCAAGGCTCACCCCCTGCATTCGTACGGACGGCGCCGGCGCGGATCGCGTGGCTGGCGCGGACCGCGCGGTCGTCTCGTTCCTGGGGACTTATCGGCATTCGTGCAGGCCGTCCGTGGCGCCCCGGTGACGCCGGCTCAACTCGTTACGACGAAGCGACTTGGAGGTCGGTCCGGGGGCGGCCCGGGCGCCGCGGGCGCGCGCTGCGCCCGGCGATCGCGGGCGCGATCGGGCGCAGACCGCGTCCGGCCGCTGCGCGCTCACGAAGGTGGTTGAACGGCCGTTCAACCATCCATTATGCTTTCGCTCCCCTGTCGCATCCGGAGGAATGCCATGAGCAAGAAGGACGCCATCGAGGCCCTCGTGACCGTCGGCCGCAACGCCCGCCTCTACTGCTGCATGCCGGTGATCGAAGGGATCACGCCTGTGGGCCTGATGGAATCGCCCGCGAGCGAGCCCCTGGAGACCGGCGAGGACTTCATGCGGCGCCACGGGATCTTCCGTCTGAACGAGGTGGGGATCTCGCCCCTGGATCACGACTGCCTCTACGGCGACGGCGTCTTCGAGGGCATCCTGATCTACCGGGGACAGGTCTTTCTCTTTCGCGAGCACATGGAGCGGCTGGGCCGATCGCTTGAGAAGACCTCGATCGAGCTGCCCTACAGCCTGGCCGAGCTCACCTGGCAGGTCGTGCGCACCATCCAGGCCGTCGGCTTCAGCGAGAGCCAGAACGGCTACATCCGGCTGGTGGTCACCCGCGGGATGGGCGATCTCGGGATCAACCCCAAGAAGTGCGTGGGCAGCACGATCTACTGCATCGTCTCCACCATCAAGCTCTATCCGACCGAGGCCTACGAGCGGGGGATCCAGCTGGGGCTCTCCAAGACGATCCGCCGGCCCGACCAGTCGACGATCGACCCCACCGTCAAGAGCCTGAACTACCTGAACAACGTGCTGGCGCTGATCGAGGGCACCCGCGGCACCGACCTCATGGAGTCCTTGATGCTCAACCGGTCGGGGTTCGTGGCCGAGGCCACGGTCGACAACATCTTCGTGATCGAGCGGTCCAACGGCTGGGAGAAGGACCCGGCGAACGTCCGGGTCCGCACGCCGAGCGACGAGTACTGCCTCAACGGCATCACGCGCGCGACCCTCATCGAGCTCGCCCGCGCCAAGGGCTACCGGGTGGTCATCGACCCGCACCTGATGCCCATCGAGATGGTGGGGCCCGACCGCGAAGTCTTCATGACCGGTACCGGCGCCGGGGTGATGCCCATCACGCATCTCCACGGGGTCAAGGTGGGCGACGGCGTGCCCGGGCCGGTCACGCGCGACCTCGTGAAGAGCTACATGGAGCGGATGGCAGATCCGAAGTACGGGCTCGGCATCAAGGCGACCCGAAAGCAGACTCTCGACTACCTGGGAGCTAGCGCCTAGCGTGGTCCGGCGCGCGGCGACGCTGACAGCGCTTGTCCTCGGCCTCGCGGCCGGGCTGGCCTCAGGCCAGAGCCTTCTCGAGCACTTCGACTACCCCGCCGCCACCACGATCCCGAACTGGGGGGTCGAGTTCGGCGGCGACTGGAGTGCAACCGGCAGCGCCGTGGCGAGCGACGTCCAGACCGGCTGGCAATATCTGCTCCGCGACGCCGTGCAGGATCGCGACGGCGTGGTCGAGGCGCTCGTGCGCTACGACGCGCCGGCGCATCTGCAGGCCGCCGGACCCATCGCCCGTGCGACGATTCGCGACAACGTGCTCCGCACGTACCTCGTGAAGACCCAGGACAACTCGCGCACCGGTACCGGCTCGTTCAACACGGGGTACCTCTACTACTACGAGTCGCCGCTGGTCTTCCTGCGGCTGGCGTACTTCAGTTTCAGCAGCGTCTCGACGCTGGTTCGCACGCGGATCCTCGTCATGGACGAGGCGTCGTCGGTGCGGGTGATGGGCTTCTGGGACCTCGACCTCGACGGCGTCTGGGACCATCGCGTCACGGTTCAGAATGGAGCAGGCTTCGGCGAGGCTGGCAGGGTCGGGCTGAACGGCTTCTCGCGCTGCCTCGTGGACGAGTGGCGGTACTTCGACGCTTGCCTGTACGCGCGCGATCCGGCGCCACGCCCCGGCCAGACGCTGGAGCTCGTGGCGCGCAGCCGGCCGAACGCCGTCTATCTCGCCGCTTCGAGTCTTGCCCGGACCGGCATTCCGCTGGGCGGCGGCAAGATCATCCCACTCTGGCCGGACTGCCTGATGGTGGCCTCGCGCGACTGGCCCGGGATCTTCCGGAACTTCACGGGCGTCTTCGATGCGGCCGGGGACGCGGCGCTCGAGGTCGTCATCCCCGCCGTGCCCGCCCTGGTCGGGCAGGTCTTCTACACCGCCTTCGTCGCGCTTTCGGCCACGCAACCGGGCCAGGTCGAAGAAGTCTCCAACGACGCCCAGGTGCGGATCTCCGGCTGACCGGCCCCCGCATTCCGTCGCCCTTCTGCCCGGACCCGCCCGCTCACGCGCACGCTGAAGAAGGAAAGGCAACCACGAAGAACACGAAGAAGACACGAAGCGCACGAAGGAGAAGAGGAGTAAGAGAGCACGAGCGCGAGCACGATTACGAGCACGAGCACGATCCCGAAGCGTGGGGGTGGCGGTGGCGCGCGCGGAGTCGAGGGGTGGGGCGGTTCGGCGCCTTCTTCTCGAAGCCGAGAGCCCCACCCCTCGACTCCGCTCATCGGTGCGGATCAGGCATGCGGATCAGCGGGTAGGAACGGGCTCAGACCCCGTTGCCGCACGAGCCCCAGCATGATTGCGAGCACGATGAGGATCGGGTCTGCCCTGTGCCTGTTTCTTTCCTTCTCTTCCTCTTCTTCGTGTTCTTCTTCTTCCCTTCGGGTCCTTCGTGTTGAACAATGGCCCCCATGGTTCCGATCCATCGGCCTCGTCGTCTACGCCTCGGCGTGTGCAGCTGGTCGCTCCGTCCGACGGGCGTGGAGGACCTCATCGCGAAGGTGCGGCGGACCGGGCTTGCCGCCGTGCAGCTCGCGCTGGAGCCGCTTCGCGCCGATCCCGAGCGGTGGGCCGATGCCGGCGCGAAGCTTGCCGAGGCCGGCATCGCGCCGTGCTCGGGCATGTTCCAGCCCACCGGCGAGGACTACACCACGCCTGCCACCATCCGCGCGACCGGTGGTCTCGTGCCCGACCGCACCTGGGCCGAGAACCGCTCGCGCGCCGCGGCCGCCGCGGCCGCCGCGGCCCGGCTCGGGCTCGACCGCGTGAGCTTCCATGCGGGCTTCATCCCGGAGGAGTGCAGCTCCGCCGCCTACGCTGCGCTCGTCGAGCGCGTGCGCTTGGTGGCCGACACGTTCGCCGCCGGCGGGGCCGCACTTCTGCTCGAGACCGGCCAGGAGACGGCCGCGGCGCTCGAGGCGTTTCTCGACGCCCTGGACCGCCCCGAGGTCGGCGTCAACTTCGATCCGGCCAACATGCTGCTCTACGACATGGGCGATCCGATTGCCGCGCTCCGCCGGCTGCTCACCCGCGTCCGGCAGCTGCATCTCAAGGATGCTCGCCGTCCGCGCGTTCCCGGCGCCTGGGGCGAGGAGGTCGTCCTCGGCACCGGCGAGGTGGACTGGACAGCACTCCTTGCCGTCGTGGCCGGCGCCGGTTTCGAGGGGCCGGCCGTGGTGGAGCGCGAGGCGGGCGGGGACCGCGTCGGTGACGTGCGCGCCGCGGTCGCGTTCCTTGCGAGCGCAGGGAAGGGAGCCGGCGCATGATCCGCGTCGGGGTGGCGGGGCTGGGCATGATGGGCCGCACGCATCTCGAGGTCTACCGGCGCCGCCGCGACGTCGAGGTCGTGGCCGTCGCGGATTGCGATCCTGCCCGCCTCGCCGGCGCCGCTGCCGGCAGCAACATCGCGGCCCTCGGCGCGGCTGTGCTCGACCTCGGGGGGGTGCGCCGTTACACCGACGCAGAGGAGCTCATCCTGGACCCCGGCGTCGACCTGGTCGACATCTGCCTGCCCACGCCGCTTCACGCCGCAGCCGTGCGCGCCGCGATCGCTGCCGGCAAGCACGTGCTCGTGGAGAAACCTCCCGCCCGGACCGCCGCCGAGGCCCGCGCGCTTGCAGACCTGGCCGAGCGGGCCTCGACGATCACGATGCCCGCCCTGTGCATGCGCTTCTGGCCGGGCTGGACGTGGTTGAAGGAGGCGGTGGACCGCGGCACGTGGGGCCGGCCCCGCGGCGTTTCGTTCCAGCGCCTGGGCGCTGTTCTCCCGGGCGCGAGCTATCGCGACAGCGCGCAGAGCGGCGGCGCGATCCTCGACCTCCACCTCCACGACACCGACTTCGTGCGCCACCTCTTCGGCTGGCCGCGCGCCGTCACGAGCTTCGGCTACAGCCACCTGTCGGGCGAGATCGACCACGTGCTGACGCGCTACGACTACGCCGCCGCCGATCTGGTGACAGCCGAGGGGGCGTGGATGGCGTCGGCCGGCTTCCCGTTCACGATGCGCTACGTGGCCGACTTCGAGCACGCCACCGCAACCTACGACTTCGCCGCCGACCCGCCGCTCGTGCTCTACCGGCGCGGCCGGCCGCCGGAGCCGGTGCCGCTCGAGGCGGGGCTTGGCTACGACCACGAGATCGCCTATCTGCTCGACTGCATCCACGCCGGCTGCCGCCCGGAGCGGGCCACGATGGCCGCGGCCGCCGCGGCCGTCGCGATCGTCGAGATGGAGTCGCGCAGCGTGAAGACCGGCAGGACCGTCGAGGGGAAGGCGAGCTGACGATGCCCGGACAGACCACGCGCCGCACCTTCCTCAAGCAGCTCGCCGCCGCCGGGGCGCTGCTCCCAGTGGCCGGGAGCGAGGCCTTCTTCACCGCCGCGCCGCCGCGGAAGCTCCGCCATGCCGCGATCGGCGTCGGCGGCATGGGGCTCAGCGACCTCCGGTCGATCTCGGCGCACCCCGACGTGGAGCTGGTCGCGCTGTGCGATGTGGACGTGCGTCGCCTGGTCAAGGCTGCCATCGAGCCGGAGCTCGCGCGGCGGTTTCCCGGAGCGCGCACCTACCGGGACTGGCGGGAGCTGCTCGCCCGCGAAGGCGACCGCATCGACTCGGTGAACATCGCCGTTCCCGACCACATGCACGCTCCCATCGCGATGACCGCACTCCGGATGGGCAAGCACGTCTTCCTCGAGAAGCCGCTCGCGCACGACGTGCTCGAGTGCCGCCGGCTCGCCGAGGAAGCGGGCCGCCGGCCCGACCAGGTCACGCAGTTCGGCATCCAGATCCACGCCCACATCGCCTACCGCATGGGCGTGGAGATGGTGCGGACCGGGATGGTCGGCAAGATCGTGGAGGTGCACTCCTGGTGCGGGAAGGGGTGGACCGGCCCGCCCGCCCGCCGCCCCGACCGCGCCGATCCCGTGCCCGGGCATCTCGAGTGGGACCTCTGGCTCGGCACGGCGCCGGCGCGGCCGTTCGTCGACGGGCTCTACCATCCGAGCGAGTGGCGCCGCTGGGTCGACTTCGGCACCGGGACGCTCGGCGACATGGCCTGCCACATCCTCGACCCGGTGTTCACCGCGCTGGACCTCGGCGCGCCGATCCGCGTCACGAGCCAGGGCGCGCCGCCCTTCGAGGAAGCGTGGCCAGCGCGAAACGAGATCGTCTACGAGTTCACCGGGACGCGCTTCACCGCCGGCCCGACCGTCGCCTGCACCTGGTACGACAGCGGCGCGTGGCCCGACACGAAGGGCTTCGAGCTGGCGGAAGGGCAGAAGCTGCCCGACGCGGGCTCGGTCTTCGTGGGCGAGGAGGGCTGCCTGCTGCTGCCGCACTGGGCGGCGCCGCGGCCGCTGCCGGCGGCCCGCTTCGAGGGGGCGGTGCGGGAGTTCAAGCGGCAGTTCACCTTCCCGCCCATCGACCACTACTACCAGTTCGTCAACGCATGCCTGGGGCGGGGCGAGACCCACACGCCGTTCGGCTATGCGGGCTCCTTGACGGAGGCGATTCTCCTCGGGCTGGTTGCGAACCGGTATCCGGGCGAGGCGCTGTGCTGGGCTGCGCCGCGGCTGGGGTTCGTGGGGCGGCCGGAGGCCGATCGCCATCTCCGCCGGACCTACCGGGCCGGCTGGGAGGTCGCGGGGCTGAGTGACGGGAGAACGGCATGAAGACGGCGCCCTTCCTGTCGCGGGCGGCGGTGCTGCTGCTGGCGATCGGCGGTGCGCTCGCGAGCACCCAGGACGCGCCGCCGGCCGGCTTCGTCGCGCTCTTCAACGGCCGGGATCTCGAGGGCTGGTTCGGCCGCGCGACGGAGGATCCGCGCGCGCTCTGGCAAATGGCGCCGGAGGCGCTGGCGGCACACCGCGAGAAGACGCGTGCGGATCTCAGGCGGCACTGGCGCGTGGCGGCCGGCGAGCTGGTGAACGACGGCACGGGGCTCTACGCCACCACGGTGAAGGACTACCGCGACTTCGAGCTCTGGCTGGAGTACCGCACGGTGGCCGGCGCCGACAGCGGCGTCTATCTCCGCGGCTGCCCGCAGGTGCAGATCTGGGACACGACCGAGGCCGGCGGCAAGTGGCCCCTCGGGGCGGACAAGGGGTCGGGCGGCCTGTGGAACAACCGCCCCGGCGCCCCCGGCAAGGACCCGCTCCGCAAGATGGACCGGCCGTTCGGCGAGTGGAACGCGCTTAGGATCCTCATGGTGGGCCCGCGGGTGACCGTGTGGCTGAACGGCGCCAACGTCGTCGACGACGCCGTGATGGAGAACTACTTCGACCGGAGCCGGCCGATCTTTGCCGCGGGGCCGATCCAGCTCCAGACCCACGGCGGCGAGATCCGCTGGCGAAACCTCTACCTCCGGGAGATCGACGCCGAGGAGGCGAACCGCCGCCACCGCGCGCGCCACGGCGGCGGATTCGAGCCGCTCTTCAACGGGCGCGATTTTGCCGGCTGGCGCGGCGCCGACGGCTACGAGATCACCGACGGCGTGCTGGTGTGCACCGAGCAGGGCGGCACTCTGTTCACCGACCGGCCGTACGCCGACTACGCCTTCGACTTCGAGTTTGGGCTCGGGCCCGGCGCCAACAACGGGCTCACGATTCACTATCCCGGTCGGGGCAACCCCGCGCACGACGGCGTGGAGCTGCAGATCCTGGACGACTCCGCGCCCGCCCATGCCGGGCTCCAGCCGTGGCAGTACCACGGCTCGGCCTACGGCATCAAGGCGGCCCGCCGCGGCTACCTCCGGCCGGTTGGCGAGTGGAACTACCAGTGCGTCACGTGCCGGGGCGCGCGCGTCGAGGTGGAGCTGAACGGCTATCCGATCCTGGACCTGGACCTGGAGCGGGAGCCGGCGGCCGATGGGCAGGAGCATCCGGGCGCGGCGCGGCGCTCGGGTCACCTCGGCTTCTTCGGCCACGAGACGCGCGTTACGTTCCGGAACATCCGTCTGAAGAGGCTCGCGCAATCGGATTGAGCCCGAGGCGTCGGGGCGGCGGCTCGCCCGGGGCCGCGGGCGCAGCAAGGGAATCGGCATGGAAGCGAGATTCGTCGCGACCCGGCTGTCGGCCATGATGTTTCTGGAGTTCTTCATCTGGGGGGCGTGGTACGTCACGGTCGGCAACTTCATGAACGCCCACGGGATGGGGGACATCATCTTCTGGGCCTACACCGTCGGTCCCATGGCGGCGATCGCCTCGCCGTTCTTCCTCGGGCTGGTGGCCGACCGGTTCTTCGCCACCGAGCGGGTGCTCGGGGGGATGCACCTGATCGGGGGCGCGGCGATGTTCGCGGTGCCGTGGGCCGCCGGGCAGAGCGGCACGCTGTTCATCCTCGTGCTGCTTCTCCACATGCTCTGCTACATGCCCACCCTCGGGCTCACCAACACGCTCGCCTTCCACAACATCGCGAGCCAGGAGCAGCAGTTCCCGATCATCCGCATGTTCGGCACGATCGGCTGGATCGTCGCCAACCTGATCGTGAGCAGGGGACTCGGCGCGGACCGGGAAGCCACGCAGTTCTTCGTGACCGGCGGTGCCTGCATGGCGCTCGGGCTCTTCGCCTTCTCGCTGCCGCACACGCCGCCCCCGGCCGCCGGCAAGAAGGTCTCGGCCCGCGCGATCCTCGGGGTCGATGCGCTCGCGCGGCTCGCGGACCTGCCGTTCGCGGTCTTTCTCGCGTGCTCGTTCCTGATCTGCATCCCGCTGGCCGCGTACTACGCCTACGCGCCGGTCTACGCCGATGCCGCGGGGTTCCGTAATCCGGCCTTCAACATGTCCTTCGGCCAGATCGCCGAGGTCTTCTTCATGCTGGTGATGCCGCTGTGCTTCCGCCGGCTCGGGGTGAAGTGGATGCTCGCGGTGGGGATGGCGGCCTGGGTCACCCGCTACGGCCTCTTCGCGGGGGCCGCGCCTGGCGGGGTGCTGTGGATGATCATGGGCGGCATCCTCCTCCACGGGATCTGCTACGACTTCTTCTTCGTCACCGGCCAGATCTACACCGATCAGAAGGCGACGCCCGAGATCCGCGGCCAGGCGCAGGGACTCCTGGTGCTGGTGACCCAGGGCCTGGGCATGCTGATCGGCGCGCAGGTCGCCGGGCGGATCTACAACGCGCTGGTCAGCGGCGAGGGCGAGGCGCTGCGGGCGAGCTTTGAGTACTTCTGGCTGGTGCCGTGTCTCGCGGCCGCTGTGGTCCTGGGGGTGTTCGTGCTCGTGTTCCGCGATCCGGCGGCGAGGCGGCGCGCGCCGACGTCCGCGCCTTCGAAGTAGTCCGCCACCCGCGGCGGCGGGTCCTTGCTCGCGCCCGGTGCCTCCGCATAGAATCGGCGCGCGGAGCGGGGGGCGCGAATCGCGAGCCTTCGGAGGAGCGCGGACATGGACACGAGACGCCTCGAGCGAAAGCTCCGGATGGGGATGGTCGGCGGGGGCGCCGACGCCTTCATCGGCGCGGTGCACCGGATGGCGGCGCAGCTCGACGGCGGCGTGGAGTTCGTGGCCGGCGCGCTCTCCGCCACGCCGGACAAGGCGCGCGCTTCGGGCCGGGCGCTGCTTCTCGCCCCGGACCGGAACTACGGCACCTGGGAGGAGATGCTCGAGCGCGAGGCGGCGCGGCCCGCGGGAGACCGCATCGATTTCGTCTCGATCGTCACTCCCAACGACTCCCACTTCGCGCCGGCGGCCGCGTTCGCCGGGGCCGGATTCCACGTCGTCTGCGACAAGCCCATGACCTTCGATCTCGAGGAGGCACGCCGGCTGGTCTCGATCGTGGGCGCTTCGGGCATCGTGTTCGCGCTCACCCACAACTACACGGGCTATCCGCTGGTGAAGGAGGCCCGCCACCGGGTCTCGAGCGGCGAGCTGGGCGAGGTCGTGAAGATCGTCGTGGAGTATCCGCAGGGCTGGCTGCTCGCGCCGCTCGAGCGCGCCGGGCAGAAGCAGGCCGCCTGGCGCACCGACCCGCGGCGGGCCGGCGCGTCGTGCTGCATCGGCGACATCGGCAGCCATTGCGAGAACCTCGCCCACTACATCACCGGGCTGGAGATCAACGAAGTCTGCGCCGATCTGCGCACGGTGGTGCCGGGCCGCCCGCTGGACGACGATGGCAACCTGCTCGTGCGCTACGCCAGCGGGGCGGCCGGCGTCCTGTTCGCCTCGCAGATCTCGGCCGGCGAGGAGAACAACCTCGGCATCCGTGTCTACGGCACCCGGGGCGCGCTCGAGTGGCGCCACGAAGAGCCGAACGACCTCTGGCTGCGCTGGCCGGAGGCGCCGGCCACCCTGCTCCGGCGTGGCAACGCGTACCTCTCGGAAGCGGCCCGGCGCGCGACGCGGCTGCCGGCGGGCCACCCCGAGGCGTTCATCGAGGCGTTCGCGAACGTCTACCGCAACGCGCTCGACACCGTGCGCGCGCGCATCCTGGGCGTCGAGCCGGACCCGCTCGCGCTCGACTTCCCGACTGCGCTGGACGGCGCACGCGGCATGGCCTTCATCGAGACGGCGGTCGCGAGCGCGCGGAGCGAGCGGAAGTGGCACCCGCTGAAGGACTACCGGTGACGGACGGCGGGCGCGTGCGCCGGCGCCGCGGAAAGGAGTGAACCATGGGACGACCGGTCACGCTGTTCACGGGCCAGTGGGCGGATCTCCCGCTCGCGGCGCTGGCGGCGCGGGCGGCGCAGTGGGGATACGACGGCCTGGAGCTTGCGTGCTGGGGCGACCACTTCGACGTCGAGCGCGGCGCGCTGGACCGGGACTACGGCCCGCGGCAGCGCGCGCTCCTCGAGCAGCACGGGCTCGGGGTGTGGGCCCTCTCGAACCACCTCGCCGGCCAGCTCGTGTGCGACCCGAACGACGATGCGCGGAGCGACGCGTTCGCGCCGGCCGGCTGCGCGGGCAACGCCGAGAAGAAGCGCGCGTGGGCGATCGAGACGATGAAGCAGACGGCGCGGGCCGCGCGCCATCTCGGCGTCGAGGTGGTCTGCGGCTTCACCGGCTCCGCGATCTGGCATCTCCTTTACTCGTTTCCGCCGGTCCCGGAGGAGTGGATCGAGGCGGGCTTCCGGGACTTCGCCGACCGCTGGCACCCGATTCTCGACGTGTTCGAGGAGGTCGGCGTGAAGTTCGCGCTCGAGGTGCACCCGACCGAGATCGCGTTCGATATCCACACCGCCGAGCGCGCGCTCGAGGCGATCGGGGGGCGCGAGAGCTTCGGGTTCAACTTCGATCCGAGCCACCTCCTCTGGCAGGGCATCCGACCGGAGCGGTTCCTCGATTGCTTCGGCGACCGCATCTACCACGTGCACGTGAAGGACGCCGCGGTTACCCTGGACGGCACCGCAGGAATCCTCGGGAGCCACCTCGGCTTCGGCGCGCCCGGCCGCGGCTGGGATTTCCGGTCGCCGGGCCGCGGGCAGGTGGACTTCGAGGCGATCCTTCGCCGGCTGAACCGGATCGGCTACGACGGCCCGCTCTCGGTGGAGTGGGAGGACGCCGGCATGGACCGCGAGCACGGCGCGGCCGAGGCGGTCGGCTTCGTGCGGGAGCTCGACTTCCCGTCCTCGGGCCGGGCGTTCGATGCGGCGTTCGGGGGAGCGTAGCGGGATCGGCCCGGGAGAGTCAACCACGAAGCGCACGAAGGAGTCACGAGGGCGCGCGAGGCGCGGGCGAAGTGCACGCGCGTGCAACGGAATGGGGTCTGACCCCATGGTGCTGCACGGGCGGAATGCAACACGTTGGGGTCCGACCCCACGGTGCTGCGTCAGGCGTGTGGGTGAGGGTGCGGGTGGCGCGTGCGGAAGGCGCGCGCGGTTGGATCACCGCGACAGGAGAGCCAGAAGAGGAGCCGGGGCGATGAGACGGAATCGGACGCGACGGCAGCCGCGGGCTTTCGGAACGCGAATCGGGTTCGTGGCGGCCGTGCTGGCGCTCGCCGGCGCGGCGACGGCGCTCCGGGCGCAGGCGCCGGAGGAAGCGGCGCTGGCGCGTGCCGTCGAACGGATCGCGGCGGCGGCGCCGGCGGCAGCGCCCGCGCGGCCGTGTGCGCCGCGGAGACTGCTGGTCTTCACGCGAACCTGCGGATACCGTCACGCCGCCATTCCGGTGGGCACCCGGGCGTTGGAGATCCTCGGGAAGAAGACTGGCGCGTTCGAGACGGTCGTCTCGAACGACCTCGAGCGTTTCCGGCCGGAGAATCTCGCGTGCTTCGATGCTGTCTGCTTTCTGAACACGACCGGGCCGGTCTTCGCGTCGGCCGAAGGGCTCGAGGCGCGGCGGTCGATCCAGGAGGCCGAGAACAAGTACCGCGAGCTCGAGGCGCTGCTCGATCTCGCCGGGAAGGACGTGGCGGGAAAGGAGCTCGAGGGGCTCCGCCGCCACCTTGGCGCCGAGCGGCCGGCGGGCCGGCTCACGGCCGGCGAGCTGCTCCAGCTGCGGGAAGCGGCTGACGCCGAGCAGGTGCGGATCGAGGCCGCTCGCGGCGCCATTGCCGAGGCGCGCCGCCACGGTGAGGAGGGGCAGCTCGAGCGGAACCTGCTCGCTTTCGTGCGCGGCGGCGGCGGCTTCGTCGGCATCCACGCGGCCACCGACACGCTCCACGAGAGCCCGGACTACCTCGCCATGGTGGGCGGCGTGTTCGCCGGACATCCCTGGAACGCGAACACGACCGTGGCGGTGAAGCTCGACGACCCGGCGCACCCGATCAACGCGGCCTTCGGGGAAGAGGGATTCCGGATCCGGGACGAGATCTATCAGTTGAAGGGCCCCTACACTCGGGAGCGGCTCCGCGTGCTTTTGAGCCTGGACGTGGGGGAGGACGGGAAAGAGAAGATCTCGGGCATTGCAGGAAGCCGCGAGGATCGCGATCATGCGATCAGCTGGGTGCAGCGCTACGGGCGCGGGCGGGTGTTCTACTGCTCGCTCGGGCACAACGACGGAGTCTTTTGGAACCCGGCCGTGCTCGGGCACTACCTCGCCGGGATCCAGTTCGCGCTCGGCGACCTCGAGGCCGACGCGCGTCCGTCGGCTGAGGGCGCTGCCCCGCCTGCCGATCGGCTTGTCTCGGCCGCCGAGGGCTACGCGGTCGACCCCTTCATGGGCATCTATCCCGGGTGGTTCACCCCCGAGCAGGGGGCGGCAAGACCGGCCGAGGCCTTCGTGATTGCCGACGGCGGTGGGAAGTACCGCGTGGCGCTCGGCGCGCCGGCGGGGGCGCCGACGTTCCGGATCGAGCTCGCGGCGGCCGTCGCCAGCACGTTCGTGGACGCGCTCGCCATCACCGGCACCGACGACGGCGCCGAGTGGCAGGGCTGCGTCGCCGCCGGCCGGATGGCGCTCCGCGCCGAGAGCGCGAACGGCGGCACCTTCGAGGGCCGTCTCTGCGAGCGGCAAAGCCCGACGCTCGGCGCACCGCCGCCCGCCGGCGCCGTCGTGTTGCTGCCGTTCGATGGCAGTCCGCCGGCGCTCGAGGGGTGGACGAACGCGAGCTGGAAGGCGCTCGCCGACGGCAGCATGGCGGTGGGTCAGGGCAGCAACGTCACGCGGCGCGCCTTCGGCGACGTGAAGGTGCACCTCGAGTTCTGCATTCCTTACGAGCCGGGCGCCCGCGGCCAGGGGCGTGGCAACAGCGGCGTCTACCTGATGGATCGCTACGAGGTGCAGCTGCTCGACTCCTTCGGGCTGGTGCCGCAGGCCGACGACTGCGGCGCCGTCTACGGCGTGGCCGGGCCGCGGGTGAACGCCTGCTTGCCGCCGCTCCGCTGGCAGACCTACGACATCGAGTTCCGGGCCGCGCGCTTCGGCGGCGATCCGGAGACCGTGGTCGAGCTGCCGCGGATCACGGTGCGGCACAACGGCCAGCTCATCCACGACAACGCCGAGGTGCCGCGCACGACGCCCGGCGGCAGCGGGAGCAAGCTCGGCCATGGCCGGGAAGGGCCGCTCATGCTGCAGGACCACAAGAACCCGCTGCGCTTCCGCAACCTCTGGGCGGTGGAGCGGAAAGAGGAGCGGTGAGCGTGCGCGAGCGAGGGTGATCATGCCGGAGCGAGACTCGAAGACAGGCGGGCTTTCCCGCCGGGATTTCCTGGTGTCCACCGCGGCGGCCGCGGGGGCGAGCATGCTGCTGCCGCGCGCGGTGCGCGCGGAGGGGCCGCGCGGACACGGCGGGGAGATCTGCGTGGCGCTGATCGGCGCCGGCACGCAGGGCCGGGAGGTGCTGATGGTGAACACGCTGAAGATCCCGGGCGTGCGCTTCCAGGCGGTCTGCGACATCTGGCCCTACCACCAGACCTACGCCTCGCGGATGCTCGCGCGGTACGGCCACCCGGTCCAGGTCTACGCCGACTATCGTGAGATGCTCGACCAGGAGAAGGGGCTGGACGCGGCGCTGGTGGCCACCCCGGAGTGGATGCACGCGGAGCACACGATCGCGTGCCTGCGCGCCGGCCTCCACGTCTACTGCGAGAAGGAGATGTCGAACGACCTCGGCCAGGCGCGGGCCATGGTCGAGGCGGCGCGCGAGACCGGGCGCTTGCTGCAGATCGGCCACCAGCGCCGGAGCAACCCCCGCTACCGGCACGCGCGCGAGAAACTCCTCGGCGAGGCGAAGCTGCTCGGCCGGATCACGCACGTCTACGGCCAGTGGAACCGGGCCGTGAAGGAGGACCTCGGCTGGCCGGAGAAGCACGCGATGGCCGCGGCCTACCTGCAGAAGTACGGCTACGCCGACATGCACCAGTTCCGCAACTGGCGCAACTACCGGAAGCTCGGCGGCGGCCCGATCGTCGACCTCGGCAGCCACCAGATCGACATCTTCCACTGGTTCCTCGGTGTCCGCCCGCGGTCGGTGATGGCCTCCGGCGGGATCGACTACTACCGGCATCACGAGTGGTACGACAACGTGATGGCGATCTACGAGTACGACACGCCCGGCGGCGTGGCGCGCGCCTATTACCAGGTGCTCACCACGACGAGCGCGCGCGGCTACCACGAGACCTTCCTGGGCGATGAGGGAACGCTCCAGATCTCGGAGGACCCCGCGAAGATCCGGGTCTACGCGGAGGGGCGCATCGACTCCGACGCGAAGTGGCGGCCGTGGGTGAAGAAGGGCTACCTCGTCAAGTCGGAGCCGACGACCGAGGAGAAGCCTCGGCCGAAGGACGATGTGCTCGCGGTCTACGAGTCCGAGCCGGTCGCGACCTGGCTGATGCCGCTGCGTGCCGACGAGCCGTTCCACCTGCCGCACCTCCAGAACTTCTTCGCGGCGGTCCGCGGCGAGGCCAAGCTCGCCTGCCCGGCCGAGGTGGGCTACGAGACGGCGGTGGCCGTGCTGCGCGTGAACGAGGCGGTCGCGGCCGGGAAGCGGCTGGCGTTCGAGGACGAGGACTTCCGCGCATGAAGGGGCGGCGGATGGCGCATGCACTCGCGGTGCTCGTCGTGGTCGCGGCGGCGGGGGCGGCAGCACGCGCACAGGACTCCGAGCTCATCGAGCCCGACGGTACCCGCACCCTCACCGCGCACCGCCTCCCGCTCTACCACGCCGGCGGCGAGAAGATCACGCTCGACGACGACCCGTTGCTCCCGTTCTCAACCCGGGTGACCTGCGGGCGCTGCCATGACTACACGAAGATCCGGCAGGGCTGGCACTTCAGCGCGACGGATCCCGCGGTCCGGCCGGGCCGGCCGGGCGAGCCGTGGATCTTGTTCGACCGCCGGATCGCCACGCAGCTCGCGCTCTCCTACCGCGGCTGGCCGGGCACGTACCGGCCGGGCGAGGTCGGGCTCACCCCGTGGCTCTTCACCCGCGCCTTCGGCGGCTACCTCCCGGGCGGCGGGACGAGCGAACCGGAGGATCCGGCCGCCGAGCGGGGCGCACGCTGGTTCGTCTCCGGCAAGCTCGAGATCGACTGCCTGCACTGCCACCACGCCGATCGGGCCGAGAACCCGAGCGAGTGGGCCGTGCAGGTGAGCCGGCAGAACTTCCTCTGGGCTGCGGCTGCGGCGAGCGACCTCGCGGTCGTGACGGGAACCGCGGCGGAGGCGCCGGACGCGTTCGACCCGTTCCTCGAGACCGGCGCCGGGGCGCACGGTCCGCGGACGGTCTACGATCGCACGCGGTTCAACGCGCGGGGCGAGGTGTTCTTCGACGTGGTGCGGCGCGCTCCGCCGAGCCGCTGCTACTTCTGTCATTCGAGCCGCGAGGTGGGACCGGGCGCGCCGGAGAAGTGGCGCGAGGAGGGCGACGTGCATCTCGTGCGGGGGCTCGGCTGCGCGGACTGCCACCGCAACGGACTCGACCACCGGATCGTGCGCGGCTACGAGGGCGAAGCGGCGGACGGCGGGGCGGCCGGAGCCGAGGTGTTCACTTGCCGCGGCTGCCATCTCGGCGCGACCGGCCGCCGCGGCGGGCGGCTGGCGGCGCCGGTCCCGAGGCACGCCGGGCTCCCGCCCGTGCACCTCGAGAAGCTCGCCTGCACGGCGTGTCACTCCGGGCCGGTTCCGGGTGCCGAGGCGCTTCGCACGCAGACCTCGGCGTCCCACCGCATGGGCGTGCACGGAGCCTACCGCGGGGAGGACGCGCCGCCCTATCTGTTCGCGCCGGTGTTCCTCCGCCAGCCGGGCGGCGTGATCGCGCCGCACAAGGTGCTCTGGCCGTCGTTCTTCGGGACGCTCGCTGCGGACGGGACGGTGCGGCCGCTCGACATCTTCGTCGTGCGCGAGGTAGCAGGTGGGTTGCTCGCGGGCGAGCGGGCTGCCGGAGAGGCGGTCGGGGAGGCGGCGGGGGACGTGAAGGCCGAGCCCGGGGCGGCAGCTGCCGGAGAGGCAGCGGCGGAGGTGGCCGAGGCGCGCCTCGATCCGGCGGCGGTGCGTGCGGTGCTCGAGCGACTGGCGGCGCGGAGCGATCTGCCGGGCACCCCGGTCTTCCTCGGCGGCGGGAGGCTCTATCGCGTCGGGGATGGGGGCGGGCTTGCCGCCGGCGAGGAGCACCCGGCGGCGGCGCCGTACGCGTGGCCGCTCGCCCACGACGTGCGGCCGGCGGCGGAGTCGCTCGGCGCCGGCGATTGCACGGACTGCCATGCCGCGGGCGCGCCGTTTCACTTCGGCCGCGTGGTGGCGGAGACGCCGGGCCTGGTCGAGGCACCCGTCGTCAAGGTGATGCACGAGTTGCAGGATCTCGATCCCCTGGCGCTCGAGGTGCTGGCCGCGTCGTTTCGCGGACGCACGCTGTTCCTGTGGATCGGGTTTGTCGCCGGTGCGGTGGTCGCGCTCGTGCTGGCGGTTCATGGACTCCGCGGTTTCGAGCACTTGCTCGCCTGGCGGCGGAGCGCGCGCGGCGGCGCCGCGACGGGGCGAGCCGGCAGGGTGGCCCGTCTGGTCCTGGCCGCGCTCGGTGCGAGCTTCCTCGTGCTGCTCGTGACCGGCTTCCACGCCTGGTTGATCGCCGGGCAACCGCTGGCCGGCGTGATGCTCGTCCTCCACAGTGCGGCAGGACTCGTTTTCGCGGCGGGTCTCGCGCTGACCGCGGTCGCCTGGGCCGACCGGTGCCGGTTCACGCCGCGCGGCGACGCCGCGCCGTTCGACGCGGCGGACCGAGGCTGCTTCTGGCTCGTGTGCGTTGCCGGTCTGGCGGCGGTGCTCACGATCCTGGTGGGCATGCTGCCGCTATTCGCCCCGGGCGCGCTCGAGGACCTCCGCGAGGTTCACCGCTGGAGCGCGCTGCTGGCGTCGTGCGGCATCGTGGCCTACACCTTGCGGCGGATCACCGATCCGTCCGCGGGGCGGCGGGCGCGTGCGGCCGAGGTCGGGCCGGACCCGAGGAGTCGAGGCCGATGAGCTGGAGACGCGTGGCGCTCGCGATCGTGTTCGGCGGGAGCCTGCTGGTTGCGGTGGGCGGGGATCCGGCTACGCAAGAGGTGCCGCAGGAAAAGCCGCGGGAAGTGCCGCAGGACAAACCGCCGGCGGGAACACCTCCGGCCGCGCCGCCCCACAAGCCGCCGCAGGAAGCGCCGCCGAAAGCGGTGCCGCCAGCCGCTCCCGCCGAGAAGCTCGTCCCGCTGCCGATCACGCTTCCCAGGCCGCTCTTCATCGGCACGCCGCGGAACTTCCGGGTCGGCCACCTGGAAAAACCGCTCGGAAAACCCCGCCCGCCGTTCCTCGCCCCGCCCGGCGTGAAGAACGTCGCGCGCGGCAAGCCGGTGCGCAGCTCGGACGAGGAGCCGATCATCGGCGAGCTCTCGTTCCTCGTGGACGGCGAGAAGTCGGGGGCCGACGGCACCTATGTGGATCTCACCTTCGGCCGCCAGTGGGTGCAGATCGACCTCGAAGCAGTGCACGAGCTCTTTGCGATCGTGGTCTGGCACTTCCACCAG
>JAFGQW010000349.1 GCA_016935485.1 Planctomycetota bacterium | reverse complement strand
TTCCGGTGTCAGTTCAGGATGGCGGCGGACGTAGTCCTCGCGCACCTCGGCGAAGTACTCGGCGTCGAGATTCATCTGCATCCACGTTCTGCCCGAGATCGGTCCCTTGACGGCTCGAAAGCCGCAGCCCATGACCGCGACACCGACTGCCACTACGAGCATCGTCAGCGTCACCCACTTTGTCATTGCCATCACTGCACCTCCTGTCTGTGCTGCTGAAACTCCCGCTGGTACTGCGCTGCGACCCGCTTGATCTGCTGCGTCGCGCCGCTGTCCGTCTCCCGGATCGCGACATCGATCGCCGCAGCGTTCTCCTGCATCCAGACGTAGCCCCGGCGCATCTGCACATTCGCATCGCGCCCCATCGGCCCCGTGCCCATCCGCGCGAAGTCCTCCATCTCCGCCACGATCCGCCGCAGCCGCTTCTGCCACGCCGCGGTGTTCATCAGCGCCCGCGCCTTGCGCTCTGCCAGCCGCGTGCCCCAACCCGCATCCGCGTCTTCCCCCAGCGACGCCAGCCAGCCCCATTCCTCCGCGCTCACGTCACCACCGCCCCCTCCAGCCGCCGGATCTCCGTCGTCTGCCACTCCCCCCGCGACCCCCGCTCCACAAGCAGCCAGCGGAAGAACGAGTAGGCTGCCGCGGCGCGGTCCAGGCGATCCAGCGCCGCCTTCTGCCCGCGCGCATTCCGCGAGCCCTTCGTCTCATGCAGCTCCACCTCGCCCGCCCCGTTGATGACCAGGAAGTCCGGCGTGTAGACCCGCGCCCGCTTCACCACGCCCCACGCCAGGCGGAACGCGATCGCCTCGTAGCTGTAGGCGCGGATCTCCTGCGCCGCCTGCCGCGCCCACAGGTGGTGAGCGTAGGCCCGCTCCAGCTCGCTTCGATACGGCGAGGCCGGCACGTAGGGCGCCCTTGCGATGGCCTTCATTCCGCCTCCTCGGGGCCGGGCGGCATCTCGCGCGCGGGAGGCTGCGCAACCGGCGCATCGACCTTGCCCGCCGCAGTAAACTCCACATAGACGCCCTTCGCGCTTGACTTCCGGCAGTTGCCCGTGCCGACATCGACGAGCAGGCTCACCACGCCGATGACCGGGAAGAACACGGTCACCACCGCGTCGGTGGCCAGGGCCGGATTGACCTCGCGCGGGACGCTCGTCGCAATCTTCTCGCCGTTGCGCTCGATGAGCACCGCGCCGCGGCCCCAGGCGCGACTCACGATGCCCTGGCAGGGCGTGCGCCCAATGCGCTGCCCGTCGAGGATGACGCTTGCCCCATCGGGCCGCGAGCCGAATGTGACCGCATCCGACGATCCCGTGAACACGGTGCAACACGATGTGAACGCGGCAACCGTTGCCGCCAGCACGAAGACGATTCCTATTGCTCTCATGGCCTTTCCCTTTCCTTGGAAACACACCGGGCGCCGGCGCGGCTCAGGGCGGTGATTGCTGTGGCCGCCCAGAACACGCGCCGGGCCGGCGCCTTGCGCCGGGCAGCACGATCTTCTTTGCGTTCCGTTGCGGGGATGTCCTTTCGCTCTGTAGGTTCGCGTTTCACCAGCCCGACGCTCCACTCAAGAGCCCGGCCGCGCGGCGCGTCACAGAGAGCTAATCCGATCCACAACCGCGCTGCCGAGCTACGTTCTCACGCTTGCGGGTCCGCCGCGTCCGCCGTCCACGCCTCGATGTCCGCCAGCACCGCCTGGAAGGCATCGGCCGGGATCATCCGCGTCGACGGCCCCGCGTCCGGGTGCTCCGGGTGCGGCTGCACGTCGTGCCGCTGCAGCACGTCCCGCACGATGCCCTCCGCCTCCTCGCGGCCGTAGCCGAGCGTCGCCGCACGGGCGCGGGCAGCGCTCCAGAGGTGCCCGACCTGCCCGGTCGAGATGGTGCCGTTGCCGGCGGCCGGCGCTTCTGGCGCTGGCGCGGGCGCGATCCGCGAGTCGTCCTGCTCGCGGGTGACGGACTCCACGGCCACCGCCGGCGGCGCCTGGATCTCGACCTCGACCTCCCGGACCTCCGGCTCGGCCCCCTCGAGCTCCTCCGGCGTGTACATCCCGAGGAGGACCTGCGGCGCGTGCCGTCGGCCCCACACTCGCGCGCCATAGTAGGCGAGCTGCTGCTCGGGCTGACTCTCCCACTTGTCCTTCGCGCCCTTGGCCGACCCGTAGCCCTGCTTCCACGTCACCCGGACCTCCCGCGGCGCGCTCTCGCCCGCGAGCGTAGCAGAGACGATGCAGAAGAGGCCCTCCCGCTTCGCCGGGCTCGCCTCGTTGCCGTAGACGTAGGAGAGCCGGGTGGTGAGCTCGCCACTCGCGTTCAGGAGCGCCGCGCAGAGCTGGCCCTCGAACGCGATCTTCCCGCTCACGACGTAGGTCTTGTCCATGATGGCGAACGGGCTCTGGCGCGTGCGCATCGCCAGATCGACGGCCCGCAGACAGTCGCCCGGATTGTCCCGGAAATGCGCCGGGACGAGCTTCGCGCCCGCCAAGATCTGCGCGAGCGCCATCGCATTCTTCAGGCGCTCCGGGTCTACGAGCATCAGCGCCAGGCCCGTTTCCGCGGGCCGCATCGGCAGGTTGTCCGACATGATGACCTCCTTTCGGTCAGTCGCGGATGGCGTGCTGCCAGCGAGCCTTGCATTCCCGCCAGTAGCCGCAGAATCGCTTGCTGCAGAGGTTGCCGCCGTGGCCGGTCGGCCAGGCGATCTCGGGGTTGGCCACGATCGCGTCGGCCCGCCGCTTGGCGAGCGCGACGAGCGCGGTCGCGGCCTGCTTCTCGTCGGCGGTGATGGCGCGGTCGAGGACCTGGATCTTGGGCGTCTTGGTCCGCACCGTGATGAGGAAGCGGAAGGCCGACTCCCCCGCCTCGGCCATGGTGTAGAGGAGCGGCTGAAGTTCGGCGGCCGGGCGATCCTCGGGCCAGGAGCGCTTGGCCGTCTTGAGGTCCGTCACCCGGCCGTCCCGCTCGCGGAGATCCAAGTAGGAGAGCACGTCGAACGGCTCCCCCACCGACGGCTTCAGCCGCGTGACCACCTTCTCCTCGACCGCCGCCGGCTCGATCCCGGGCGCGGCGTCCTTCTGGAACACCGCGACCAGGCCAGGAAGCTCGTCCTTCACCGCCGTGAACGGCTCATCCCACTCGGTGGAGTCCTTCCGGCCCTCGAGCCGCGTCACGGCGATCTCGACGACCTCCGGCGTCGGCAGGTCCACGCCTGAGTCGATCTTCTGGCGCAGGCTGTAGGCGATGCCGTCGCCGAAGGACGAGCCGAGACTCATCGCCGCCGAGGGCGGTCGCTTCAGCCCGAGCGCGTAGCGGTAGGCGAACTGCTGCTCGCAGCGCCGGAGCATCCCGAGCTGTGAGGCGGAGAAGTGGCCGTCGGCGCCCACGTCACGCCTCCGGCTTCGCGCCGGCAGCCGCCCGGAGCTTCGCTGCGAACGCCCCGGTCTTCTCGAGCAGCCAGTCCCGCTCCGGGCCAGGCTTGCGCTCCTCCAGCTTCTCGATGTAGGCGTCCACGAACCCCAGCCAGAAGCGCGCCTCGGTTGCCGTGATCTCGATTGTTGCCATGATGACCTCCTGTCAGAAAAGCCACTGAAACAGCGCGGTCAGCGCGATGCCAACGAGGCACCCGCAGCCCGCGACGAAACACCACACCAGCGCCCACGCGGAATCCTCCTTGCCGGTCTCCGCGTAGAGCGCGTCGATCTCCGTCGCCTTGCCCTCGTTGAGGTCCCGCACGGTCCGCTCCGCCTGGCCCGCGTCCCGAGCCGGCGCGATCATCTCCGGCAGGCCAGCACCGTCGCAGCGCACGATGTAGGACTTGCCGCACACGTCGTTCATCACCTCGTATTTCACGCCGCACCGCCTTCCTCGCCCAGCCCTTCGCGGGCGAGCTTCTCGATTTCCTCGAGCGCCGCGCTCGGCTTGCAGAACTCCACGAAGCGGATGATGACCCGCAGGGCCATCCGCATTCGCTCGTTGTCGTTCGTGAGCTGCCGCACGTGCTCCCGCACCTCATGCGAGCAGCGCAGCCACCGCGTGCCTCCGTACGAATCCGTGGGCACGCCGAACAGGTCTGTGGATAGCGATTGGAGCCGCTCCAGCTCCTTCTCGGTGATCTCGTTGAGCACGCTCACGACACCACCTCCTCGCGCGCGCGCTCCAGGTAGGGTTCCTCGCGCGGCTGCACCCGGCCCGGATCGAGCCGCGCCGCATCCGCCAGCGCCTCGAGCGCGATGTGCCGCGTCGTGCTCAGCTCGTCGAGAAGCTGGTTCTGCCACGTCACCGGCAACACGCGCCACAGGTCGGTGAGCTGCCGTGCGAAGTACGCGAGCGCGTCCGTCGTCGGGCGCGACTCTACAACCGCGACCGACTGCGAAGCGTAGTACTCGCAGGTGCATGCCTCGCAGACGCCGGCCCAGCCGCCGGCGCACCCGCTCGTCTCGCTCTCGTCGGGGTAGTGCTCCCAGGTGATCTCCGCGCCGCAGTAGTAGCAGGCGCGCGGGAGCAGTTCGGTGGGTTCGGGGACCATGCGCAAACCTCCTTCCGCACAGAGGGACCAGTCAGAGCGCCCGGGAGGGGGAAGAAAAGGCCGGCCCCGCGCGGGCCGAGGCCGGCCAACCGGCCCCCTCTATACAGGCGTTCCATCCGCACAGACCGCACTGAGGCATCCTTCCGCACAGATCGGGAAGCCTCGCGGCCTTCGCGTTGTTCACTTGTCACTGCTGAATTATCGTTCGGCGGGCGTGCGATGGCAAAGGAAATCCGGAATTGCTGAAAAAAAGTTCGGCGGGTGCTATAGTAGACGGCATGGGCGGACACACACATCTCGGGGCGTCTTGCCGTAAAGCGCGGCAGGCGCGAGAGTTGAGCCTCCGGGCGGCGGCGGCCGCCACGGGCGTCTCGGATCGTTACATCCTGGAAATCGAGCAAGGCCGCCGGAACCCCTCCCTCGGCATCCTGGAGCGCCTGGCGGCCGGCTACGGCACCACCGTCGGCCGGCTGCTGCGCGACGCCAAGATTCGGTAGCGCGTCCATCAGAACGGGACCTCCTCCTCGGCGGGCTGCCCCCGCTCCCAATCCCAGGCCCGCGCGTCGGCGCCAGCCGCGTTCAGCTCGCCCATCACCACCGCCAGCCGCTCGCGCGCCCGGGCGCGGCCCTCGTCCGTGGTGTGCTCGTCCCGCAGTGCCCGCCGGAGCGCGCCGGCCTCCGCCTCGAGCTTCCCGCGCCAGAACGCCCCGGCCGCCCGCTTCCACCCGAGCCGGCGCTTGATCTCCGCGATGTTCGCCTTCGCGCGCCTCCGGCCCTCCTCGGACTCGAACCCCGTCCCGTCCCCGTAGCGGATCATCTCCTCGAACCGAAGCGGCGGCGCGTAGACCATCGCCTCGATCTGGAGACACGCCTGCGTCCGCGGCGGCGCGCGCCAGAACATCCACCGCTCTGGGTGAATCTCCCCCACCTGCAGGTAGTAGAGCGACCAGAGCCAGCGGTCCCGCTGCGGCGGCTCCAGCCGCACGAGCGCCTCGCGCAGCGCGTCGTAGCACGCCGGCCACAAGCACCGCGGCGGCCCCTCCGGCGCCTTTGCCTTGCCGTGGATCAAGTCCTCGAACCGCCGGCCGCCCGGGTGCGGATAGCGCAGCAGATGCTCCCGCGCCGCGAGCAGCGATGCGTTGACGTCGATGCCGATGTCGGGAAGAGTGTCGGTGGTGGTCACGTCGCCCTCCTCCTGCTCTTGCCTGTGAGTGTCACCACCTGCAGATACCGCAGCCGGTCGAAGAACCGCTCGTCCGTCCCCTTCAGCGCCGCCGCGTCCAAGTTGCTCGTCACCACCGTGAGCTTGCCCGGCACGCCGCAGCGGTCATCGAGAATCCCCAAGAGCTGCTCCCGCGCCCAGTCCGTCGGATACTGCGCCCCGTAGTCGTCGATCACGATAAACTCCGCCGCGCTCGCCCGCTCACTGAGCATCCGCCCCTTGATCACCTTCGGCGACAGGTAGACCGCCGGCGACCACCGCTCGATCTCTTCGTCCTGCTCCGCCGGTAGCTCCGGGATCGACCGCCCGTCGAACTCCGCCTTGAACGCCCTGAGCCAGTTCCGCGCCGTGGCGAAGATCCGCTCACCCTGCGCCGCCCAGTAAAGCGCCGCCGCGAGATGCGTCTTGCCTGTCCCCACTGGCCCGAGAATCAGATAGCCGGCCATCGTGTCCGGCAGGACCAGCTCCCGGAAATCGTCCAAGGATGCGCGACGGAACTCTTCACGTGGCTCAGACATCGTCGAACTCCAGTACGCCCCGCCCGAGCCGCTTCGCCGCGATCTCGCAGTAGCGTTCCTCGATCTCAATTCCGATCGCCCGCCGCCCGAGATCCTTCGCCGCGCGGAGCGTCGTGCCCGAGCCCATGAAGGGGTCGAGCACGAGATCGTCGCGGTTTGTGGTCCACGTGATGAACCGCTCAACAAGCGTCAGCGGTTTGGATGTGGGATGCAGGATGTTGCGCGGTGGACGATCGCGGAGGACGTTCGGCACGGCGAGCGCGTTGTCTACCCATGCCAGCCGGCCGCCGCGCCGATGGGCCACCATCACGAACTCGTAATTGCGCCGGAAGCGCCATCCGAGCCCGTTGCCGCGCGCGCTCTTATCCCACACAACGGCATGGAAGAATGTGAGGTGCTCGTCGAGCCAGGTTGCGATCTTGGCGAACGTCGGGCGAGGGCCGCCGCCGCCGCCGCAGCAGCAGCAGCAGCAGCAG
>JAFGQW010000348.1 GCA_016935485.1 Planctomycetota bacterium | reverse complement strand
TCGCCGTCCACCATGTAGATGACGTCCTCTGCGATGTTCGTGGTGAGATCCGCGATGCGCTCGAGGTGGCGGGAGGCGGACAGGTAGTGCAGGGCGCGGCGGATGGTCGCGGGGTCCGCGAGCATCGTCTGCTGCAGCGTGTCCCACATCTCGCGGTGGCAGGCGTCGACCTCGTCGTCCGCGGCCAGGACAGCGCGGGCGAGCCGGGTGTCGCGGCGCAGCAGGCAGTCGAGACTGTCGCGCACCATGGCGCGCGCCTTCTCGGCCATCTTGCGGAAGTCGAGCGGGACGGCCAGCGGCGGATGGGTGATCAGACAGGCCGCGCGCTCCGCGATGTTGGCGGCCAGATCGCCCATGCGCTCGAGATCGTTGTTCACCTTCATGACCACCACCACGAAGCGCAGATCCGCGGCGACCGGCTGATGGAGCGCGAGCAGCTTCAGGCAGAGCTCCTCGACGAGCACCTCCTTCAGATCGATCTCGCGGTCGCCGGCCTGCACCTCGCTCGCCAGATCCTCGCGGCGGTCCAGCAGCGCGGTGATCGCCTTGTTGGTCGCCTCCTCCACCAGCGAGCCGACTTCCAGCAGGAGCTTCTTGATCTCGTCCAGATCGCGTCGGAGGTGAACGGGCATGGGGGTCTCCCTGACAAGGGGCCGCGCCGTCGGGCGCGCGCATTGTACTCGAGATAGCACGGTCCCGCAAAAATCCGGTGAAGCGCCGGTGAAGAGCCGGTGTAGCCGCCTGGCCCGGCGGTCGCCCGGAGCCCCGGCAAGCCGCCCGGTCCGGCTGCCTCACCCCCGGCCGCGGCCGCCGCACGCGGGAATTCAAGAAAAGCTGATCCCGTCTTGATCGGTTCTTAACAGTCGCCGCCTAGCTTTCCGGCGCGTGGCTACCCGAACTGTGTGAACCTCTTGCTGGAGGAAACCGAGATGCATACCCCCCGACTGTGGAAGACGCTGTTCCTGGTCGCGGTTGTAGCGACCGTGGCAGCCGGGCTTCCGGACCGCACGCTGAGCGCGCAGGTCAAGATCGACGAGAAGCTCCCCGAGTATCGCCCCGTCCAGGGCATCTCGGGCAGCATCAAGAGCGTCGGCTCCGACACGATGAACAACCTGATGGCGCTCTGGGCCGAGGGCTTCCGCAAGCTGTATCCGAACGTGCAGGTGGAGATCGAGGGCAAAGGCTCCTCGACGGCGCCGCCCGCGCTCATCGCCGGCACGGCCGGCTTCGGACCCATGAGCCGCGCGCTGAAGTCCGCCGAGGTCGACGCGTTCAAGAAGCGCTTCGGCTACGAGCCCACCGTGCTCGAGACGGCGATCGACATGCTGGCGGTCTACGTGAACAAGGACAATCCCATCGAGGGCCTGAGCCTGCCGGAGCTCGACGCGATCTTCTCCAGGACGCGCAAGGGCGGTCATTCCGCCGACATTCGCACCTGGGGTCAGGCCGGGCTCACCGGCGCCTGGGCGGACCTTCCGATCAGCCTCTACGGGCGCAACGCCGCCTCCGGCACCTACGGCTTCTTCAAGGATCACGCGCTCTTCAAGGGCGACTACAAGGACGCCGTGAAGGAGCAGCCCGGCAGCTCGTCCGTGGTGCAGGGCGTGGCCCGCGAGAAGGCCGGCATCGGCTACAGCGGGATCGGCTACAGGACCGCCGACGTCCGGGCCGTGCCGCTGGCGAGCAAGGCGGGCGGCGCGTTCGTGCCCGCCGAGCCGGAGCACGGCTACAGCGGCAAGTATCCGCTCGCGCGCTTTCTCTACGTCATCGTCAACGTCGCGCCGGGCACCGAGCTGGATCCGTTGCGCCGCGAGTTCATCCGCTATATCTTCAGCCGCCAGGGCCAGCAGGACGTGGTGAAGGACGGCTATCTCCCGGTGCCGGGTGCCGTTGCCCACAAGGCACTGAGCCGGGTGGGCATCGTGACGACCCGCCCGTGATCGATCGCCGCTTTGCGTCGGCGAGCAAGCGCCGCGGCGTCGCCGCGAGGTGATTGTCTCCCGGGCCGCCTCGGTCGGGGCGCCCGCGCCTGCCGGGCACTCGGATCCGGCGGCGCGCCGCCGTGACCGGGAGGCGGCCCCGGCGGTCGTCGCGCGCGCGACGAGGGGATGTCTCCGCATGAGCACGCCGCGCTTCACGGGCCGGGCCCGGCAGTACCGCAGCGGGGCCACGGTCCGGATCCTCGACCGCGTGTCGCGCTGGGCGATCACCGTCGGCGGCATCGGGACGCTGGTCTCGATCCTGCTCGTCAGCGTGTTCCTGATCTGGGTGGCCGTCCCGCTGTTCTTTCCTACCAGGATGAGCGCGCCACACCGGCCTGCGGAGGGCGCCGCCGCGCTCGACGCCGCGCCGCTCCACCTGGAGGTGGACGAGCATCGCCGGCTCGGATGGCTGGTCACCCGGGAAGGCACGCTCGAGGTCTTTCGCCTCGATTCCGGCCGCCGTCTGGAGCGGCGTCCGCTCTTTCCCGAGGCGGAGATGACCGCGGCCGCCTTCTCGCGCCAGGACGACCGCGTCGCCTTCGGCTTCGTGGACGGCACGGTCCGGCTCGGGCGGATCGCGTTCTGGGTCCGTTTCCTCCGCGAGGCGGAGGTTCCGCCGGAGCTCCGGTCCCTGTCGGCCGGCGGTCTCGGAGAGATGGCGGGCGGGCTCGTCGTGCGCACGCCGGAAGGGATGTTTCGCCTGCAGGGCGTCGACGTCGAGCTGGAGCCGCCCATCCCGTCCGGATCGGCCGCACCCGTCCTCCGCATCGACCAGACCGTCACCGCTGCCGGACCGGTCTACGCGGTGCTCACTGCCGACGGCAAGCTCCGGGTGAACGCGGTCGAGGAGCGCGAGAACCTCCTGACGGGCGAGACCGAGATCGAGCTCGCCGGAGGCGAGGTGCCGCTCGCGGCGGCTGGCGCCGGCGGGCTGCCGGACTTCGTGAGGATCTCCGGCCTGGGCGACGCCCTCTACGTGGCCTGGCGGGACGGTCGGATCCAGCGTTTCCTCACCCGCGATCCCCGCCGGCCGGTCCTTGCCGAGACGCGGGACCTCGAGCCGGGCCCGGCGCGCGTGACGAGCCTGAGCTGGCTGCTCGGCCGGTTCACCCTGCTGGTCGGCAACGACCAGGGCGGGCTCAGTGGCTGGTTTCTCACGCGCCGTGAGGGGGTGAGCACACCGGACGGCCGCGTGCTCACGCGGGCGCACACCTTCGCGCCGGGCGCGGCCGCCGTCACCGCGATCGCGTCCTCCGCCCGCACGCGTCTTGTTGCGGCGGCCCACGCGGACGGCGAGGTCCGGCTCCTGCTCGCGACCACCGCTGCCGAGCTCGCGGCGTCCCGCACCGCCGACGGCCGGCCGCTCGCGGTCCTTGCCGTGGCGCCGCGCGAGGACGCCGTGGTCGGGATCTCGGCGAGCGGGCTCAACGCATGGGAGGTGAATGCGCGCCACCCCGAGGCCTCGCTGGCCGCGCTCTTCACCCCGGTGTGGTACGAGGGGCACGACCGCCGGGCGCACATCTGGCAGTCCTCGAGCGGCGCCGACGACTTCGAGATGAAGCTCGGCCTGATGCCGCTCGTCTTCGGCACGCTCAAGGCCACCCTCTACTCGCTTCTCTTCGGCGTGCCCATCGCGCTGCTCGCGGCCATCTACACGGCGGAGTTCATGCACCGGCGCGTCCGCATGCTCGTCAAACCCGCCGTCGAGCTGATGGCCGGCCTGCCGAGCGTGGTGCTGGGCTTTCTCGCGGGGCTGGTCTTCGCGCCCTTCGTGGAGCAGGTCCTTCCCGCGGTGCTCGCCGCTTTCCTCATGGTGCCGCTGGCCCTCCTGGTCGGCGCCTACCTCTGGCAGCTCCTGCCGGCGCCGCTCACGCTCCGGTTCTCGGGCTGGCGCTTCGTGTTCATCGCTGCGGCGCTGCCGCTGGGCATCCTGGCCGGAGCGATCCTGGGGCCGGCCGCGGAGCGCGCGCTCTTCGCCGGCGACCTCAGGGCGTGGCTGGACGGGCAGCGCGGCAGCGCGACGGGCGGCTGGTTCGTGATCCTGCTGCCGCTCGGCGCGCTGCTCACCGCCGCCGGGATGGGAGCCCGCATCAACCCCTGGTTCCGCGCCGCGACCGCGGCGCTGGCGCCGCGCCCGGTAGCCGTGCTGGACCTGGTGCGCTTCATCGTGGGGGTGGTGCTCGCGGTCATGATTGCGCTCGGGCTGGCGCTCGGGCTCACCGGCCTCGGCATGGACCCGCGGGGCAGCGTGGTCGGCACGTACGTGCAGCGCAACGCGCTCGTCGTCGGCTTCGTCATGGGCTTCGCGATCATCCCGATCATCTACACGATCGCCGAGGATGCGCTGTCCGCGATTCCCGAGCACCTCCGCTCGGCCTCGCTCGGCGCCGGCGCAACGCCGTGGCAGACGGCGGTGCGCATCGTCATCCCCACCGCGATGGGCGGGCTGTTTTCCGCGGTGATGATCGGGCTGGGCCGCGCCGTGGGCGAGACCATGATCGTGCTGATGGCGGCGGGCAACACCCCGCTGATCGACTGGAACCTCTTCAACGGGTTCCGGACGCTGTCGGCCAACATCGCCGTTGAGCTGCCCGAGGCGGTGCGCAACAGCACGCACTACCGCACGCTCTTCCTGGCGGCGCTCACGCTGTTTGCGATGACATTCGTGCTGAACACCGTGGCGGAGATCGTGCGGCTCAAGTTCCGGCGGAGGTCCCATGAGCTCTGATCCGGTGCGGATTGCGGCGGCGCCCGTGCGGACGGCGCCGGGCGGGTGGCGCCGCCGGGTGAAGCAGCGCTCCACGCTGCACGCCCACGGCGAGCCGATGCTGTGGCTGACCGGCGGGGCGCTCGGACTCGCGCTCTTCATGATCGCGGGGCTGCTCGTGCTGGTGGTCTGGCAAGGGATCTTCACTTTCTGGCCGGGCGCGCTCGTGGAGGTGACGGCGCGCAGCGGCGAGCGCTGCCTCGGCGAGGTCGTCCGCCGCGAGCGCTACACGCCCGAGCCGGGCGCGGTCGACGCGCTGGCGCCGGACGAGGCCGCCGCCGCGCGGCGCGAGCTCGAGGCGCACCGGGGCCAGCTCGGCCGCCGGCTGATCCGGATCGGCAACTTCGACATCACCGGCGAGCACTTCCGCTGGCTGGAGGACTTCCGGGTGGCGGCGGAGACGCGCCCCGCCTGGGCGGTGCTCGTGGAGCGGACCTCGTGGGGGCGCTGCTACGGCATCCCCCGCGCCTTCCGTGTGGACGGCGAGGTGGTGGCCGAGACCCCCGAGGCGGTCTGGGAGAAGTACCGCGAGCTCCACGGGGCGGCCCGCGCGCGCCGGGCGCGCCGCAAGGCGCTCGAAAGCGGCGACATCGGCCGCATCAACCACGCGCTCGAGCAGGCGCGGCTCGGGTTGCGGAAGGTCGAGCTCGAGTCCGGGCGCCACTCGGCGGCGTGGGCGGCGGCCGAGCCGCGCTTTCTCCAGGAGCAGGAGGCGGCCGCTCAGGCCTTTGCGCGCGTCCAGGAGGAGATCCACACGATCGAGCGGGAGAACGCGCGCTACCAGATCGTGTGCGACACGTACCACCGCGGCCAGATCGTGCCGGCCACGGTGATGCTGGGCGACATCGTGCGGGCGTTCGCGCCCAACCGGCTCTCGTTCGTCGCGAAGCTGGGCGTGTACGTGAGCCGCTGGCGGGAGTTCCTGTGCGACGAGCCCCGCGAGGCCAACAGCGAGGGCGGCGTGTGGCCGGCGATCTTCGGCACGGCGGTCATGACGCTGATCATGTGCCTCGTCGTGGTGCCGTTCGGCGTGCTGGCCGCCCTCTATCTCCGCGAGTACGCCCGGGCCGGCTTCATCGTGAGCGCGGTGCGCATCGCCGTCAACAACCTCGCCGGTGTGCCCAGCATCGTGTTCGGCGTGTTCGGGCTGGGGTTCTTCTGCTACATCATCGGCGCCTCCATCGACCAGCTCCTCTTCGCGGCGAGACTCCCCAACCCGACCTACGGCAACGGGGGCGTGCTCTGGGCCTCGCTCACGCTCGCGCTCCTCACGCTGCCGGTGGTGATCGTCGCGACCGAGGAGGCGCTCGCGGCGGTGCCGAACTCGATGCGGGAGGGCTCCTATGCGTGCGGGGCAGCCAAGTGGCAGACCGTGCGCCGGATCGTGCTCCCGCGGGCCATGCCGGGCATCATGACCGGCATGATCCTGGCGATGGCGCGCGGCGCGGGCGAGGTGGCGCCGCTGATGCTGGTCGGCGCCGCCAAGGTCGCTCCCGACCTCCCGCTCGACGGCATCTTCCCCTACCTCCACCCCGAGCGCAAGTTCATGCACCTCGGGTTCCACATCTACGACCTCGGCTTCCAGAGCCAGAACAGCGAGGCCGCCCGGCCGATGGTCTTCACCACGACGCTGCTGCTCATCGCGATCGTCGCGGCCTTGAACCTCTTCGCGATCTGGCTCCGGGCGCGGCTGCGTCGCAAGTTCGTGACCGGCCAGTTCTGAATCATGGCAGACTCCGCAACCGCGAAACGGATGACGGACATGACGACCGCTTCCGAACCGATGGCCGATGCGCCGCGCGAGCCCGCGCGCCGCCACGCCACGCCACGGCCCGCGCCGGCTCTCCGGGGCGATCGCCTGGCCGCGATCGCGCGCGGCGAGGCGGTGCCGACGGAGACCCACCGGGAGCTCGCCGGCGAGCGCGCGATCCTGGAGGTCGACGGCTTCAACCTGTGGTACGGCACGAAGCAGGCGCTTCACGACATTCACCTCGATGTGCCCTTCGGGAAGGTGACCGCGCTGGTGGGTCCGTCGGGCTGCGGCAAGTCGACGCTGCTCCGGTCCGTCAATCGCCTGAACGACCTCCTCGACACGGTGCGGATCACGGGCGACATGCGGCTCGACGGCGCCTCGATCTACCACCCCTCGGTCGACGTCATCCAGCTCAGAAAGCGCATGGGCATGGTCTTCCAGAAGCCCAATCCCTTCCCGATGAGCATCTACGAGAACGTGGTCTACTCGCTGCGGATCGACGGGGTGCGGGACCGGAGGGTGCTCGACGAGGTGTGTGAGCGGAGTCTTCAGGCGGCGGCGTTCTGGGACGAGGCCAAGGACCGGCTGAAGGAGAGCGCGCTCGGCCTGTCGGGCGGCCAGCAGCAGCGGCTGTGCATCGCGCGGGCGATCGCCGCCGAGCCGGACGTGCTGCTGATGGACGAGCCGTGCTCGGCGCTCGACCCGATTGCCACCGGCAAGATCGAGGACCTGATCGACGCGCTCAAGGGCGAGTATACCGTGCTGATCGTGACGCACAACATGCAGCAGGCTTCCCGCACGAGCGACTACACCGCCTTCATGTATCTCGGGCGACTGGTCGAGTACGGCCCGACCGAGGCGATCTTCACCCGGCCGCACCTCGCGGAGACGAACGACTACATCACGGGGCGCTTCGGGTAGGGGGACAGGGCCGGGCGGGGAGCGGGGTTGGCGCGGTGGTGTCAAACACGAAGGACACGAAGGGAAGACGAAGAACACGAAGAAGAGGAGTGAGGGAAGAGGAGTGAGGAGTGAGAGGGCGGGTGCGGCGAGCGCGAGCATGAGGAAAAAGCGTGCGGGTGCTATCTGAAAAACGCCCCTGGGGCGTTTTTTTCAGATCGGACCCCCGATCTGGGTGAAGCGTGCGGGTGCGGGTGCGGGTAGCGCGCGCGGAATGCGCGCGCTGCGTGGCGCGGGCGGATGGCGCCCGCGGGGGAGCCGCAAGTCCGCGCTAGGCGCCCGAGCCGTCGTTCTTGGCGCGGCTCCCAGCGGAGCGCGCCATAGCGTCCAGGCGTTAGCTGGCGCGAAGGCGGGCGAGCCGGTCCCGGACCTTGGTGGCGTGGCCGGCAGCGCTCACCTTCCGGTAGTGGTGCGCCACCTTGCCCTCGGGGTCGATCAGCACGGTGGAGCGGATGACCCCCATCGCCTTCTTGCCGTACTGGGCCTTCTCACCCCAGGCGCCGTACTTCTCCATCACCGCGTGGTCGGGATCGGAGAGGAGGGTCACGCCGAGCTGGTAGCGGGCGATGAACTTCCGGTGGCTCTCGGTGGAATCGGGACTCACCCCGAGCACCACGGCGTCGAGCGCCTCGAAGTCCTTGAGTCCCGCCGTGAAGTCGCACGCCTCGGTGGTGCAGCCGGGCGTGTTGTCCCGCGGGTAGAAGTAGAGGACGACCCACCGCCCCTTCAGATCCGAGAGGCGCACGCGCTCGTCGTTGTGGTTGGGGAGCGTGAAGGCCGGAGCTTTCTTGCCGACTTCGATCATGACGGTCTGCCCTATCGTCAAGCGAGCGGATCCGGCCGGGATTCCTGCCCGGCGGCGACCCCGGCGAGGATACGCGCGCGCCGCGGGCGCGTCAAGCCGTTCCGGCGGGTCCGGGAAGGGGACCGGCCGCCAGAAGCGGCGGCGGCGGCGGAAGGGGCGGCACCCCGCGGCGCCGCCCCTCCGAACCGCTGCGGCCCGCGGAACTCAGCCCAGCGCCTTCTTCACGCCGGCGGCGTAGGCCGGGTCGGCCTTGGCGAAGTGCTCGAGCTGGCGCTCCACGATCTCGGCGGGCACGCCCTGCATCGCCCTGGCGAGCGCGGCGTGCAGGCGCTTGCGCTCGGCCGCCGGCATCAGGCGATAGAGGTTGCCGGCCTGCGTGAAGTCGTCGTTGCCCTCGCGATGGTCGTAGCGGTCGGCCGCGCCCTCGAGCGTGAGCGGCGGCTCCTTCATGCGCGGGTTCTCCACCGGTCCGCCGCGGCTGTTCGGCTCGTAATTCACCGCGCCGCCGCCGTTGTCATCGAACCGCATGCCGCCGTCGCGATGGTAGGTGTGCACGGGGCAGCGGGGCCGGTTCACCGGCAGGCTCTCGTAGTTGACGCCCAGCCGGTAGCGGTGCGCGTCGGCGTAGGAGACGATCCGCATCTGCAGCATCTTGTCGGGGCTGTGGCTGATGCCCGGCACGACGTTGCCCGGCGAGAAGGCCGCCTGCTCGACCTCGGCGAAGTAGTTCTCCGGGTTGCGGTTGAGCTCGAGGATACCGACCTCGAGGAGCGGCCAGTCGCCGTGCGGCCAGACCTTGGTGAGGTCGAACGGGTTGTAGGGCGTCGTCGCCGCCTCGGCCTCGGGCATGATCTGCACCATCATGCGCCACTTCGGGAAGTCCTTCTTCTCGATCGCCTCGAAGAGATCGCGCTGATGGCTCTCGCGGTCGGTGGCGATGAGTCTCTCCGCCTCGGCGTCCGTGAGGCACTCGATGCCCTGCAGCGTCTTGAAGTGGAACTTCACCCAGAAGCGCTCGCCCGCGGCGTTGTAGAGGCTGTAGGTGTGGCTGCCGTAGCCATTCATGTGCCGGTAGCTGCGCGGGATCCCGCGGTCGGAAAAGAGGATGGTCACCTGGTGCACGCTCTCCGGCGAGAGCGACCAGAAGTCCCACATCGCGGTCGCACAGCGGAGATGGGTGCGCGGGTCGCGCTTCTGCGTGTGGATGAAGTCGGAGAACTTGTAGGGATCGCGCACGAAGAAGACGGGCGTGTTGTTGCCCACGAGATCCCAGTTGCCCTCGTCCGTGTAGAACTTGAGCGCGAATCCCCGCACGTCCCGCTCGGCATCCGCCGCGCCGCGCTCGCCCGCGACCGTGGAGAAGCGCGCGAAGCACGTGGTCGGCTTGCCGACCTTCTTGAAGAGCGAGGCCTTCGTGTAGCGCGTGATGTCGCCGGTCACCGTCAGGGTGCCGTAGGCGCCGGAGCCCTTGGCGTGCACGACGCGCTCGGGAATGCGCTCGCGGTTGAAGTGGGCGTGCTTCTCGAAGAGCTGC
>JAFGQW010000347.1 GCA_016935485.1 Planctomycetota bacterium | reverse complement strand
CTCGGCCTGGAGGACGCCGGCGGGCTCTTGAGCGTGCTCGCCGGCGCGCTCGCCGCGCTCGCGCTGGCGCGCTTCATGGGCGGGATCTTCGGCGGGCGGGCAGGACTGGCGGCGGGGCTGCTCTACGCAGTGCTCCCCCTGGCCGTGCGGACCTCCTCCCAGCCGCTCTCCGAGGGCGCCTTCCACGCCCTGCTCCTCGCCGCCGCGTGGTCGGGCCACCGCGCGCTCCGCACCTCCGGTCCCGCCGCCGCCGCGTGGACCGGAGCCGCGGCCGGGCTCGCCTACCTCGCGCGACCGGAAGGGCTTGCGGTCGGTCTCGTGGCGGGCCTCGGGCTGCTGGTCTTCCCGCGCCGAAGCCCGCCCGCGAGGCGACTGGCGGCCGCCGGCCTTCTCGCGCTCGGCCTGCTCGTGACCGCCGGCCCGTACGCCGCCCAGCTCAGCGCCCGCGCCGGCGCGCTGCGGGTCACCGCCAAGAAGGACCTCGCCATCCTCGCCGGCGCGACGGCCGAGCGGCCGGTGCAGCCGCTCTCCGACGAGGGGCTGGCCGGCCGGCCCGACCGGGCCGCGGCCCAGCTCGCCCGCCACCTTGCGGAAGCGCTCGGCTACTGGCCGCTCGGTCTCGCCCTCCTCGGCATCGCCGCGCTCGGATCCCGCCGCCGGCCGGGCGAGCTCTTCCTCGGCCTGCTCGTGCTCCTCTTCCTGGTCGTGCTATTCCGGGTCGCGCTCACCTACGGCTACCTGTCCCGCCGCCACGCGCTCACTCCCGGGGTGCTCGCCCTCGGCTGGTCCGGGGTCGGCCTCGAACGGCTCGCCGCGTGGATCGCGTCCGCGTTCGGAACGTGCGCCGGCGCCCCGGACCCCGCTCGCGCCGCGCGGCGCGCCGACCGCACGGTCTTCGGCGTGCTTCTCCTCGCGGCGATCGCCCCTCTGGTTCCCGTGGCGCTCGCCGACCGCGAGCAGGCCCAGCGTCCGCTGAAGGCGCTCGGGATCTGGATCCGCGAGCACGTCGGCCCGGAACCGCGCATCGCGCCCCTCGGCTACCCCCGCGTGTGCTACTATGCCGGAGCGACGCCGGTGGAGGTGCTCTCGCACCATCAGGCCGTGCTGGCCGAGATCCCGCCGCCCGGCGCTCTGGCGGCGCTCGGCGCCGCGCTCCGCGAAGCCGAGGTGCGAATCGTCATCCAGTCCAGCCGCCAGCCCGCGGCGCTGCGGGGCTGGATCGAGACGATCTCCAAGCCGCTTCACCGCGTCGAGGATCCGGAGAGGAAGCGATGGTGGTGCGCCCGCTTGCTCGAGCGACGCTGATTGCACTGCTCGTGTCCCTCGCGCCCCGGCCCGCCGCCGCCGGACCGGTGACGGTCCAGCACCTGGAGCCGGGCGGCTGGATCTTCGGCTCCTGCTGCGTGGACCTGGACGGGGACGGCCGGATGGAGATCCTCCTCCAGATCGCCGCCGAAGGCCACCGCGCGCTGGCCCTCTTCCGCCAGACCGAGGCCGGGTTCGGCAGCACGCCCGATCAGGTCCTGCCGGTGCCCGAGGACGCGGCCTACCACGTGGCCGGGCCGGTCGGCCCGGAAGACGCGCGCGGCGTGCTCTTCCTCGAGCCGGGGTGGGCGCGGTTCCACGCGTGGCGCGACGGCGGGCTGGTACCGGAAGGCCGCCGCCTCTTCGAGCTCCCGCTCTTCCCGCATCGTCCGCACCCCGAGTTCTGCTACGCCTGGCGCATCGCCGGCGATCTGGACGGCGACGGGCGCAACGACCTGGTGCTCCCGTTCGTCGAACCGGCGGGTCCGTCCGGATACCGGGTCTTCTCCCGGGCGCGCGCCGAGCACTACGCACCGATCGCGAGCCTCCCCGTGGCGCTGCGCGAGGAGTACACGGCCCGGCCCGGAGCGATCGCCTGCTATCGGAGTGCGCTTGCGCTGCCCACGCTGGCCGATCTCGACGGCGACGGCCGGCTCGACGTGATGTTCCTGGTGGGACCGCGCGTGCTCGCCTACCGGCAGCGCGAGAGCGGGGGATTCCATCCCCGGCCCATGGTGGACGCACCGCTTGCATTCCTTCGGGACGTGCCCGAGGGCGAGGTCGCGCTGGACCGGCTCCTCGTTGCCGACCTCGACGGCGACGGCGTGGCCGACGCGCTCTACCTGCGGAAGGTCGGCCGGCTCGGCCTCTTCCAGTCGCTCCGCACCCGCATCGAGGTCTTCCTCGGGCCGTTTCACGACAAGGTCCGCCCGGACCAGATCCTCAATCTCCCCGGACTCACCCGCCGACCGCGGCTCTTCGACTTCGACGGCGACGGCGATCTGGACCTGCTCGAGGGCACCCTCGAGGTCAACGCGTTTTCCGTGCTGCGCCGGATCGCGGGAGACACCGTGCCCGCCGTGTTCCGGCTGCGCGCCTGCGACCGGGAATCCCGGCGCTTCGAGCCCGAGCCACGGATCACTCTCGCGCGGAATCTCCCCTTCGAGGAGCTCATCGACTACAGCCCGGTGCCGCTCGTGTTCCTGCACGGCGACTTCGACGGCGACGGCCGCAACGACCTCCTCGAGGCCGTTTCCGCGACGCGCATCGAGGCCCGGGCCGGAGGGACCGCCCCCGACGGCAGGGCAGAGTTCGCCGACCGCCCCCTCTTCTCGGTCGAGCTCGCCTACTCCTCGGACAACCTCTTCCTCACCGATCTCACGGGCGACGGCCGGACCGACGTCCTGGCCCACGTGGGAACGCGGGCCAGCGTGGTGCTCTGCCGATGAGTGCCGCCGCTTCCCCGCGCCGGCGGCCGCGCGCCGCCGGCCGCGCCGCCGCCGGCCTGGCGGCCGTCGTGCTGACAGCGGCCGCGGCCGCGGCACAGGAACGGCTCCACTACCGGGAAGCCGACTTCACCCTGCCGGAGCCGGTCACCGAGTGCGTCCTCCGCGATGTCGACGGCGACGGCCGCGACGACGTGTTCCTCGTGCTCGGGCGCCGCCACTGGCGGCTCCGGTACGAACAGGCCGGGCTAGTCCCGTGGACGGAGGAGCCCGAGCTCTTCTCGCCGCGAGCGGTCGGCTTCGATCTCGGCCGCCTTCCCGGCGAGAGCCGCTGGACCCTGGCGGTGCTCCACGAGTACGGAAGGACGATCGTGGAGTCCCGGCCTACCGGCGCGCGCCCCGACCCGCTTCCGCCGCCGGGGCCCGCGGCCGCTGGAGACGTGTTCCGGACCCCGCTCTTCCACGATCCCGGCGACGGCGGTGCGCCGGTCGTTCTCCACTCGCGCTGGAGGGGTTGCGAGCTCCGGCGCATCACCGGCCGCGGCGCGGACGGCGCGGCGCGCTTCGAGCCGGGCGAGCGGCTGGAATTCGCCGGCGACCACCGGCTGCACATCTCCGGCGGCAGTCCTTTCGACCGCATCGAAACGGAGACCACGATCCCGGCGCCCGTCCTTGGCGACGTCGACGGCGATGGCCGCCCGGACGTCGCCCTGATGTTCGCGCGCCGCCTGGAGTTCTTCGTCCGCGACGCCGACGGCACGCTCGCCGGGCGCTCGGCGCATTCCTTCCCGCTGCCGCCGCGCGCAGTCGGCACGCGTCTGCTCTCCGTGGTGCTCCCGCCGCGGCTCGTGGACCTCGACGGCGACGGCACGCTCGATCTCGTGGACGTCGACGCCAATGCGGGACTCGTCCGGGTGCACATCGGCCCGCTCGTGCGCGAGGCCGCCCGGCGCCCGCACTCGGTCCTCCGCTTCGGCCGCACGCTCCTCGATGTGGCCGTCGTGAATGCCGACGGCGACGGCCGCCCCGACCTCCGGGTGATCGCGACCGAGCCGGTGACCCTGGTCCGCTCCATCCAGATGTTCCTCACCCAGCGGATGCCGGTTCGCGTCCTCACGTTTCGCCAGGATGCGCACGGCCGGTTCACGACGGCGGAGAGCGCCGTCGTGGACGCACACCTTCCCGTCGTGGTGGACACCTCGCAGAGCCCGCCGAAGGCCAGGCCCGTGCCGCTCTTCCTGCTCGACCGCGACCTCGACGGAGACGGGCGGGCCGACGTGGTGCTCTCCGGGGACTGGCGCCACCTCGCGGTCTACCGGGGCGCCGCCGTGGCACGGCTGGCCGCGAGGCTCGATTTCCCCGAAGGCGCCGGAGTCCGGTGGCATCTCGTCCGCACCGGCGACCTCGACGGCGACGGCCGCCTCGATATCCTGGTGGCGGGCTGGGACAGCCTTCGCCGCCGGTCCGTTCTTCGCGCCTGGCTCTCCGGCGAGCGCTGAGGGCGGGCGGGAACGTCCGCCGCCGCGACACCCGGATGCCCGGGAATCCGGGAAGATGCGGCGCGCCGGGGCGGTCTGAGGGCCCGACGTCGGCAATCCGTCGCCAAGGAAAGTCTCGCCATGCCCGAGCCGCCCAGGACCTTCGTTCCGGCCGGCCGATCCCGGGACCGGCGCCGGGAGCGGGGCGTCGCCCTGCTCCTGGTCATGATGGTCGTGGTGCTGGTCATGATCGTCGTGACCGCGCTGTCCTTCTCGGCGCAGGTCGATCTGCGCGTCTCCACCAACGAGCTGGACGGATTCTCCGTGCACTACGCGATCCGCGGCGCCCTCCATGCGGCCCGGTTCCTGCTCAAGGAGGACGGCGGCGAGAACAGCCACGACGGCCTCCTGGACAAATGGGCCGAGCCCGAGCAGTGGCTCGAGCTCGACTTCGGCGAGGACATCCGGCTGAAGATCGACGTCGTCGACGAGAGCCGCAAGTTCAACCTCTACTGGCTCCTGAAGGGCACGCACACCGAGCAGCAGCATGCCCGCGACCGGCTGATCTCCATCCTGGACGTCATGCGCGAGGACACGGCCGGCGATCTCACCCCCGCCGAGGCCGCGGATCTGGCGGCCCGCATCGCCGACTACATCAAGGTGCGACGCGCCGGCAAGAGCAAGGAATACGAGGGCATCCTGCTGCCCCCCACGCGCGGCAACTTCCTGCTCAGCCTGCAGGAGCTGCTGCCCTTCGTGGGCGAGTTCGTGATGTACGACCAGGTGAACGACAGCGGCGAGAAACTGGCGGGGCTGGAGCGGTTCGTCACGATCTGGTCGGACGGCAAGACCAACGTGAACACCGCCGACCGGGTGGTCCTGCAGTGCTTCTTCCCGCAGCACGAGCGCGACAAGGCCGAGCGGATCCTCGAGGCGCGCGAAGCCGTGTCCGACCCCGAACGCAATCCCGAGCTCCTGAAGCCGCCCACGCTCGGCCAGCAGAAACAGGAGCGCTTCATCGGCATCCAGAGCCTGGACGACCTGGTGAAGGCGGACGCGATCAGCAACAAGGACAAGGAGCGGCTCAGCGCCTTTCTCGGCACCGCGAGCCAGGTCTTCAGCGTGTTCGTGACGGCCAGGAAGCAGCGCATCGTCCAGCGCCACCGGCTGGTGATCCGCCGCGACAAGACCGCGCTGGTCACGCTGCTGAGCGAGGGGCGGACCGACCGGCGCATCGAGCTGGGCGAGGAGGCCGAGGACCCGTTCCAGGACGACGAGGACGGCGCGGAGGACGCCGGCGCGAGCGAACTCAATCGCCTGCTGCGCGGCCGGTGAGCCGCCGGGGGCGTGGGACGGCCGCGACGGCTTGATTTTCCCCGGCCGATCGCCTACAGGAGTTGCCTTCCGGGGCGGTGCGGGGCGCCTTCCTGTGCGTGCGCCGCCCGCGTCGTCGGGGCCGACCGGGGGGTCGACAGCGAGGACCGAGCGCGATGAGAAGACCGATCCTGGCCGGAAACTGGAAGATGAACCTGCTGCGCCGGGAGGTCGAGCGTCTGCTGGACGAGCTCCGCGCGGCGGTTGCCGGCGTCGCGGACCGGGAGGTGCTGGTCTGCCCGCCGTTCCCCTACCTCGCGCAGGCCGCGGCGATCCTCGAGGCGAGCCCGATCCAGGTCGGCGCCCAGGACTGCTGCTGGGAGCTGCGCGGAGCGTTCACGGGCGAGGTGAGCCCGGCCATGCTCAAGGACGTCGGCTGCACGCGCGTCATCCTCGGGCACTCCGAGCGGCGCCAGCTCCTCGGCGAGACGGACGAGCGCATCCACGCGAAGCTGCGGTGCGCGGTGAAGGCCGGCCTCAACCCGATCCTGTGCGTCGGTGAGACGCTCGAGGAGCGGCAGGCCGACCGGACCTGGGACGTGATCCGCCGCCAGCTCGAGCGCGGGCTCCTTGGCCTCGAGGCCGCGGAGACGGCGGGCCTGGTGATCGCCTACGAGCCGGTCTGGGCCATCGGGACCGGACAGACGGCCACGCCGGCTCAGGCGCAGCACGTGCACCGGCGGATTCGCTCCTGGCTCGAGAAGCGCTTCGGCCCGGGCGTCTCGGCAAGCACTCGCATTCTCTACGGCGGCAGCGTCAACGCCGGCAACGTCGACGTGCTCATGGCTGAGCCGGACGTGGACGGCGGTCTGGTCGGCGGAGCCAGCCTGCGTGCGGCCGACTTCGCCCGGATCGTGCGGTTCGAGGCATGAGGAAGGTTTGCCCGGTGGACACGGGGAGTCACGGAGGTCGCGGTGTTCGCTAATGCGCTCAACCTGGCGCCGATGTTCGGCGGTTTCCTGGGCGATCTCTCGATGGTCGTCCTCTACGTCGTATTCGCCCTCTCCAGCGTCTTCCTGATCGTGATCGTCCTGCTGCAGGAAGGCAAGGGGGGCGGGTTCACCGCGGCGTTCGGCGGTCTCGGCACCGAAGCCTTCGGCGTGAAGGCCGGCGGCATCAACAAGCTCACCGGCGTGCTCGCCGCCATCTTCGTGGTCGCTGCGCTGGTGCTCGGCGTGGTGACCAAGAGCGGCCAGACGGTGGCCCAGGACCTGCCGGCGGAGACGCCGATGCAGCAGCCGGTGGCGTTGCCCGGCGAGGTTCCCCCGCCCGGCCAGCCGGCGCCTCCGCCCGGCCAGCCGGCGCCTCCGCCGGCCCAGCCGGCGCCCACGCCCGGCGAGACCCCCCCCGCACAGCCTCCGGCAGAACCGGCACAGCCGGCTCCCGAAGCGCCGTCGGAGCCCTCCCCGCCGCCCGGCCCGGAGCAGCCGCCCGCGGAACCGCCGGCCAAGGAGCCCCCGGAGACGCCGCAGGAACCCGAGCCGGGCTCCGGAGCGCCGCCGGCCCCGAGCGAGCCGCCGGCCCCCGGAAACGGCTGAGCCGGAGGTCCTGGTGGCGGCTCAAGGCCCCAGTGCGCCGATCTCCAGCATGACCGGCTACGGCCGGGCCAGCCTCCGCGCCCGAGGCGAGCGGATCACGGTGGAGATCACGGCGGTCAACAACCGCTTCCTGAAGCTCCAGGTCGGGCTTCCGGAGGCGCTCCAGGGGCTGCGCAAACCCTTCGAGGAGCGTATCCGGGCGCGCGTGGTCCGCGGCGCCGTGGCCGTGACCCTATCGCACGAGAGCAGCGAGGCCGCGCCGCGGCTGGCGCTCGACCGGACGCTCGCCCGCCGCTACGTCGAGGACCTGACCGAGCTCGCGCGCGAGCTCGGCCTCGAGCCGCCGCGCGACCTCGGCCTCCTCGCCGGCCTGCCCGGCCTGCTGCAGGCGCCGCCTCCCCCGCCGGAGCTGACCGCCGACCGGGTCGGCCCGTTCCTGGCCGCGCTCGACACGGCGCTCGACCGGCTCGCCGCCGACCGCGAGCGGGAGGGCCGCATCCTGGCGCGGGATCTCGCGCGCCGCCGGCGCATCCTCGCCAGGGAGGTGCGGGCCGTCCGGAAGCTAGCGCCTGCCGCGGTGGAGGCCTTCTCCCTGAGGCTCCTCGACCGCATCCGGGAGCTGCTCGGCGCGGCCGGAGCCAAGGCCGAGCCGGCGGACGTGCTGCGCGAGGTGGCAGCGTACGCCGAGCGGGTGGACGTCACCGAGGAGCTGACCCGGCTCGAGGCGCATCTCGAGCATTTCGCGTCGATCCTCGAGGCCGGCGGCGAGTGCGGCAAGCGCCTGGAGTTCCTGCTCCAGGAGATCCACCGGGAGATCAACACGATCGGCGCCAAGGCCGGCAGCGCCGCCGTCTCGCCGCACGTGCTGACGATCAAGAGCGAGGCGGAGAAGATCCGTGAACAGCTCCAGAACCTCGAATGAGGGCGCGCCCGGCCGGCGGATCGTGGTGCTCTCGGGCCCGTCGGCCGTGGGCAAGACCACCGTGGCCAGGCATCTCGTGGCCGACCCTGCGCTCGAGCGCGTGGTGACCGTGACGACGCGACCTCCGCGGCCGCGCGAGGTGGACGGCCGCGACTACCACTTCCTCGACCGCGCCGAGTTCGAGCGCCGGCGCGCCGCCGGCGAGTTCCTCGAATGGGCCCAGGTCTACGGCCACTTCTACGCCACGCCGCGCGCCGCGGTCGACGCCATCCTCCAGCGCCGCATGACCCCCCTGCTGGTCCTCGACATCCAGGGCGCCGAGCAGATCCGCGACGCCGGGCTCGACGCCGTGTTCATCTTCCTGGTCGCCCCCGACGCCGAGACGCTCGAGGACCGCCTCGCCGGCCGGGGCACCGAGGGCCCGGGGCAACGCGACCGCCGGCTCGAGGAAGCCGCCGCCGAGGTCGCCCGCGCGGCCTGGTTCACCCACCGGATCGAGAACCGGGATCTCGAGGAGACCGTCCGGCGCGTGCGCGCGGCGATCGCGCTCCGCTGAGGTCCCGCGCGCCTTGCCGGCCCGGCCGGCGCCGCGGGCGGCGCGCCGGACAAAACCGTGGGCGCGTCCGTTTCCAGTGGCGGCCCGGCGCCGCGGCCGCTATGCTGTGGCGCGTCCGGCGAGGGAGTTGGTCGTGAAGACGTTCGAGAGGCGCCGCATCCTGATCGGGGTGACCGGCTCGATCGCCATCTACAAGGCGTGCGAGCTGGTGTTCGCGCTGCGCAAGGCCGAGGCGCGGCCGGCGGTCGTGATGACCGAGTGCGCCACCCGGCTCGTCGCGCCGGAGACGTTTCGCGCGCTGAGCGGCGAGCCGGTCCACACGCGGCTCTTCGCCGACGACCACCACGCGATGCCGCACATCTCGCTCGCCGCGGAGGCCGAGCTGGTGATCGTCGCCCCGGCCACCGCCAACTTCCTCGCCAAGCTGGCGGCGGGCATCGCCGACGACCTGCTCTCCACGCTGATGCTCACGGTGTCCTGTCCGGTGCTCCTGGCCCCGGCCATGCACGCGCAGATGTGGGCTCACCCGGCGGTCCAGCGGAACGCCGAGATCGTCAAGCACGACGGCGCGCACCTCGTGGAGCCGGTGGCCGGGGCGCTCGCCTGCGGCACGGAGGGCAAGGGCAAGATGGCACCCGTGGAGGAGATCCTCCGGGCGGCGGAAGGGATGCTGCCGTGAGCGGACGGTCCCGCCTGCTCGTCGCGTTGCTTGGCGTCGTCCTGTGGGCGGCCACGCTGCCCTGGTTGGGGCTGGCGCAGAGCCGCGCCGAGAAGTGGATCGTCTTCGGCTCCGGCAGCGTGCTGATTGCAATCGCCCTGGTGCGCCGGGGGGAGAAGTCGCCCGATCCCGGTCCCTACCAGCCCGGGATCGGCGGGCCGGACGGACGGGCGCCGCTGTCGATCGGGCTGCTCCTCACGCTGACCGCCGTGGCGGCGGCGCTCCGGCTCGTGACCCTGGGACAGCCCGTCGAGGGCGACGATCTCACCTGGCTCGGAATCGGCTCGGCGCCGCCGGAAAGCCGCTTCCTCGCGCGCCTGCCGCTCGCGGTCTGCGGGGCGCTGACCCCCGCGTTCCTCTACCTGCTCGTGCGCCGCGCGACCGGAGAGCCGGCCGCGCTGCTCGCCGCACTGCTGCTCGCCGTCGCGCCGGCGCACGTCTCCCTGTCGCAGACCGTGGACGTCGCCGCACCCGCCGTGCTCCTCTTCGTGCTGTCGACGCTGGCGCTCCGCACCGCGATCGCCCGGGACCGGCCGATCCACTGGTGGCTCTACGGCCTGCTGCTCGCGGCGGCCGTGCCGCTCGGGCCTTGGACGCTCACGCTGCTGATCGGCCACGGCGTGGTGGTCGTCGGCTGGAGCCTCCTCCGCCGGCTCGGCGGCTACCCGGCCCTTCCGCTCGGCAACTTCCTCGTCGCGCTCGCGGTCGTCGGAGCTTGCCATGGGCTCGCGCTCACCCGGGCCTGGCGCGACGCCGGCCCCGCCCACGCATGGACCTGGCTGCCGATGGGAACCGAGAGCGGCGCCATTCCGGCCGTCGTGTGGGCGCTGGCCGGCTTCGGCCTCGTGTGCGCGCTGTGGCAGCGGCACGGCGCGCCGGTCGTGCTGCTCGTCGCCCCGGCGGGCTGCGCGTGGCTGCTCACCGCGGTCTCCTCGCCCTACGAGGCGCTCGCAACCCCGCCCTGGCCCATCCTGCCGGCCCTGGTCGTGCTGGCCGCCGTCGGCCTGCTCGCCCTGCTCCGCGCCGGCCGCGCGCTGCTTGCCTCGGCGTTCCCGGGCCGCATTCCCGGGGCCACCGCTCACAACCTCGCCGTGATCCTGATCGCGGTGCTTCTCGGGCTGGCCATCGTGCCGGGGCTGCAGCGCCACTACCACCGCGCCGGCCCCGGCCCCGCCGCCGACGGCGCCGCGCCACCGCCGGCCGCCGAGCCCCCGCGCTGAGGACGCGCCGCGACCGCGCGCCGGAACCTGCCGACGCCGAGGTCCGCAATGCCGCCGGCCGAAAGCCCGCGCTATACAATCCGTCGCGTCGGTCCTATAATGGCGGTCCATGAGAGTCCTGGTCACGACGGGACCGACTCG
>JAFGQW010000064.1 GCA_016935485.1 Planctomycetota bacterium | reverse complement strand
GTGGCGCGCGCGGAGTGCGCGCGCTGAGGTGGCGCGGGCGGGCGGCGCCCGCGGGGTGCCCGCGGATCAGCTGAAATCGAGATCGAAGTGGTAGACGGTGCCCTCGAGCCGGCTGTTCACCTTGAGCGCGCTCTTGTTGAAGACCGCCTGCATGGCCTTGTTCTCCCGCAGCACCTCGGCGGTGAAGCCGGCGATGCCGTTGCGGCGCGCCACCGTGGTGAGCAGCCGGAGGAGGAAAGAGCCGATCCCCCGGTTCTGCCAGTCGTCGTGCACGGTGAACGCCACCTCCGCGCGGTTGGTCTTGGGGTCGAGGTAGTAGCGGCCGACCGCGATGATCTCCTCGCCGGTCGCCTCCGGTACGGTGCCGACGATGGCGACATCGTGGCGGTGGTCGACGAACACGGTGTTCAGCAGCGTGCGCTGCGGGATGCTCTTCATGGCGTGCATGTAGCGGTAGTAGATCGTCTGCTGCGAGAGCGCGTAGAACAGATCCTTCATGCGCGGCGCGTCGGTCGGGTGGGTGGGCCGGAAGTTGATCTGCGTGCCATCGTTGAGCACGTAGCGGGCGTGCATGTCCGGCGAGCTCACGATCGTGAGCCGGTCCTCGACTTCGGCCAGCTCGGCGCGCATGTACTTGGCGGCGACGGCCTCCCGGAGCAGCTGCTCGCGAAAGTCCGGGTGGGCAATGCTGATCAGCGCGAGCGCGCGGTCCTGCACCCGCTTGCCGTGGAGGTAGGCGACCCCGTACTCGGTCACCACGTAGTGCACGTCGCCGCGGGTGGTCACCACGCCCGCGCCCGGGTTGAGCCGCGTCACGATCCGGGAAATCGTTCCGTTGCGGGCGGTCGAGGGCATCGCGATGATGGCCTTGCCGCGGTCGGCGCGCGCGGCGCCGCGGTTGAAGTCCACCTGGCCGCCGATGCCGGAGAAGAACTTGCTGCCGAGCGAGTCCGAGCAGACCTGGCCCGTGAGATCGACCTCGAGCGCCACGTTGATCGCCACCATGCGCTGCTGCTGGCCGATGATGAAGGGGTCGTTCACGTACTCCGTGGGGTGGAACGAGAACGCCGGGTTGTTGTCGATGTAGTCGTAGAGCTTCTTCGTGCCCATGCAGAAGCTCGCGACGACCTTGTCGCGGTCGAGGCTCTTGCGGCGGCCCGTGACCACGCCGGCCTCGATCACGTCGATGATGGCGTCGTTGAGCATCTCGGTGTGGATGCCGATTTCCCGCTTGTCCTTGAGGAACTCGAGCACCGCGTGGGGAACCCGGCCGATCCCGAGCTCGATGGTGGCGCCGTCTTCCACGAGAGCGGCCACGTGCTCGCCGATCCGGCGGGTGAGCGCGTCGGTTTCGGGCACCGGGATCTCGATGATCGGCTCGTCTCCCGGGACCAGCACGTCCACGTCGTGGACATTGATGAAACTGTCGCCCAGCGTGCGCGGCATCCGGGAGTTCACCTGGGCGATCACCAGCGAGGCGTTGGCGGCGGCGCTCTTGACGATATCCACCGAGACGCCGAAGCTCGCGTAGCCGCGCTCGTCGGGCGGTGTGATCTGGATCAGCGCCACGTCGAGCGGCAGCTGGCCCGAGGTGAAAAGCCGCGGAATGTCGGACAGGAAGATCGGCGTGTAGTCGCCGAGCCCCTCCTGGATCAGCCGGCGCACCTTCTCGGTGATGAAGAAGCTGTTCACCCGGAAGTAGCCGCTCAGCTCCGGCTGGGCGTAGGGCGCGTCGCCCATCGACAGCAGATCGATGATCTCGATGTCGGTGAGCTCGCCGGCGCGGGCGACGAGCGCCTTGACGAGCTGTTGCGGCTGAGCGCAGGCCGAGCCGATGAACACGCGCTGGCCCGGCATGATTTCCTTGACGGCCTGGGCCGCGGTCCAGATCATACCGGCGTACTTCGCCTGCCACTTGGGATCGTAGGTCGGGGTCTTGCCGCTCATCACTCCGCTCCTCTCTTCCGGAGCAAGATGCGCGCGTCCGCCACCATCGGCTCGATGCCCACCTCGCGGACGATGAAGGGGTTGATGTCGAGCTCCTGGATCTCGGGGAAGTCGGTCGCGAGCTGGCTGATGCGCTGGAGCCCGCTGGCGATGCCCTCGAGATCTACCTGAATCTCGCCGCGGGCGCCCTGGAGCAGCGCGTAGGAGCGCGTCGATTTCAGCATCTGCATGGCTTCCTTGGCGGTGATCGGCGCGAGGTGGAAGGTCACGTCCTTCATCACCTCGACGAAGATGCCGCCCAGCCCGAACATCAGCATCGGGCCGAACTGCGCGTCGCGGCTCATGCCGATGATCACCTCGCGGCCCCGCCGGCACATCTTCTCGATGTAGACCCCGTCGATGCGTGCGTCGGGCAGCTTCTGGGTGATTCTCAGCATCATCAGGTCGTAGGCGTCGCGGACCTGCCCGGGGCTCGCGAGGTTGAGCTTCACCCCGCCCATGTCCGACTTGTGCACCACGTCGGGCGAGGCGATCTTCATCGCGACCGGGAAGCCGATGCGGTCGGCGACCTCGATGGCCTGCTCGGCGGAGGCGGCGAGGCTGCCGGCCGGCACGCCGAAGTCGTAGGCGCGGAGGATGTCCTTGGCCGCCGCCTCGCCGACCTGGAGCCGCTCCATGCGGAGATGCCGCCGGAGGATGCGCTCGACGCGGCGGCGGTTCACGGGAAAGCGGGTGACCACGCGGGTCGGCCGGTTCTTCCATTCGCCGTACTCGCACATGGCGCGCAGCGCCGCGGCGGCGCGCTCGGGCGAGGTGTAGTTCGGCAGCCCCGCCTCGAGTGCCACGCGCTGCGCGGCGACCACGTCGTGCGCGCCCATGAATACGGTGAGCACGGGCTTGGGGCTGTGGAGCCGCGCGGTCAGCGCCCGCGCGATCTCTTCCGGCGGCGTGATCGCCACGGGAACCAGGATGGTCATGATCGCGTCGACGTGCGGATCGCGCTCGGCCGCTTCCGCGGCCATCACGTAGCGCTCGGCGTCCGCGTCTCCCAGCACGTCGATGGGATTCTGCACGCTGGCCGCGGCCGGCAGCTTGGCGCGGATCGCCGCGGTCGTCTCCTCGGTCAGCCGGGCCACCTCGAGCCCGGCGTTCTCCACCGCGTCGGCGGCGATGATGCCCGGACCGCCCGCGTTGGTGATGATCGCCACGCGCCGGCCCGCGGGCAGCGGCTGCATCGACAGCCCCAGCGCGATGTCGAAGAGCTGCTCGTAGGTCTCGGCCCGCACCACGCCGGCCCGCCGGAAGGCGGCGCCGTAGGCCATGTCGGCGCCCGCCAGGCTCCCGGTGTGCGAGGAAGCGGCTTTCTTGCCGGCTTGCGTGGTGCCGACCTTGAGCAGCACCACCGGCTTGACGGCGGCCACCGCCTCGGCGGCCTTGATGAACTCGTTGCCCTGCGTGATGTCCTCGAGGTAGCCGACGATCACGCGGGTGCTGTCGTCCTCCGCCAGCGCCTTGAGGAAATCGGTCTCGTTGAGGTCGGCCTTGTTCCCCACGCTGATCAGCGCGGAAAGCCCGATGTGCGCGCCGATCGCGAGATCGATGATCGCCGTGCAGAGCGCGCCGGACTGCGAGATCACCGAGATGCCGCCGGACGGCGGCATGTGGTGCGCGAAGGAGGCATTGAGGCGCGAGTGGGTGTTGAGAATCCCGAGGCAGTTCGGGCCCACCAGCCGGACACCGAGCCGGCGGGCGCGGGCCACCAGTTCGCGCTCCAGTGCCGCGCCCTCGGGGCCGATCTCCTTGAAGCCGGCGGTGATGACCACCGCGGCGCGCGCGCCGACCCGGGCGGCGCTCTCCACCGCCTCGATCACGCCCGCGGTCGGCACGGCGATCACGGCCAGCTCCACCTTGCCGCCGTACTCGCCGAGGTCGGCGTAGCACCGGCGGCCCAGGATCTCCTGCTGGCGCGGATTGACGGGGATCAGCTCTCCCTCGAAGCCGTCCTTGACCATGTTGGCCATGACGGCATGGCCCACCTTGCCGGGGGTGTTCGAGGCGCCGATCACCGCGACCGATTTCGGCCGCAGAAAGGCTTCCAGCATGACTCTCTTCCTCAGTCGTTCGGGAAGCGGAGCCCGGCCGCCCGGGTCGCGCTCCGGAGCGAGACCTCTTACTCCATCGCGGGCGCCGTTTCCGCCTTATTCGACGCTCGGATTGCGGCGATCCGGCGCGGCCCGGGCCGGCCAGTCTCCGCGTGCGGACGGCGCCGACGTGGGCCCGGCATTGCGCGGTGCGACCGGCGGTGTCATGATCGCCGAGCAGGAGCGGTTCCCGCCGGAATCGCGGCCCGGAACAGGAGGTCGCCATGACGCGGCAATCGTCCCTCGTCGGTGTTCTCGTCGCTCTCGGGGCGAGCGCGGTGCTGGCGAGCGCTCAGCGCGTGCTCGAGGTGCCCGCCCAGTACCGGACCATCCAGAGCGCGATCGCGGCGGCCGCTGCCAGCGACACGGTCCGGGTCGCGCCGGGCCGCTACCCGGAGAGGATCGACTTCCAGGGCAAGGCCATCACGGTGACGAGCTCCGGCGGGGCAGCGGTCACCACGATCGACGCCGGCGGGCAGGGGAGCGTCGCCATCTTCGCGACGGGCGAGGGCCCCACGTCCGTGCTCCGCGGCTTCACGCTCATCGGCGGCCAGGCTGCGTCGGGCGGCGGCATCTGCGCGAGCCTCGCCTCGCCGACGATCCACGCGAACATCCTCCGCGAGAACCGGGCGGACTCGGGCGGCGGGATCTACCTCCTCGAGTCCCGGGCACTCGTCTTCGGGAACACTGTGATGAAGAACAGCGCCGTCTGGGACGGCGCGGGCCTCGTCTGCAGGGGCGGTGCTCCGACCTTGATTGCCAACCGGATCGCGGACAACTTCGAGGTGCCGCCGGGACGCGATCTCCGGGGCGGCGGCGTGGCCTGCCGGCGGAGCGCCGCGTTCGTCGCGTTCAACGAGATCACCGGGAACGTGGGCGGCTATGCGGGCGGGGGGATCTACTGCGGCGAGTGCTCGCCCACCATCACCGACAACACGATCGCCGGCAACTGGATCCTGGGCTCGCAGGCGACGCGGCTCTCCAACGAGGCCGGCGGCGCCGGGATCTACGCCGAGTTCGACAGCACGCCCGTGATCCGCAACAACGTGATCGTGGCGAACACCTGCCCCTACCGGACCTACGGCGGCGGGGTGAGTCTCTGGTGGGCGGGGCCGCACGTGCTCACGAACAACGTGATCGCGGGCAACCGCGCCGAATCGGGCGGCGGGCTGTGGGTGTCCAATGCCGGACTGGTGCTCACGAACAACACGATCGCGGGCAACCGCGCCGGGTCCGGCGGCGGGCTCGACTACCACGGACACTCCGTCTCCGGCACGATCACCAACACGATCTTCCGGGGCAATCGCGCCGCGACCGGTCCCGAGATCGTGACCGAGCCCACGCTCGCGATCGATTACTCCAGCGTCGAAGGCGGCAAGAGCTCCGTCTCGGGCACGATCACCTGGGGAGCGCACATGCACGAGACCGACCCGCGGTTCGTGGACGAGGCGGCCTGGGACTTCCACCTGCTCCATCCCTCGCCGTGCCGCAATGCCGGGACCGCGGCTGCGCCCAGCCTTCCGGCCGCGGACTTCGAGGGCGACCCGCGGGCGGCCGAGACAGCGCCCGACATCGGCGCCGACGAGTTCTTCCCGCATCTGTATCATGCCGGCGTGCCGACGCCTGGCGGCGCGATCGAAGTGAGGCTCCTCGGTGCGCCCGGCTCGCAGGCCCTCTGGGCCTTCAGCGCCGACGTCGTGACGCCGCCGCGCGCCGTGCCGGGGCGGCGGGGACTGCTCCACCTCGACCCGGCGAGCATCACGGTCATCCCGATCGGCGCGTTCGGACCGAGCGGCCTCCTCCGCCTGCCGATCACGTTCCCGCCGAGCTTTCCGCGGATCGCGATCCCGACGCAGGCGCTGATCGGCCTGGATCTGTCCAACCTGAGCTGGGTGAGGCTGCGCTGACCGGCGGCGACTTGCTGCGGCAGATGCGAGCGCTGCCCACAGATCGTGTTGGTTCGGTGGTTTGCCTCAGGCCTCGAGCCAGTGCTCGACCGGTTTCGCGAGGAACATCTCCAGCGGCACGCCATCCCCCCCCACGAGCAGCGTGCGCTTCACGCGGAACCTCTCCGCGAAGGCACCAAGCCCGGGGAGCGCGTCGGGCGCGCGGCCGCTCTTGACCTCGATGGCCACGAGCGTGCGGCCCGCGCGGATCACGAAGTCCACCTCGCGGCTTCGCTCGCGCCAGTAGAACACCTCGCAGCCGCCGCTTGCCGCCGCGTTGGCGAGGTGGGCGCCCACGGCCGACTCGACGAGCCGCCCGTGGAACTCATGGTCGGTTCGCGCTTCCTCGGGCGACAGACCCGATTGCGCCGTCAGCAGCGCGGTGTTCAGCACCTGCAGCTTCGGACTCGATCCGCGCTGGCGCGCCGCGTCGCCGGCGTACTTCTGCAGTCCGACGAGCATCCCGGCTCCGCCCAGCAGATCGAGGTAGTGGGCCAGCGTGGTCGCGTTCCCGGCGTCCTGGAGCTGTCCGAGCATCTTGGTGTAGGAGAGCACTTGCCCGGAATAGCGGCAGCACAGCTCGAACAGGCGGCGAAGAAGCGCCGGCTTGTCGACCCGCGTCATCAACAGGACATCGCGGGCGATGGTCGTCTCGATGAGCGCGTCGAGGAGGTAGCGCCGCCAGCGCTGGGGCTCCGGGATGAGCGGGGCCGCCCCCGGATAGCCGCCGAAGTACAGGTACTGATCGAGCGACAAACCGAATGCCGTACGCATCTCGGCAAACGACCAATGCGGCAAGCGCAGGATCTCGAAGCGGCCCGCGAGGCTCTCGGTGAGCCCTTGCTGCATCAGGAGCGGTGCGGATCCGAGCAGCACTACCTTGAGGGGCAAACGGGCGCGGGTGTCCTCGTCCCACAGCCGCTTGACCGCCTCGGACCAGCCGGGGATCTTCTGCACCTCGTCCAGGGCGAGCACGGTGCCCGGCTCGGCGGGGGTGCTGGACGCCAGCAGGCGTGCGCGCTCCCACTGTGCGGCGAGCCAGGCCGCGTCGCGAAGGGCCGGTTCGTCGGCCGAGATGTAGACGCTTGGCAGGCCGAGGTTGCGGAGCACCTGCTCGACGAGCGTCGTCTTTCCCACCTGACGCGCGCCCGCGATCACTTGCAGGAAGCGGCGCGGCTCCGTCAGCCGGGCCGCGAGCACGGCGGCGTGGCTTCGCTCGAACGGGGTCGTTTGCGGGCTACTCATGACGTTGAGTAAATTTACTCAATGGACTGCGCAGCCGCAAGGTCCTGCCAGCGCGAATGTTCGCGCGTACCGCAGGTTCCGGCCGGCTGTGCCCGGGCCCCGCCGCCGCGTCAGTCCCGTTCCAGGCGGATCTCCGAGAACCCCACGCTCCGCGGGCCGCGGACCTCGTCGTGGCGGCGGCCCGGCGGCCCGCCGGGCGCGCGCTCGACCACGCGGATCTCGAGCAGCGCGATGCGGGCCGTGCGCTCGAGCTTCACGACCGCCGGTTCGAGCACGTCCTCGGGGAACACGACGGCGAGCGGCTCGGAGCGGCCGTCAAGGCGGATCTCCGCGCGGCGGATCCGGTCGTGGCGCGCCCGGTCGAGCGCGCGGCTCGCCGCCTGCCCGAGCACGATGCGGTCGGCCCGCACCTCCGGCGAGACGGCCACCTGGATGGTCGGGGCTTCGTCCGCTGCCGCGCAGAGCCAGGCCGTGCCCTCGCGCCCATCGACAGCGAGGTCTCCGGAGGTGTGCTTGCCCTCGACGGAGGACGTCTGGACCCGGAGCCGCTTGCCGCGCAGCAGGTTCAAGGACCCGGCCCGCGCGGCCCGCTCCATCCAGGGCGCGAACGCGGCGTCGAGGCGCGCGGTGAAAGCGCCCGACTCGACGGCCTCGGTGGGCCCGTCGCGGCCGGCCGGGACCTCCGGGCGCACGAGATGCACGCGCGCACTCACGGTGTGCGCGCCGCGCGCCGTGAAATGGTGATCGACGGGATAGCTCTCGTTCGCCCACGGCTTGCGCGGATCGCCCCGGACCGTGGCGACCGTCTCGCCGTCGACCCGGTACTCGACGCGGTCCACGCGGAGCCGCTTGTGTCCGGCGATCACGATGCCGAACCGCTCGAGCGCAGCGGCGCTGAACCCGCTGATCCAGATGCGCATGGGCCAGTGGCCGAAGGCGCGGATGCCCACGGCGCAGTCCTCGCCATCGGCGGCGTAGCGCGGTGCGGCCCGGTCGTCGAGCGGCGCGGTCACCTGGGTGGCGCGGCGGAGGAAGAGCAGCGCGAAGCAAGTGGACGGCTCGGGGCCTCCCGCGTGCCACTCGCCGCGCGTTCTCTGGGCCCCCACCAGGAACCGGGCGCCCGCCGAGTACCAGTGGTGCTCGCCGATGTGCTCCAGCTCGAGGATCGAGCCCACGCGCTCGAGCCCGTACAGGTAGTAGTTGAGCCAGCCGGCATGGCCCGGGTTCTCCGCGACCGTGAAGCGGTGCGCGAGCCACTGGAGCCCGAGATCGATCGCTTCTCGTGCGGCCCGGTCCGCCTTCGCGTCGAGCTGGCGATCCAGCGCGATCCGGCAGATGGCGAGCGTGGCCACGCCGGCGGCGGTCATCGAACCGGTGGGCTGGCGGGTGCCGGGCCGGTAGCAGAACCCGCGCAGCGCCTGTTCGTAGCTCCGGCTCGCACCGGGCTTGCGCGCCACCACCGCGCGCTCCTCGGGTCCCTGGTACGTGAGCGTCGCGTCGAGCAGGCGCGCCCACACCCGCGCGGGCACCTCGATCCCGCGCAACCATGCCGCGCGGAGCCCGAGCGCGGCGAACTGCGTGTTCGACAGGTCGGAGCGGCCAAGTCCCGTGGTGCGCCGGGAGGAACCCTCGGCCGCCAGCAGCGGGTAGCCCCACGAGCCGCTGCTCTGCCAGGTGAGCAGCGCGTCGAGGAGCTGCTTCATGCGCAGCAGGTGCGCGTCGTCGTGCGTCGCGCCGAGCGCCATCAGGTGACACGCCACGGTGTAGGTCGAGGCGGGGGGGGTGTCCGCCATGTAGAGCAGGCCGCGGCGCACCGCCGGATGTCCCGGAGGCAGCCCCGACTTCAGCAGCGCGTACACGCACAGCGCAGTCTGGCCCGAAGGGTAGCGCTCCTCGACGTAGTCCCAGCTGCCGTCGCGGAGCTGGCGATCGAGCAGGTAGCGCACGCCGCGGTCGATGGCGCGGTCGACGGCCGCGCGGAGCTTCGCTGCGTCCTCGCGTTCCGTGCGGTCCTCCGGGAGCTCGAGCCCGCCGCTCGCGCTGAACCGGTAGACCAGCAGCTCGGCGCGACCGGGCTCCAGGCCGAACTCGCCCAGGGCGCCGCTCGAGACGCGGGCGATCGCGACGGTCTCTCCGTCGATCCGGATGGTGAGCTCCTCGCCGGTGCGGCAGACCTCGAGCGCGAAGAAGCGTCCCTCCGGTAGACTGCGCGGCGGCACGGCTCCGAGGTCCGGCACGGCGCTTTCGGATCCGAGGTCCGGACCCTCCAGCCGGACTGCGGGCGCGCCGGGGCCCGTGAGGCGGACGCGGTTCCGACCGATCCGCAGCGCCGCTCCGGAGTCGGCGATGGGGTCGACCCGGAGCCACACGTCGATGCGGAAACCCCCGGCGCCGAGCGTCGGGACGGCGAGCAGTGCGTTTCCCGGACCCGCGCCGCGGAGAAACCGCCCGTCCGTGCGCCACGGCTCGCCCTCGAAGCGGACGCTCTGCACCGCGGCGCCGTGGACGAAGACGATCTCGGCGCCGCCGGCCCGGCTCGCCGCGACGAGGAGCGCCGCAACGAGCGGCAGGCAGTGTGCCGCCACGTGCGCCGCCACGCGCCCGCGGCGGGAGCAGCCTGGACTTGTCGGCGGTGGAGTCATCGACGGCCTCGGAACCGGAGCCCTCGCCGGACACTCGCTCCCTGCAGTCTACCGGCAACAGCGACTGCGGGTCAAACCAATGGCAGCGCCGGGGGGCGGTCTTGTGGTCGGGCCCGGATCCGCGCCCGCCCGGCGAGTCCGGCCGGCGCGCGCGAAGCTCGCGCGCTCGGCGCCGTTTCCGGAGCGCAACGTCTGGCTGGAGGATCCGGCGGCCGGTGGCGCAAGAAGTGTGCGGCGCCGAAGGTCCCGAGGGCGACCGGAGGCGGAAACGAACGCACTCCGGTCGACGGCGGCACCGGCGCGCGCCGGATCAGTCCTGCGGTGGGTCCTTCGGCGCCGGCGGGGGCGCGTACTTGACGCTGCAGCCGTACGGCCGCCGGTACGTGACCTCGATCTGGTCGCCCTGGTCGAGCTTCGTGAGCACGTCCTCGACGTAGGTCTCGACCTGGTCGACGGCGCCGCGGCGGCGGTGCGCCGCACTGTCGATCGCTCCCTGGTAGACGAGCTTGCCGTCCTTCCCGATCACGAACAGGTGGGGCGTGGTGAGGGCGCCGTACTTCCGGCCGACCGCGCCCGATTCGTCGAAGAGGATCGGGTGGTCCATGCCCCACTTCGCGGCGGCCGCCCTGTTCTTCGGGATGCCGTGTCCCTGGAGACCGGGGGCGCCCGAGTTGATCGCGAGCCAGACCACGCCCTGTTTGTGCCAGCGCGCGGCCAGCCCCTTGAGGCTCCCTTCGGTGTGCGAGCGGGTCACGAACGGGCACTCCGGGTTGAACCACTCCAGGACGACGACCTTGCCCTTGAAGTCGCTGAGCTTCAAGACCTTGCCCTCGTGGTCAGGGAGCGCGAACTCGGGGGCCGGCTCGCCGGGCTTCACTGCGAGCTTCGGCGCGGGGGGCTCCTTCGGGTCGGACTCCTGCGCCGTGGAGCCCGGGGCCAGGAGCGCGGCCAGCAGGATTGCTGCCGCGATGCTTGTGCAAACGACTTTCTGCCGGTTCATGTCGGGTCCTTTCGGTCGGTCGGGAGACGTGGGGTGTCGTCCGCTGCGGCATCGCACGGCCCGGGACGATGGAAGAGAAACGAAGAAGCGGCCCCGATCCGTCGATCTCGTCCGGCAATCGGCTCCGCCGCGCCGCGCGCGGGCGGAGGCCTCCGGGCCGTGCCCGCCGGTGTTCCGACCGGGACGGTGAGGCCGCATGTTCCTTAAGCCGCGAGAGGGAGTCCGAAGCTTCCGTCAACACGGGAGTTGCGCTGCAGGTGACGTCTTGCGGCTCGACCCAGGATCGTGCCCCCATTGGATGCTCGGTTCTCTTCTTTCGACGCGGAGGGCGGATGGCTGATGGCTCACGCTGCTGGCGAAGTCCGCGCTCCGACGATCACGGCCACGCCTGCCGGACCAAGATCCCGAGTACAGGCTTCGGCTCGCACGCGAGGCTTGACGATTCCTACGTGGCCATGGTTTTCTGGATGTGGCGCTGGTGAGACCTGGAGGAGCCGGGGAATGCTGGCCGAAAGGAAGCGCTCGGATGCCTGTGGAGTGGCGTGAGTACATCGTGAGCACTCCGGAAGTGCTGCGCGGCAAGCCGCGTCTCAAGGGGACCCGCATCCCCGTGAGTCTGGTGCTCGGGTATCTTGCTGCGGGATACGATCCACAGGGGATACGCCGTGAGCTCCCGGATGTGAGTCCCGAGCAAGTCGCCGCCTGTCTCGACTACGCGCGCGACCTTGCGGAGTTCGAGCTGGCGGCAGGATGAGCCTTCGTGCCGCACCGAATGCGCGTGCGGCCCACACGCTCGACGGTCGACTGACCGGGGCGGGCCCTCCCGACGCTACGGTCTCCCTCCTGCCCCTCAGCGCGGCGCGCGCTTCGGCTTGGAGGTCCGGACGTCCTTCGCGATCCACGCGAAGACCGCCTTGAGCTCCTTCGGCGGGAGCGAGTGGCCGGCCGTGTGCTCGTGGAGGATGACCTGGAAGCCGCGTTCGCGGAGGCCGTCGGCGGCGGCCGGCCGGCTCCGGCCGTAGTTCTCGTCCCGGGGATCGCCCACGAAGACGATGGTCGGCGCCTTCTCCGGCGCCGGCGGCGGATCGAAGCTCTGTCTTCCCGCGCCCACCAGCACCACGCCGCGGAAGCGGGGCAGCACCTCCTTCTTGCACACGATGTCGTCCCAGAGGCGAAAGCCGCCGCCGGAGAACCCGAGCGCGTACACGTGGTCAAGGTCGATGGGGAACTGCTTCTCGAGCTCGGTGAGGTACCGGGGCACGTAGCCGACCGCGTTTTGCTGGTTGTCGCAGCGCTCGAGACTCACGAGCAGCAGGGGCGGCTTTCCGGCGAGGGGCCGGATCTGCTGGAGGAAGCCGCGGGCGTCCCCGCCGTTTCCGTGCGCGAGCAGCACCACCGGCCACTTCTTCCGCGGCGAGAAGCCCCGCG
>JAFGQW010000346.1 GCA_016935485.1 Planctomycetota bacterium | reverse complement strand
GACGGCGTCTCGAGAGCCTCGTAGCATGAACGTCCGCCGAGGATCGGCGGCTGGATATCCGGCTTCTCTGACCTCCCCCGCCACCGGGATCCTGGCGCTCGAGGCTGCTGAAGTGCATCCATCCGCGAGCCCGTCCGGCTGCAAGGGCCGAGCCATGCGACACTTCCTGCTCGCTCCGCTCTTCCTCGCCGTGTCCACGATCGCCTCCTTCGCGCAGCCGCCGCCCCCGTACTTCATCACTCTGGAGCGGGGACGGCTTCTCCTGGCGCTCCACGGCGGGGATCGGAGCGCGTGTTTCGATGCCGCTGTCTGCGTTGCCAGCGATGTGGCGCTTCGTCGCTGCGACAAAGGAGACGAATGGCTGCAGTGGCTCGCAACGCGATGCGATCGCGTGGCGATTCCGGTCCTCCGCCAGGCGCTCGACGGTGACGAGGAGACGCGCCGCGTGCGCGCGGCAATCGCCCTGGTGCATTGCGGGGCTCCGGTTCCGGCGGCGCTGCCGCTCGCGCTCGCCGCGCTCGAATCCGGTGACCCGCGCATCGAGCTCCCGGCGCTGGCGGCGCTGGTGCGTGGCGACACGACGATGGAGGCCGCGCTGAAGACGGCGCGGAAGCTCGTGAACAGCCCTGAAACCGAGACCCGCACGGCGGTGCTGACCACCCTGGCCGAGTCCGCCGATTCGCTCCGCGACACGCCTCGCTGGGGACCGGCCGCGGTCGGCTTCCTCCTCGAGTGTCTCGCCGCCGAGGATCCGGCGGTCCGCCTCCACGCTGCCAGGGGGCTTCTTCGGACGGCATGCGAGAGCAGCGATGAGGAGAGCGGGAAGCCGACGTCCACACAGGCGGCGCTCGCGGCGCTCCAGGCTCTCGCCGCTCTCGTCGGCGAGGAGCACGCCGAGACGCGGCGCCAGGCGTTCGAGTCGCTCTGCCACGCCAGCGCACCGCTGTCGGCGATCACCGCCGGGCTCCAGAATCCGGATGCCCGGATCCGCGAGCAGGCCGGCTGGCACCTGTGGGACGAGGGGGATCGAGCGCGCGAAGCCGGTCCGGCCCTGATCAAGGCGCTCGAGGATCCGGACGCGCGCGTGCGCACCGCGGCCGCGGCGGCGCTGGTTCGCCTCGGAGTCCGCCCGCTCCCGCGATCCGTGCCGCGGATCCTCCTCGAATCCCAGAAGGAGCCCGACGAGGTCGCGCGCCATCTGGCGGAGTCGAGCCTCCTCGAGATCAGCCCATCGGCGGTTTCCGACGCCGTGGAGGTCCTCTCGTCCTCGAGCCACGTCCGCGTTCGAACGGCCGCGGCCATGGTGATCGCCTGTGTCGATGCCTCCGAGCTTCCCGAGGAGGACACGACCGCGGCGCTGGCGGGACTGGTGGGGGCAATCGAGGATGACGAATCGCCGGCCCTGCGCACTGCCGCGATCAGGGCGCTCGGCGGTTTTCGCCACGAAGCGCCCGCGGTGCTTGCGGCGCTGAGCCGGCTGGTTGCGGAAACGCGCGTCGACGAGGAGACGCTGCGCTGGGTCGGCAACGCGCTCTACCGACTCGACACGGGCCGGGAAGTGCCCGCGCTCCTTCGCCCCTTGCTCGGCGGCGCCGAGCCGGCTGCAGCGCAGGCCCTAGTGGTCCTCACCGAGATGCAGGATCGGCCGCTCGAGAGCTTTCCGGTGCTGCTGGACGCCGCACGCCAGGCGGATCCGGCGGTTCGCAAGCGCGCACTGCGGCTGATCCAGCGTGTCGCGCGGTCCTACACGAACCGAGCTGGATCGGCCCTGCCCGTGCTGCTGTCCATGTTGCGAGACCCGGATCCCCAGGTGCAGATGCTCGTGATGGAAGGGCTCGCGGCGTTCGGAGAAGCCGCGGCCGACGCGACGCCGGCGCTGATCGAGTTGCTGCAGAGCGAGGATCCGGGCCTGCAAACCCACGCGGCCTGGGTGCTCGGGAGGATCGGTCCGAAGGCGCGCCCGGCCGTGCCCCGGCTCATCGAGCGGAGCGAGCACGGGGATGCCGACTGCCGGCGGGCGGTCGTTCATGCGCTCGGCGATTGCGGCGGCACGGAGGCGCTCGACGCCGTGGCGGCAAGGCTGAAGGACCCGGACCCGACGGTGAGAAGAGCCGCCGTCTGTGTGCTCCGGGAGAACGATGCCTCGAGGTTCGTTCCCGCCCTGGTCGAAGCGCTCGGGGACAGCGACCCGCAGGTGCGGCGTGAGGTCGTGGAAGTGCTCGGCTCGGCGGGAAGGGCGGCCCACCTCGCCCTGGCCTTCCTCCGGAGAATCCTCGAGGACGACCGCGAGGACATCTTCCTCCGTCAGGCGGCCTTCCTCCTCCTCAGGCAGATCGAGCGGGGTGGGTCGTAGCCTGGCGGCCGCGGCGATACAGGCCCGCGCGCTCCCTCGGCGGGGCGGCCTCACCTGCCGGCGGGCGAGACGCAGTGGCGCTCGTCCTTGCTCGCTCCATCCCAGGCGGCAGCCACCCTTGACGCAACGGGTGGCAGCAGCCACGCTCCTGCGGCCCTTCATCACGCCGATGCTCCCCCTGGAGCCGCCTGCCGCATCCGGTTCTCCCGTGCGCCGGACCCCGCCGCCGCTCCTCTTGACGAACCCGAGCGATCCCCGTAGGATAGGGCCAGTATTCTCGAGAGAGAGCACCGAGGGGCACGACCGATCGACCGACGCGCGTCCTCGATCGCGTGCCCGATCCGCGCCACGCATCTCGTCCGGAGACGCGGTGATCGGAATTGGCTCACGTGGCTCCGTCCCCGGCCCTGCCCCGCGGGGTCCGGTCACGGGGCGATTCGCCCGTTCCTTTCGGTTCGTTTTGGAGGTAGTGACATGAGACGATTCACCCCAGTCCTTTGTGTGCTCGCCTTGCTGGCGATCGGCATCGCCGACGCGCAATCCGTCGTCGCCCCGGGTGCCGCCACCACGCTCGCGGGATCGAGCGGCCTCAACACGTTGCTCCGCAATTCCGGCAACCCCCGGACCTATCAGCTGGGAATCGCCGCGAGCGAGCTGAGCGCGATCCCGAGAGGGGCGGTGATCGTCGGGCTCAGCTGGCGTTCG
>JAFGQW010000063.1 GCA_016935485.1 Planctomycetota bacterium | reverse complement strand
GGGATCAGCATCTTCGTGAAGTCCCACGTGTTCCCCATCCAGGCGCGAAGCTCCTCGCGCCCCACCCAGCGCCACACCATGACCAGGACCGCCAGTCCCATGAGGCCGGCGAGAATCCACTTCACGTGGAAGACTGCCATGACCCAGCCGCCGGCATCCTGTATCGCGGCAACGGCGCTCTTGGCCAGGGAGATCTTGTCGCCCACCTTGAGATTGCCGGTCGGACGATCCACCTGGACCAGGATCTCGTCGGCGGTCTCCTGTAGCAGCACCGCCGAGAACGTCGTGCCGTCGGTGCGCTCGATGGTGACGTTGCCGGGATTGTACCAGTCGCTGAAGACGAGGAAGATCAGCATCGCGGCGAGCAGCGCGGCCGTCTTCCAGATCGGCCGCGCGGCTGCCACCGGCTCCGGCAGGGCGAGTGTGTGCTCGATCCGCTTCTCCTCGTCCTTGCGGAAGAGCACGGCCATGAGGATGCCGATCACCACGCCGAAGACGATCGCGCCGACCGCGCGTGCAACCCCGATCTCGAACCCGATCACGCGGGCGGTGAGAAACAGCGCGAGCACGTTGATCGCCGGTCCGGCGTAGAGGAAGGTCGACGCCGGGCCGAGCCCCGCCCCCACCCGGTAGATCCCCGCGAACATCGGCAGCACGCTGCACGAGCAGACGGCGAGCACCGTGCCGGAGACCGAGGCCACCGAGTACGCCTCGACCTTCTTCGCCCGCGGGCCGAGGTGGCGAAGCACCGCCTCCTTCGAGAGAAACGTGATGATCGCGCCGGCGATGAAGAGCGCCGGCACCACGCACGCGAGCGTGTGATTGCGCGCGTACCACTGGAGCATCTTGAAGGCCTCGAAAATGGCCGTCTTCACCCGCTCGCTTGAGAGCGGCAGGAAGTAGGCCACGAGGAAGATCGCCAGGAACGCACCGAAGATGCGCCACTGCTTCATGCGGCTGTGACCTTTCCCTTGCTTCATGCACTCATGGCCATATTGCCATGACCGCGCGCAAAATGAAAACGCACCCTCAGATCACCGCACTCCGGGACGCCAGGTTCTCTCTCAGCACGGTCTCGAGGCACCCGAAGAAGCCCTCCAGGCAGGACGCTGTCTGCCGATAGAACGTCATCGCCCCTTCCTTCCGGCCGGCGACGAGCCCCGCGTCCCGGAGAATCGCCAGGTGCTTGGAGACCGTGGACTGATCCACCCCGGCGATCTCGGTCAGATCGCACACGCACGTCTCCCGCTCCTTGAGGAGATCCAGGAGCAAGAGCCGCGTCGGGTGGGCCAGCGCCCGGGCGATCCGCGCCCGGGCTTCGTACTGCTGCGGGGTCTTTCTTCGCATGACTATATGCGAATACTACCATGAGTCCTCGACCCGTCAAGGACGTTTTTTTCTCTGGCGCACGGTCGCCCGGAGCTCGGCGCGACGGTGCCGGGCGCCGGTTGGCGCAGCGGGTCGTCGGGGGCCGGCAGGCTGCTGCGCCGCGCCGCCGCCGCGGCCGCTCACCCAGCCGGGGTCTCGAGCGCGCCGAGGAACAGCACGGCGCCGGTCTGACGGTGGCGAATCAGGAACAGGAACGGGTGATCCGCCACGAACTCCCGCGGGTCCCTCGGTCGCCCGCCCCCGCGCGAGATCACCACGGTCGCCGCCGCGGCCTCCGTGCCCGCCTCGTCCACCGCGATGAACGCCTTGTGCAGCACCGTCGAGAGGAAGAGCGGTCCGGCGGCGGTGATCCCGCTCAGGTCCGCGTTCCGGGCGAACGCCTGCTTCATCCCCAGCGCATTCAGCGCGCCCGTGATGTCCATGGGGCACGTGAACTCGAAGCGCGGCAGCGTGAGCTTGACCGCGGTCGGGCGAAGCCCGTCGAGCCAGCCCTTCACCTTCGCCACCGCGAGCCCCTTCTCCACCGCGGCGAGCCCGTCGCGCGCCCGCGGCAGGACCACCACCATCGAGGTGTCGTTCCCCCGGTACGGAAGCTCCGCAACCTGGACCTCGTCGTCCTCGAGGTAGCCCAGCGTCTCGACCCGGTGCATGAACTTCGCCTCGACCTCGCGGTCAGCCGCCACGTGGAACGGCGCCTCGGCGGTCAGGTTCTCCTGGAACGGCTTGGTCCACGCCGCCTTGAAGTAGATGGCATTGGCGAGCGCGAGCAGGGTGTCCGGCGCTGGCAGCCCCTCGGGCACGATGTTCTGGATGCGCTCGCGGGTGCGCTGTGCGACCCACTCGTTGATCCGCGCGCGGGCCGCCGCCGTCTCGCGGAAGTCGATCCGCTCGAGCGGCGCGCCGAACTCGCCCGCGAGCGTCTTCACGAAGTCGGCCTCGATCGCCAGCGCCTCCTGCACCCACAGCGCATTGGCCGTGCTGAGCTCGTAGGCCGGCACTTCGGCCGCCTCCCTGCCCCTGCCATCGCGCACCGTCCGCGGCACGAGCGCCTGCTTCAGCGCGCCGTGCGCCGCCGCCGGCACACCCTCGCCGAAGTGAAGCACGGCGTCCATCTCCCGCGCGGTCTCGCCGCGCGCGCCGACGCGCACCATCGCCAGGGCCGCAGCGACCGAGTAGGGCGAGAAGAAGACGTTCTTCCCGGCCGCCTTCACCCGCGGGTAGAGATCGAGCCCGAAGGCGAGCGTCGCTTCGGCGGCGGGATCGGCCGCGGGAGGATCGCCGGCCGCGGCCGGCGCGGCCGCGAGCGCGGCCAGAAGAAGCATCGTGACAGCTCCGTTCATGGTGGATTCCTCCTCGACTTCAACCGGACCTGACGGAATCTGGGGACGGCCATCTGGCTGCCCCGCGCGCCACTGCCGGCCCCTGACGGCAGGGAGCCGGCGTAGCTCCATCTTTCGCGCCGCGGGCGCGCAGCCCGACGGCACGCCGCGCCGGACAGTGGCCGAACCCTGCGACCCAGGGTAAGATGCGTCCACCGGGTCCACAACCGGTTGGTTCTGCTCCGGTTGCCTTGCCGAGGAGGCGCCATGGCTTCAGGGGTCTTGCCGGCCGCAGCGGTCGCCGCCCTGGCCGCCCTCGCGCTGGCTGCCGCCGGCCCGCCCCCGGACGATGCTCCTCCACCGCTCCCCTACGCGATCGTCGACACCGGCCAGGACCGCTGCTACGACGCGACGCGCGAGATCGCCTATCCGACGGCCGGCGCGCCGCTCTTCGGGCAGGACGCGCAGTACGCAGGACAGGCGCCGAGGTACGAGGACTCCGGCGACGGCACGGTCACGGACCGCGTGACGGGTCTGGTCTGGCAGCAGGACCCGGGCCCGAAGAAAACCTGGCGCGAGGCGCTCGACGGGGCGGCGCGGTGCCGGCTCGCCAACCGCGACGACTGGCGCCTGCCCACGATCAAGGAGCTCTACTCGCTCATCCTCTTCAGCGGAACCGACCCCGATCCGCAGAGCGAGGGAACGCGCGAGCTCCAGCCCTTCCTCGACACGCGGTTCTTCCGGTTCTCCTACGGCGACCGCGCCCGGGGCGAGCGCGTGATCGACTCCCAGTTCACGAGCGCCACGCGCTACGTCGCGACGACCATGCACGGGGCCGAGACCGCGTTCGGGGTCAACTTCGCCGACGGCCGCATCAAGGGATACGGCCTCACCGACCCGCGCGGCGGCGAGAAGAAGTTCCACGTGCTATACGTGCGCGGCAATCCGCGCTACGGCAAGAACATTCTTGTCGACGGCGGCGACGGCATGGTCACCGACCGGGCGACCGGGCTCCTCTGGATGAAGGTCGACAGCGGCCACCTGAAGGCGGGCCCGGCCGGGGATGGCCGGATGAACTGGCCCCAGGCCCTGGCCTGGGCCGAGGGTCTGACCTATGCCGGCCAGTCGGACTGGCGCCTGCCGAGCGCAAAGGAGCTGCAGAGCCTCGTCGACTACGCGCGGAGCCCCGACACGACCGGTTCCGCCGCGATCGACCCGGTGTTCGAGGTCACGCCGATCCGGAACGAGGCCGGAGAGAGGGACTACCCGTTCTACTGGACAAGCACGACCCATGCGAGCCTGCGCGGCGGCGCCGCGGCTGTCTATGTCGCGTTCGGCCGGTCGCCGGGCTGGCTGCCGGACCGGCGGCACGGCGGACACCGGCTGCTCGATGTCCACGGCGCCGGCTCGCAGCGCAGCGATCCGAAGACCGGGGATGCAGCGGACTATCCGCGGGGACGCGGCCCGCAGGGCGACGTCGTCCGGATTCTCAACTTCGTCCGCTGCGTCCGGGGCGGCGAGGCGACGCCGGTCGAGAAGGGGCCGGCGCTCCGCAAGGTCGCCGCGTCGCCCGACGCCCGCTCGGGCGACGAGCGCGGTGCTCCCGGCCAGCGGTTCATCCGGCGGCTGGACCGCAACGGCGACGGCAAGGTCTCGCGCAGCGAGTTCGACGGTCCGCCGGAGCGTTTCTCGGACTTCGACCGCAACGGCGACGGGTTCATCACGGAGGACGAAGCCCCGCGCGGTCCGCCGCCGGATCGACCCGGTGGCCGCCGCGACGGGTGACAGCAACACAGGAGCAGCCGGAGCGGTCCGGGCGATGGCCCCGGCTGCGGACGGCCCGGAGGCCGCGATGATGGCAGGAGGTCAATCGATGCGTCGCAAACCAATCACCGCATGGGTGGCCGCGACGGCGGCGGTTGTCGCCCTGTTTTGTCCCGGCCCCGGCGCGCTCGCACAGGAGCGCGCCGACAATCACGTGGCCATCGTGAACGACGGCATCGCAGAAGACCACGCCGCCGCGATCGAGACGCTCGTGGAGACCGCGTGGCGGATTTACGTCGAGGACCTCGGCCTGAAGCTCCCGCCGCTGATCACGGTGCACCTCGCTCTCGATCCCGCCGCCCAGACCCGCCTCTACACCGACGGCCAGGCCGATGTCTTTCTGCAAGTGCCGTCGATGGAGAAGCTCGCACCGAGCTCGAAGAGCGGCGTATTCCACATCTACGGGTTCTGCCACGAGCTCGGCCACATCGCGATGTACCACCGGTTGAAGACCGTCACCGGGATCCACCCGGACGTGGCCGAGGCCTGGGCGCACCTCTGCGGCTCCATCGTCTGCGACGAGGTCTTCGCGAAGAAGGGTCCGAAGCTCTGGCCGGAGCCCTTCGACTACGGGAAGGCGGAAGGCACCGCACGCATCCGGCGCGCGATCGACAAGCGGCGCGGGCCTCGATCGGAGCCGAGCGACTTCGATGTCGCCGTGAAGGCGTTCTGGGAGCTCCACCTCCTGGCGAAGAGGAAGCCGTTCTTCGCCGCCGCCGACGCCTGTCTCGAATCGCGGCCCACGGGCGCCGAGTTCCTGCCGCGGTTCCTCGAGGAGGTCCGCAAGACCACCCGGAAGCAGCGTCTGCCCGGGTTCTTCCCGGAGCGGCTGCTACAGCGGCGGTTCTCCTTTGATCCCGGCCCCCCGGATCTCGGTGCGGCGGCAACATTCCGGGACCTGAAGGTCGACGAAGCGAAGAACCAGGCACAGGTCCTCCACTACGGCTCCGAGCCGCCGGATTCCGAGGTCCGGCGTAGCATCGGCGGCACCGGGTACTTCCAGCTCTTCCGCACGCCCACGGACGGCAAGACTCGCCTGACCCGGATCGAGCTCTTCGGATGCCGCTACGGCCGGTCGTCCGACGACGACCAGGAGGTCGACGTCTGGGTGTGCGACGCCGAGGGGAAGGTGCTCGCGGAGCACCGTCTGAAGTACCGCCAGCTGAACCGGGGCGAGAGTGCCTGGTTCGCCATCCCGGACCTCAAGGCCGTGGAGGTGCCGCGCCACTTCTTCGTCGGCGTGTTCTTCGACGCGACCGCGTCGAAGGGCTACTTCCTGGGCTACCAGACCCAGGTGCACGGGCATTCCTACACGGGAACGCCCACCACCGGGCTCGCGCTCCTCAAGGGCCAGGACTGGAGAATGCGCGTCACGGTCGAGCCGGCGCGCAAGTGAGCGGAAACGGCCCGTACGGAGGCAATGCTCATGACGACGCCGCAACGCCTCGTGCTCTCGAACGACCTCGAGATCGAGTATACCGCGGGCGACCCGGAGCGGTCGCAGGGCCGCGTCCTCCAGAAGCGGAGCACAAACGGGGACGTCGACCTCGAGTGCGTCGGCCACTTCGCCGTCGAGCGCCCGGAAGCCGCGGACGGCAGCCGGCTGTGGGAGGTGCGCTTCTACGCGAACCGGGGCGCCTTCCACGACGACTCGGAGGCGAGTGCCGCCGGGCGCACGCTGGGCGCCGGGCTGGAGCGGGCGGGGCTCTGCGGCCGCCCGCGCCGGGTCTTCGTGGTTCTGGGCGAGACCGCCTGCATGATCGAGAGCCTGGCCGCCACCGAGGCAGCGGACGCACCCGCGGCGGCGAACGACGACGGCGGCCAGTCGTCGCCCCCGCCGCGATCCACGCAGCGCTGCTCGTTCTGCGACAAGCACCGCGCGCACGTCGAGTGTCTGGTCGCCGGACCGCCGGGCTTCTTCCTGTGCAACGAATGCGTCGCACTGTGCGCACAGATCGTCGCGAGCGAGTGCGGCGAGTCCTTTGCGCTCGGCATTCACGTCGTCCCCGCCACGCTGCGCGTGCGGCAGCTGACTCCGGAAAGCCCAGCCGCGCGAGCCGGGCTCCAGGTCGGGGATGTCCTGGACCACGATCTCGCCGATCTGAAGCGCCGCATCCGGGAGGGACAACACCCCGGCAAAGTGACCGTGCGGGTACGCCGCGGGGATAGCGTTCAGGAGATCGAGATCCTGCGGGTCGATCCCGAGAAGGAGTGGTCCGTCTGACGCCCCGCTTCCGGCGAGCGCGGCAGGAAACGGTTCCTCGTGACGGCGTGAGAGACGAAGAGCATGGGCCGGTAACCGCCCCGCGACCGGCGCGGCGACATCGCGTACCGCTCCTCGGCAATGCTGGAGGTGAGTTTCCATGAGCCTTCCCACTCTTCTCGCGCTTCTGCTTCTCCTTCCCACGGGTGCCATCGAGACCGTCGAGAACTACCTCACCTGTGCCGATGGCGCGCTGCTCGTCGGGCTCGCCGGCGTGTACGTCAAGGCTGGTCGCCGGGGATGGGAAGCGCTGGTTCCCGTGCTCTCGGAGGTGACTCTTCTGCGCGTGAGCGACCGGTCGCGATGGTGGCTGGTCGCCCTGCTGTTCCCGACGCTCTACTTCGCGGCGTGTGTCGTTTTCGAGGCGAGCCAGTTCTGGACTGTGTGCTTCCAGGGCACGCTTCTCGACACCACGATTCTCTACGTCCCGTATCAGGTCGGGGTGTGGGCGTTGCTCGGCGCGGCGCTGAAGGAGCGCTTCTCGAGGGGCACCGGGTTCTTCGTCGGGATCGCGCTCCTGCCGTGGATCTTCGTGCCGATCCTCGGAGTCGGCGCCGCCCGGTACCGCCCGCCGGCGCCCCGGGCAAGGTTCGCGGCGCCAGCGGCCGGCTGACGATCCGGGGCGAATGCCCTCGCCCGCGCGCAGGGGTTCGAGGCGCCCCGGCGACGCGCCGCTACTCGGCCTTGCGCCCCGTGCAGGCCGCCCGCGCCTCCCATCCCTTCGTGATCGTCCCCCGGGGTCGCAGCAGCACGAAATCGTCCGCGACGGTGAGATCCGCGTTCTCGCACGGTTCGACCTTCACCTCCGCGATCCGGTGCGGGAGCAGCGCCGCCGGCGGTCGCGCGAAGCCCTTCTCGACGTTCGCCTTCACCCGGAAGACGAACCGGATCCGGCCGTCGCCCGCTTCACTTGCTGTGAGCTCACCCTCGAAATCCGGCTCGCGCACCCGCGCCACTCGCGCCTCCCACGCGGGATCGCCGTAGAACGCCACCGTGTCCCGGTCCCAGAGGAGCCCGAGCTCGTCGCGCGACCTCACGCGGAGCTGTCTCGCGAGCCGCTGGATCAGCTCCTTGTCGGCCTCGATGTGGAACTGGTCGATGCTCTTCGAGAGACTGCCGGGGAATTCGCGCTCCAGCCGCTCGAGCAGCGCCTGGTTGCTGAGGAAGAACGACTCCGCGAGCGTGAGCCGGCCCTGCGAGCCGAGGAAGTAGGGCAGCACGCCGGTGCCCATGGCGCCGTACCAGGTCGACACCACGTACCCGAACATCTGGCGGACGCCGCCGGTCTTCATCCAGGCGATCGCCATCGCCTCCGGCCCGTCGATGTGGCCCATCAGGCAGTTGCCCCACGGGCAGTAGACCTTCGGGTTCGTGGAGCGGATATCGAAGCGCTTGCCCGCGAGGTCCAGGCCGAAGAGCTGCCCCGCCGCGCAGCGGAACTGGCCGTTCTTGTAGGAGTAGCCGATCTGCCAGTCGCGCTCGGTCGCGTGCCCGCTGGTCACGAACAGGTCGGGTCGGTTCTCGTTCAGTTCCCGCACCAGCGCTCCGGTCGTATCCGGTGCGCAGGTCTTCTTCTCCGCCGGCTTGCCTCGAAGCCGCTCGTGCATCACGCCCTGCTCGCACTCGGAGTACCACGCGCCCTCGGTGAAGCTCTCGAGCTCGATGCCGCAGCCGCCCGCGGCGCGCTTGACCTCGAGCGGCGTCCGGTCGCTCGCGATCGCGAGGGCGTCCTCGGCCCGGAAGCCCGTGAGGATGCCCCAGATCACGTCGGTCCAGGGGTCGGCATCGAGCGTCCGGGTCATCCGGTGCACCGCGACGACGAACCGGCGACCGACCTCCTGCGGCCGTCCGACGAAGCAGGCGTGGCGGGGCCTCACCGCGGCCAGCTCGTCGCGCGCGAATTCCACGGCGCCCGGGTGCACGATCACGACCGCCTGGTACTTCTCCACCAGCGCGTCGACCACCTGGCGCCATCCGGGGTCCGCATGCGTCCCTCGGCCGACCACGACCGCGTACGCCGACTTCCCCTGCGCCGGGATGCGCTCGACCCGGGGATCCAGCGCCGCCGCGGACGAGAAGACACAGGCGATCTCGAGCTTCCTCAGCCAGTAGCAGGTCCGCCCCCCCACCATCTTCACCTCGAGGACGTTCGTTCCGGCCGCGAGGTACTTGCCGATCTGCACCCGGTCCACGCTGAAGACCCGGCAGCCCACGTCCCAGCGCTGGATCGCCTCGTAGCCGTTGACCGACACGGCGATGACGGACTCGCCGCCGTGCGGCACCTCCCCACCCGAGGAGAGATGCTCGAGCGCGAGCACCGCGGAGACCGGCGCTTCGGGCAGCTTGAGCTGCACCCGCACCGCGCTCGACCCGACCACGCGAAAGAGCAGGCTCGCCTTGCGGTCCTGTGCGTTCGGGATCACCCGGTCGAGCTCGACCGCATCGAAGTTGGTGCTCCGGGAGCCCGAGCTGAAATCGAGGTGGAAGGTCTTCTCGACCGGGTCGTCGTCACCCGCGCGTGCCGGCATCGACCAGACCGCCGCCAGCAGCGCTGAGGCCAGCACCGTCCTTGCGCTCATCGGGATCCTCCCTGAAAAATGCCCCAGGGGAGTTTTTTCCAGATACGGCCGGCTAACTGAAAAAAATGCCCCTGGGGCATTTTTTTCAGATACGCCCTTAGCCCACCGGGTTCTCCACCGCGCCGAGGAACAGGACGGCGCCGGTCTGGCGGTGGCGGATGAGGAAGAGGAACGGATGGTCGGCCACGAACGACTTGCCCTGGGGGATCCCGCCCAGCGTCAGCACGACCGTCGCCGCCGCGGCCTCGGTGCCAGCCTCGTCAACGGCGATGAACGCCTTGTGCAGCACGCCGCCGAGGAAGAGCGGCTTGGTGGCCGCGACGCCACCGAGGTCCGCCTCCTGCGCGAACGGGAGCTTCATCCCGAGGGCCGCGAGCGTGCCGCCGAGATCCATCGCGCTCGTGAACTTGAAGCGCGGCAGCGCGACCGCGACGTCCGTCACCTCCAGCGCGGCCAGCCATCCCTTGACCTTCGCCGCGGTGAGCCCCTTCTCGACCGCGGCGAGCCCGTCCCGAGCCCGCGGCAGGATCACGACCATCGAGGTGTCGCGCCCCCGGTAGAAGAGCTCCGCGATCTGGACCTCGTCGTTCTCGGCATAGCCGCAGTCGCCGAGGCGGTGCATGAACGGCGCCGGCACTTCGCGCCCGCCCGCCACGAAGAACGGCTGCTCTCGCGTGGCGCGCTCCTCGAACGGCTCGACCCACGCCGCCTTGAAGTAGATCGCGTTCGCGAGCGCAAGCAGCGTGTCCGGCTGCGGCAGCCCCTCGGGCACGATGTTCTGGATGCGGTCGTGGGTGCGCCCGGCCACCCAGGCGTTGATCCGCGCACGAGCCGCCTCGGTCTGGCGGAAGTCGATCCGCTCGAGCGGCGCGCCGAACCTGTCTGCGAGCGTCTTCAGGAACGGCGCCTCGATCGCCAGCGCCTCCTGCGCCCACAGTGCGTTGGCGGTGCTGAGCTCATAGGCCGGCACCTGCGCGGCCTCCTTGCCCCGACCGTCGCGCACCGTCCGCGGCACGAGCGCCTGCTTCAGCGCGCCATGCGCCGCCGGCGGCACCCCGTCACCGAAGTGGAGGACGGCGTCCATCTCCCGCGCGGTCTCGCCGCGCGCGCCGACCCGCACCATGGCGAGCGCCGTGGTGATCGAATAGGGCGAGAAGAAGACGTTCTTCCCGGCCCCCTTCACCCGCGGATAGAGATCGAGTCCGAAGGCCAGCGTCGCCTCGGCCGCGGGCTCCGCCGCCGCCGGAGGATCGCCGGCCGCGGCCGGCCCGGCCGCGAGCGCGGCCAGCAGGAACATTGCCACAACACGCTTCATGCCATTTTCTCCTCGAAACAGGGCGGTTGGCGAGGCGGCCGCCCCCGACCGCCGGAAGGACACCCTGACGCAGGCCGCCGGCCCCGGTTCACGGATTCTCGGGATTCCGCGGGTGCTCCGCGACTCCCCGGGTACTTGCAGGCGCGAACCGGCTGGATATACTCCACTCGCCAGCCGCCGTGAAGTCCACCCGGTCCATCTTCCAATCGGGAGCTCGCCATGTTCGCTGCCGGTCCCATTGTCGCCGCCATCCTGTCGCTCGCCCAGGCCGAGGCGGCGTCCCCACCGCCCGCGCCCCTCGACTGTCGCGTCGAGGTCCGCATCCGCGATGTCCCCGAGGACGGCGCGGACAGGGCCGGACTCCAGGAGGTGCTCCTGGATCAGGCCGTTTTCCCCGTTCAGGAGGGCGCCGGCCACTACGAGGCCGGCACGCGCGTTCCCGTCACCACCTACAGCTGGAAGTCCGACGGCTGGACAGCCGGGACGAGCTTCCAGACCGTCGGTAACCGCGTGGCGCTCAAGAGCCTCTGCCGAGGACCGGACGGCAGCTGGATCCTCTCGTACGAGTGCGAAGTGACCGCGGTGCTGACCGTGGTCGGGGCGACGCCCATCATCGGCAGCGTGCAGTGGCAGGGCACCGCTGTTCTTCCGGCGGGCGCCCCGCTCGTCCTCGCCGGACGCTGCCGGGTCCACGCGCTGCAGCTCCGGCTGCCCTCGCAGCATCCCGAGTTCGATCCGGAGAAGAGATCGCCAGCGCACGACCTCGTCAAGGAGATCACGCTCCGCGTCGACATCGCGAGCGCGCCGCCTCCGGACCGGTAAGCCTCCTGTCCGCCGCATCGCCGGCGGCCGGCACTCCGCCACCGCGATCTGGAAAAAATGCCCCTGGGGCGTTTTTCACGGTAGCAGCGGCCGTCCCCGCCGCGATCCGGCGCACCTCGGTGCGCTTCACTTGACGCGCACCGTTTCGCGCAGCGCATCGGGCGGCAGGCCGCGAAGAGCATCCTCGCGACGATCCTGCAAGATCAGCGAGAACGGCTCGGCCAGGCTCTCGCGGGCTTCGTCCTTCGTCCTGCCCTGCCCATTGGCGCCGGGAACCTCCGGACACCAGGCAACGAACCACTCGCCATCTCGTTCGATGATTGCCGTGAACTCGTTTTCCATCCCATGCCTCGCTCGATCCAGAAGCCCCGCAGGCGCAGCTGCGCGCCGGAAGTTGTGTCTCTTCCTCTCAGGATACTCGCACGCCCCGCGCCGAGGAGAACCCTTCCGTGACTTCGTCGCCACCCTGCCGGGGCGCGGCCTCCATGTCCCCCGCCACCAGGCTCCGGCGGCTGCGGCCTGCCGCCGACCGTCGGCCCGGCTCGAACCCGGTGCGTCCCGCGCCGTCCGGCGCTCACGCCCGGGTGTTCTCCGACGACGTGCGGCGCGGCAGGCGGCTCCGCACGGCCTCGCGCCACCGCTCGGCGATCTGTCCGGCCTTTTGCCGCAGCGTGCTGCCCACCTTCACGGCCTTCCTGCGGAGGTCCTCCTTCCAGCTGCCGGCCGCCTTCTGCCGGAGCACCTGGCTCAGCGCGACCACCTTCGTGCGGACGTGCTGCTGGATGCGCCCGACTGCCTTCTTCGGCACCGCGCGTGTCTGCTGGAGGAGCTTGAACCAGTCGGGAGCTACCTTGAGGCGCGAATTCTCGCGGCCGTGCTCGGCCGTGACGGTGAGCGTCTCGCCCGCGAGCCGGAAGACGACGGTCCCGTTGGCATCGGCCCGAAACCACGTGATGCCGCGGCGGTGCAGCCGGTCGTGGAGCTCGCGCGACGGCTCCGCGTAGAAGGCGCACGGGATGAACGCGTAGCGCGGCCGCACCGCGTCGAGGAACGCCGGCGTCGAGGAAGTGCTGACGCCGTGATGCGGGATCTTGAGGATGTCCGCCCGGAGGTCTTCCTCCGCCCGGAGCAGGAAGGCCTCGGTCTCCGCCTCGATGTCGCCCGCCAGCAGCACGCGGAACTCGCCGGACCGGAGCCGGATCACGAGGCTGTTCGCGTTCGCCGGCGACCGCACCCCTCTCGTGAGCAGGGGGTCCGGCGGCGCCAGAACCTCGAGAACGACGTCGTCCGCGGTAAAGACCGCGCCGCGGCGCGCGATGGTGTGGCGGACCTTCCGCTCCCCGAGGCGGCGGATCAGGTTCGTGAACGACCTCGAGGAGGAGGGAATGCCCGGCTCGACCAGCTCGCGCACGTCGAACGCATCGACCACTCCGCGGGCTCCGCCGTGGTGATCCGGGTGGGGATGGGTCACGACGAGGAGCTCGATCCGGCGGATCCCCTGCCGCTCGAGGTAGCGCCGCACCTTCCAGCCCATGAGCGACAGACCGCAGTCGACGAGGATCGTCTTGCCCTGCGGCGTGCGGATGACGCAGCAATCGCCGTGGCCGACATCGAGGAAGTGCACCTCGAGATCGCCGGCCCGCAGGCCCGTCCCGGCGAAGAGCACGCCGAGAAGCGCCAGCACGAGTCGGACGGAACGGCGTGCCATCGTCGTCTCCCTGGCCCGGAACCTGCGGGTATCGGCCGGCCTCGATGTCCGCTCCATTGCAACGCACGCCGGCCGAGCCGGCAAGGGGGCAATCGAGCGCGGCCGCACCGTCGCGCGCCCCGTGCGATCGTGAACATCCGCCCGCTGGAGATCGCTCGAAATCGAGGCTCGCGCGGACCCCTGCGGCCCGCAAACCCCCGCCATCCGTCGCGGCGGCACCAGCCACGAGCACCGGAGGTCAACGGCATGCCGCTTGCGCACGGACCGCCGACGGCCCTGATCTGAGGGCCATCTCCGGATGCGGCGCAAGACGGGTCGGCGACACAGCGGGAGGAGGGTGCATCATGCGAAGCCTGCGTCGTCCGGACCGTCCCGCGGGACGATCTCCACGGACCCTGATCTGGACTCTCTGTCTCGCCCTGGCCGTCCTCTTCGGCCGGTGCGGGGGCGGAGGCGGGGGCAGCGGCGACGCCTTCGACGTCGTCGCCTTCTCCGTTTCCCGGCAATCGCCGCGCGTCTACCTGAACGACCCGATCGAGATCACGTTCGCCCAGCCGGTGGACGCGAACACGGTCTTCTCCGGGCTCCACATCTACCCGTCCGCGACCGCCGGGGCCGTGCGCGCCCAGGGGGAGCTTCACGTCGCAGGCGAGCGCGTGATCTTCACACCGGCGCTGCCGACCGATCCGCAGTTCCTGAGCGGCGGGTTCCTGCCGAACACCGAGTACACGATCTGCCTGCCCGCTCCCGGCGCCTCTTGCTCCGCGCACATCCAGCACAGCCCCGGCGTCCGCTCGCAGCGCGGGCAGGGACTGCCCGCGACCCGGACGGAGACCTTCCTCACGGTCGACCTCGCCGCCGCCGCGCCGCCGTTCCGGCCGGAGCGGCTTCCGCAGCGTCCCGCCATCGCCCGCGTCACGGTTCACGACGCCGCGGGCGTCGACCAGGTGCTGAACCCGATCGTGAATCTCGTCTCCGGCCAGACGTGGCTCACCGGCGTGCTCACCACGGTCGCGGCCACGCCCGCCACGACGCTCGTCCCCGGCACGTCCACGGCGGTGCCGCGCTTTCGCTACGAGCCGACGCGCATCCTGAACCAGGTGGTCGAGAGCCCGTTCGATCCCCGCGCGAGCCTCGCGAGCAAGGATCCCCTCGTGGTCTTGCTGAGCCAGCCGAGCCGGCCGCTCGAGCCCGACGCGTTCCGCGACGCCGGCGGCGTGCTCACGCTCCGCGACAGCTCGACGCCGCCCGTGACGGCGTCGTGGGCGATCGACACGAACACCGCCGACCGCGTCTTCACGCGACCCGGCTCCGGTCCCGACTACGACGCCGTCCCCTTCGCGACGCCTCCGTTCACGGCGGAGGTCTCGCAGGGCATCACGCGGCAGGTGCACCCGGGCGACATCCAGACCCCGACCGAGATCCGGATCGTCTTCGACGAACCGCTCGATCCCGGCTCGGCCACGCTCGCGAGCTTCCGGATCTGGCGCGTGACGGATGGCGCCGCCGGACTGGAGTTTCTCCCCGTCCCGCCGGCCTCGACGCTCGCCGGAACCGCGTGGCCGGGGATCACGCACGCCGTCGTGGACGGTCGCTCGGTCGTGACGCTCCGCCCCGCGGCAGGTTTCCCGCCGTCCCGGCCGGACGCCCCCGCCACGATCGTGCTCACCCTGGACACCGCGCAGCCCGAGAACGCCGTGGCGCCGAGCCCGAAGAACCGGGGCCTCCGGGATCTGAACGGCTTCGCGCTCGCCTATCCCGTGCGGGCGGGCTGGGTGCTCGCGCTCGACGCGGGCGGCAATCCGACCACGGTGGCCTCGATCGACGAGCTGCCCTACCGCGACGCGCTCCCCTTCCCGGCCAATGTCCAGGTGATGTGGGCATTCCAGACGCGCGGCGATACCGGGGTGGCCAACGCGATCGTCGAGGACTTCAGCCACCGCGGGAACGTCTCGCCGCAGTGCCCGACCACGGCCGCCTGGACGCTCGCGGGCCAGGCGGGGCTCCACGCCACGCCGGGGTACGGCGGCAACGGCGAGCTCGGCGATGTCGTGATCCACGGCGCGACGCGCATCGACACGAGCACGCTCCCGCTCGCTCCCGACGGCGTGGCCGAGTTCGACACCAACCGGTTCACGCTGACCCCGACGGGCACGATCACCGTGGAGGGCCCGGTTCCGCTCCGCATCAACGCGCTCCAGTCGATGCTCATCCAGGGAACGATCGATGCCTCCGGCCGCCCCGGAAACAGCGCACCCGCCGGGGCGGCGCTCGCGGTGGGACGGCTCGCCGGCGGGGCGGGCGGACCGGGAGCCGGCGCCGGTGGCGAATCCAACACGCGGCCGGACTCGCTGATCGGCGCACTGCCGATGGAGCTCCGCGGCGGGCCGGGCCATCCGCGGGTGATCAACCAGTGCGGCGATCCGGATCGTTCGGACAACCGGCTGGTCACCCCGATCGACTGGAACTGCGGCGGCGGAACCGGCGGCAACCGGGGCGTGCCGTCCGGCACGCTGCTCCGGAGCGGGTGCAGCGGCAACGGCGGCGGCCACTTCCAGCCCGGCATCCAGACGGATTTCCTGTGCGGCAACATCGGTGCCTACGGCCGCGAGCTCGGCAGCAACTGGATCGGGGCGGCCACCGTCCCGGCCCCGACCGCCGGCACCGGCGGCGGCGCCGGCGGCAACGCCGCGATCACACTCGGCAGTCCGAGCCCGGCAGCCGACATCGTCGCCGGCTCGGGCGGCGGCGGAGGCGGCGGCATCGAGCTCGTGTCGGCCGGCAGCTTGATCGTCGACAGCACGGCCCAGGTGGTGGCGCTGGGCGGCAGCGGCGGCCAGGGGTACACGACATTCGTCGGCGCGACCTCCCTGGCCGGCGGCTGGGGCGGCGGCGGGTCGGGCGGCTCGATCTGGCTGAGCGGCACCTCGGTCACCGTCAACGCCGGCGCCTCGATCGATGCGTCCGGCGGCAAGGGCAATCCCTTCCCGCCCTCCAGCGGCCGCACGGGCGACGGCGGCGACGGCTACGTGATCATCCGCGGCCGCGGGGTGCCGAACGTGAACAGCGGCGCCCACATCACGCCGGCCCGCCTCACGACGCGCGACCTGTTCCTCCCGCCGAGGAACGGCCTGTCCGAAGCGCATTCGACCTGGTACGACTCCGGCGAGCCCGCGCCGAGCTGGGCATTCGACGCGAGCGATCCCCGGACCGGCCAGGTGATCGGCGGGAAGGACCTCACCTGGCTCGATCCGCCCGTGCAGGGACAGATCGTGCGGATCTCCTTCCAGGGCGCTCCGGACGCCGGCAACGGACCGAACGCGGATCCGACCTCCTGGTACCCACCCGGCAACACGCCGGCGCAGCCGTGCCAGTTCTGGGAGACCGACATCACGAAGCTCCGCACGCCGGGAAACCTGCGCCACGTCCGGTTCAAGGTCACCTTCGACATCGGGCCGCGAAGCCAGGGCGCGCCGCCGCCCCATCCGGTCGCGATCCGGCGAATCGTGATCCATCACGGCCGCCCGCAGGGCTGACCGTTCCGGCCCGGCGCGTCCTGGCGAGCCGGCGGCCCGTGCGCACGGGACACGGGCCGCCGCACCGCGGTCGATCCGGCGG
>JAFGQW010000062.1 GCA_016935485.1 Planctomycetota bacterium | reverse complement strand
TTCCTCGGCCACCAGCCGCGGGACGCGCTCTTCGCGCTCTACCGCGGCGCGCAGGCAGTGATCGTGCCTTCCTGGTGGCACGAACCCTTCGGGATGATCGCGATCGAGGCCTGGGCGGCGAGCACACCCGTCATCGCCCGCCGGGCCGGCGCCCTGGAGGAGCTGGTCCGGACGTCGGGGGGCGGCATCCTCTACGAAGACGAGGCCGGCTTGCGCGAGGCGATCCGATCGCTCGAAAACAACCCACGGATGCGCGACCAGCTCGCGGCGCGGGGACACGCGGCGTTTCGCGCGCAATGGACCGAGGAGAAACACCTCGAGCGCTACTTCGCGTTGCTGGCGCAGCTGGGCGTCAGTCCGTGAGCGGGCCCGCCGCGTGCTCGGCCACGGCTCCGGCGTAGACCGCGAGCAAGGCCTCGAGATGGTGGGAAGCGCGGTAGCGCGCGTCCACCGCCTGGCGGCCCTGTTCCCCCATGATCCGCGCGAGCGCCGGATCCGCGAGGAGCCGGGCGATCCGATCGGCGAGCGCTGCCACGTCGCCGCGCGGCACGCAGAATCCCGTCACCCCGTCCTCCAGCCACTCCCGGATCCCGCCGGCGTCGAACGCCACCACCGGCCGGCCGAAGGCCATGGCCTCGATCCCGACCAGGCCGAAAGCCTCGGGGATCATCGACGGGACGACCACCACCCGGGATCGGCGGTAGAGCGCGTCGAGGTCCCCGTACGCGCGGGCGCCCACGATATCCACGCGTTCCCCGAGCCCGCATCGATGGGCGTACCGGAGCATGCGCCGGTGCCACGCCGGGTCGGTGATCACCAGCGTTGCGGTCCAGTCGCCTCCCCGGCGGCCCAGGTGCGCCAGCGCCTCCAGCAGCTGCGGCATCCCCTTGATCCGGGCCAGACGGCCGATGGCGAGAATGTGACGTTCCCCGGCCGGAGGCTCGACTGGCCCCGGCGCGCGGTTCGTGAAACACGGGATCACGCGGATGCGGCAGGCCGGGTATCCGTTCAGGATCAGCTCGTCCCGGAGATAGCCACTGCTCACCACCGTGCCGTGAACCGCCCGGGCTGCCCGAAGCTCCCGTGCCACGATCGGGATCCGATGCGGCGCGAAGCACCCCTGCAGGTTCACGCATCCGAGTCCCAGCCGGCGCTCGCACAGCCGACCGCTCCGGGGAAGCACCTTCCGGCCCGTGGGACACAGCGGCCGAACGTCGTGCACGGTCCTCACCATCGGCACGAGGCGTACCAGACGGCTCAGCGTGGACGGACTCACGAAGTACTGGGTGTTGTGCAGATGCACCACGTCCGGACGCTCGCGTTCGAGGATCTCCTGATACGGCCTCCAGGTTCGCCGGAACCCCCGGTAGGGCGGAACGTGGTAGCGGGCCGCCTCAGGGGCGTCCGGCGCCGGCTGCGCGCTGTCCGCGGGGGGACGGTGGCGCCGCCCTCGGGTGGAGCCGACTCGCACGGATTCCTGGCCCGCCGCGGCCAGGGCCGCGATGAGATCCTCGAGGTAACGTTCCGCGCCGCCGAGGCGCTCGGCCTGGTCGTGGACGTGCACGATCTTCAGCCTACGGCGGGTTACGTCCAAGGCTCCGCCTCCGGGACTCCTCGGAGTCCGCCCATCCGCGAACGGCCGGCCCGACAGCCGGAGCGCCAGCGGCCGATAGCTCAACCACTTCTCGCGGTGCTCGAGCCGGATGAGGTCGGCGTAGCCGGCCTAGCAAGCTCCCGGAGTGGCCCACGATCCGGTCTCCGTCCCGGGCCAGGACGAGAAGCGGTCGAGGATCGACCCCCTCGACCCAGTACTTCTCGGTCCAGGCCTCGAGACTCCATGCCGCGCCGAACACGGACCGGTAGAGCGCATCGATCCCGTGCTCGTCGCCCGGCATGTAGCCGCCAACCGTCACCTCGCCGGTCATCACGCTCCCGGTCTGCGGATTGCGGGCGCGGCGCCCGGCCTGTCGCGAAACCGCGGAGCGCCATTGAAGCAGGCCGGCGGGGACGCGTCACGCTCTTTCGGGAAGCCCCCGCGTTCGAGATTCGTGGCCGAACGAATCCGGCGCCATCGCTGCGGATCGGACCGCCGAGGGATCGCCCGTGCGGCAAGGTCCGGGCGCCCCCATCCTTCCGCCTCCAGGACGCCGGGCTGCGAACCACCCGCTCCTCGACGGTGGAGCACCCGGGGGAGGCATGATAGGATCCCGGGCCGTTTCCCGGATCGGGCCAGTGCATTCGGGTCGTCAGGCCGACGGCGGCCCGGCTCGGCAGAAAAACCGTGCGGCCGGACCCACGACCTCGCGATCGACACCCGGAGGTGGGATGAGGGAGACGAGCGAACGCCGCCCGCGCGTGCTCTTCGTCGTGGCTTCGGCCGTGGTGGGCGGCGCCGAGACCCAGACCGCCCACCTCCTCCGCCACCTGCGACGCGTCGAACCGGTGTTGATGATCCGCGCGGCGACCCGGGACCACTTCCAGCCGCTCGGTCTCCCGACGTACGTGGCGGACGATTTCGGCTGTGGCGAGATCCTGCATCGCTCGCCCGGGAACGTCTGGAAGTATCTGCGTGCCATCCGGGCGGTCGCGCGCGCCGAACGGCCGCGGGTGCTCGTGGGCATCATGGAGACGGCGAGCTTCCACGTGACCTTCGCCAACGAGCTCTTCCGCCTCGGCGCCGCCGCCGTCAGCACCATCCGCGGGCCAATGAGCACGTTCTTCGCGTTCTGCCGGCGCCGGCCCTCGCCCGGCGAGCGGTTTCTTCTCTGGTACGTGTTTCGTCGCAGCCGCCTGGTGGTCGTTCCCTCCCGCGGCGTGCGGGACGATCTGGTGGAGCATCTCGGCGCCCGGGACGATCGCGTGATCGTGATTCTGAACGGGGTCGATGTGGACCGCATCCGCGCGCTCGCCCGTGCGCCCCGGCCCGTGGCCCTGCCGAAGAACTGCCCGTGGCTCGTGACCGCGTGCCGTCTGAGTCCCGAGAAGGACTTTGCCACCCTGCTCGACGCCTTCCGTCTCCTCCGGGCCACGCGGCGTGCCACGCTGATCATCGTCGGCGATGGGCCGATGCGAGCCGAGATCCTCACCCGCGTCGAGCACCACGGCCTGGACGGAGACGTGGTGCTGACGGGCTTTCTTCCCAATCCGTTTCCCGTGCTCGCTGCCGCCGATGTGGTGCTCTCGACCTCGCGGTTCGAAGGTTTCGGCAACACCCTGGCCGAAGCGCTGGCGCTGGGCCGACCCGTGGTGGCGACCGATGCGCCCGTCGGTTCGCGCGAGCTCCTCGAGGGCGGCCGATGCGGCCGCCTGGTGGCGGTGGGGGACGCGGGCGCGGTGGCCCGGGCATGCCTCGACATTCTCGACGAACCGGCTGCGGGCGCGCGCCTGTCCGAGGCCGCCCTCGAGCGGGCCGAAACCCTGTCCATCACCCGCACGGCCGCCGCCTGGGACGAGATGCTCGCGGCCCTGGCCGGACGTTGACGGGAATCCAATCCCGCCGGCTCCCGATCCTCGAGGACCGTCCCCGGCGCGTCGGAGCCGTTGCCGAGCACGGTCATGATGTCGGGGAGGCCCGCCGCAACGGCGCCCTCATTTGGCGCCGCGAACGTGAGACGGCGGTCTCGTTTACCCCTACGGGCATGG
>JAFGQW010000345.1 GCA_016935485.1 Planctomycetota bacterium | reverse complement strand
TTCCGCTGGTTCGGCCGGGAGCGCAGTCGCCTGATCGAGTTCGTCTGCAGCGATATGTGGCAACCGTACCTGAAGGTCATCGCCAAGAAGGCCGGCCAGGCCGTCCACGTCTTGGACCGCTTCCACATCATGCAGCATCTCTCCAAGGCGATCGACGAGATCCGGGCGAAGGAGGCCAAGAAGATGACGGCCGCTGGCTACGAGCCGGTGCTGAAGCGGACCCGCTGGTGCCTGCTGAAGCGCCCGGACAACCTGACGGAGAAACAGGAGGTCACCTTAGCCGGGCTCCTCCGGTACAACCTGAAGACGGTGCGGGCCTACCTGCTGAAGGAGGACTTTCAGGGCTTCTGGGACTACGTGATGCCCTACTGGGCCGGCCGATTCCTGGATCGCTGGTGTACGCGCACCATGCGATCCAGGCTTGAGCCGATGAAGAAGGTGGCTCGGCTGCTCCGCCATCATCGTGACCTCATCCTCAACTGGTGCCGGAAGTCGGTGGACCCGTACACCAGATCCCGGCCGGTGGTGCTGGTGCTCGGGCGAAGGCGCCGCACGCGCAGCGCGACCGTCTCCCCTCACTCCCCGCGGGCCCAGCGCTTCATGGCCTCGCGGTCCAGGACGCCCCAGTAGATCCGGGCGTCCTCCACCTTGCCGGACAGTGCGTTCGGCGCTTCGTAGCGGCCCACGGGAGTGCGGGAGTCCTCGGCGACCGAGACGCCCTCGCGCGAGGGGAGGTCGATCAGCTCGGCCTCGCCCCGGGCCGCCACCTCGCCGTTCACCAAGAGGCAGACGCGCCCCTCGGCGTCGAGCGTTCCGGCCAGGTGCACCGGCCGGCCCGGCTCGACCCGATGCGTCGAGCTCACCTCGTGGAGCTCGCGATCGGACCGCACGGCCAGACACGGGCAGCCGTCGCGAAGAAACAGGGCCACGCCGCGCTGGTCGCCGCCCAGGGCCACGAGCACGCCGTGCACGCCGTCCGGGACGCAGCGCGCGCCCACGGTCAAGGGCCGGGCCGAGGGATCGAGACGCGGGGGTTTCTTCTTGTCGCCGGTCTCGGGGAACGGGTAGACCTGGCGGAGCTGGACCCGGCGCGCGGATTCTCGGTGCTGCTCCCTTCGCCACGCGCGGTAGTCGTTCGCTGGAGAGGCCTCGCCCGCCGCACGGGCCAGCCGCGTCAGCTCGGCCTCGAGTTCCTTCTGCACGGCGGTGTAGGCCGGATCTCCGTACCTGCTGCGAAGCTCCTCGGGGTCCTTCTCCCGATCGAAGAGCTCCCACGCGCCCGCCCGGTAGTAGTGGATCAGCTTGTAGCGGTCGGTGGCCACGCCGTAGTGGGCGGCCACGCCGTGCCCCCCGCCCTCGATGTCCTCGTAGTAGTGGTAGTAGACGGACTGGCGCCAGTCCGCGGGCGCCTGGCCCCGGAGCAGCGGCACCAGGCTGCGGCCCGGCAGGGTCTCCGGCGGCTTCACGCCGGCCATCTCCAGAAAGGTCGGCGCGAAGTCCAGGTTCTGCACCAGGTGGGTGTCCACCTGACCCGGCTTCACGCGCTCCGGCCACCGCACCAGGAGCGGCATGCGCAGCGACTCCTCGTACATCCAGCGCTTGTCGAACCAGCCGTGGTCGCCCAGATAGAACCCCTGGTCCGAGCTGTAGACGACCACGGTGCGGTCGGCCAGCCCGGCCTGCTCCAGGTAGTCGAGCAGGCGGCCGACGTTCTCGTCCACCGAAGCGACGCAGCGCAGGTAGTCCTTGATGTAGCGCTGGTAGTTCCAGCGCACCCGCTCCCGGCCCTCCAGCTTGGCGTCGCGAAACGCCCGGTTCTTCGGCTCGTAGGCCGCGTCCCAGCGCTCTCGCTGCTCGGGCGTCAGGTTCTCCGGCGCCTCCAGCTTCAGATCGGCCGGGGTCAGGTCTTCGGCCACGGTCATGTGCGTGCGGCGCGCCGGGTCGGCCCGGCCCTGGTAGTCATCGAAGAGCGTCGGCGGCTCCGGGAGCGTCACGTCGTCGTACAGGGTCAGGTGCTTCGGGCCCGGCTGCCAGCTCCGGTGGGGCGCCTTGTGCTGGCACATCAACAGGAAGGGACGCCGGGAGTCGCGACGGTTCCGGAGCCAGTCCAGCGCCTCGTCGGTGATGATGTCGGTCACGTAGCCCGTGCGTGCGGACTCGCCCGCGGCCGTGCGGAAGGTGGGATTGTAGTAGAGGCCCTGACCGGGGAGCACGCACCAGTAGTCGAACCCCGTGGGGTCCGACTTCAGGTGCCACTTGCCGATCATGGCCGTCTGGTAGCCGGCGTCTCGGAGCCGCTTCGGAAAGGTGAACTGGCTGCCGTCGAAGCGCTCGCGGTTGGTGTAGACCCGGTTCTGGTGGCTGTAGCGGCCCGTGAGCACCACGGCGCGGCTCGGCGCGCAGATGGCGTTGGTGACCAGGCACCGGTCGAAGCGCATGCCCTCGGTAGCCAGCCGGTCCAGGTTCGGCGTGCGGACGATCCGCGAGCCGTACGCGCTGATGGCGTGCGCGGCGTGGTCGTCGCTGAACAGGAACAGGATGTTGGGCCGCGAAGCGTCCGGCCGACGGTTCGCGTCGTCGGTCTGCGCGGCGGCCCGGGACGGGGCGAGCGCCAGGCACAAGGCGAGCACGGCCAGAAGGCGCGAGCGGGGCCGGGTAGCGGCCCGGCCGGCATCGATTCGGGCAAGACCGGCGCGGCGAGTCATGACGATCGATCCTCCGAGATCAGCGGCCGGCGCTTCGAAGCCGTGCGCTGGCGACCACGAGGCGGTCATCCCGGTCATCCCGGTCACCTTCCGCCCTCCTCGCGCGGCCAGGAGTCGGTGAAACCCGTACCCCCGGCGCGGAAAGCCCCGGGCGGCGATCCCCGCGCTGCGCGGTGTACTTCCTCCACCATCACGGCGCATGAGTGACGACTGGACCGGACACCTTTCAGGCGGCCCGGCCTCGTCGCCAGCGCCGGACGAACCACCAGAGGGGGAGGGCCAGCAGGAGCGCCAGCGGAAGCACCACAATGAGCGCGAAGATCGCGGCTTCCGCCAGCGCCTTCAGCACCCGGACGAGCGCGGCGCAGCTCGACTGGACGGCGTCGAGGGGCTTCCAGGCGGGCCTGGCGGCGGCGAGGGCCTCCCGGTCGAGGTAGAGTCCGACCCGGATGGTGGTGAGCGCGATCCGGTTGTCCAGGGCCTGCTGCTGGCCCTGGGCCTGCTCGCGTTGCGTGCGGATCTCCGAGAGCTGCTTGTAGATCGCGACGATCTCGTCCGCGCTTCTCTGCTGGGTGCGTGACTCGGCGAGCAGCTTCTCCAGCTCGCTCTCGGTCAGCTCGAGGCTCCGGCGGCGCGCTTCGATGTCGACGTAGCGGTCGGTGACATCCTCGGCGGCGATGTCGACCCGGCTGACCTCGTGGGCCAGGCCCTTCAGCGCGACGATGGCCTCGTCGAACTTCGCCACCGGGATGCGCAATACCAGATGTGCGCCGGTGCGATGGCCGCGCGTGTGCATCGACGACTCGGACACGAACCCGCCGAAGGTGCGGGCCAGCTGGCTGACACGGTCGCTGGCCGCCTCCGCGTTGTCGACCAGGAGATCGATCTCGGCGGTCCGGATGAGCTTCCGCTGCGGCAGCGCATCTGCCTCCTCGGCCAGCAGCCCCTGGGCCTGGCGCGGGGCCGCTTTGCTCGCCATATCGAGTCCCATGGGCTCGCCGCAGGCGGCGAGGAACAGGAGGAGACCGGCGAGGCCGACGACGAGGGGCTTCATGGTTCCACTCCGGTACCCGGCCAACTCGCGGCGGAGACGCGGGAAACGTACCCGGGCGTCGCACCGTCGTGAAGGAACGCGCGGGCGGGCGGATACCCGAACCCCGCCGACCGCGTCCGGCTGGGTATTCACCCGACCGCCGCCATGATACCGGATGCAAGGGAAACAGGGTAGGTTGTGGGTAACGGTCAGCGCCGGAGCCGGGAGGCGATCTTGTACGGCGACCGCTGCTCCAGCTTCCAGAGCGGCACAACGCGCGGGGGGCCGGGTCGTGCTGCAGAGATCCACCTCCCCCCCGCCGGCACAACGACTTTCCCGGCGTGCTACGTTCCACACCGCGCTTGACCGCCGCTCGGCAGCCCAATACCATCGGCCGTGATTCGCTTCTCCGACGCAAAGAAGAAGGACGCGATGAGCTCGTATCGCATCCCCGGATACTCCGGGAAGATCCTCGAGGTGGATCTCGGCCGGGAGATCGTCCGCGCTCGGCCTCTCGATCCGGCCCTGGCCGAGGACTACCTCGGCGGGAGGGGCCTGGCCACCCGGCTGTTCGTGGACGCCGTGGATCCCGCCTGTGATCCGCTCGGCGAGGGCAACGTGATGGTGCTGGCCACCTCTCCCCTCGTCGGCATGAACGCTCCGACATCGTGCCGGGGCCATGTGGTCTTCAAGTCTCCCCTCACGGGCGTCATCGGCAGTTCCAACTGCGGAGGCACGTGGGCCAATGTCTTCAAGGCCGCGGGGTATGACGCCATCGTGATCAGGGGCAAGGCCAGGACGCCGGTGATGATCGACATCACGCCGGACCGGGTGGAGCTCCTCCCCGCCGACTCGCTCTGGGGCCTGGACGTCCACGAGACCACGGACCGGCTCCTCGAGGACGGGGCCGGGAAGAGAGCTCGCGTGCTCTGCATCGGACCGGCCGGCGAGCATCTCGTCCGTTTCGCGGCCCTCATGAACGACAAGAACCGCGCGTACGGCCGTTCCGGCCCCGGCGCGGTCTGGGGCAGCAAGAACCTCAAGGCGATCCGCGTCTTCGGCCAGGAGAAGACGCGGGTCGTGGACCCGGAGCGGTACCAGTCCGGCCTCGACCAGGCCCGGTTTCTCCTCCGCGCCGTGCCCACGACGAAGCGGCTCCTGAACGACATGGGCACGGCGGGCCTCGTGCGGCTCATCAACGTCATCGACATGCTGCCCCACCGGAACTTCCAGGACAACCTCCACCGCCAGGACCGCCTCGACGGAGCGTCGGGTGAAGCGCTCCGGAGCCGGCTGCTCGTGAGATCGGGCGCTTGCATGCGCTGCCCCCTGGGCTGCCAGCGTCACACCCGCGTGGGGGACAGAACCGGCGAGGGCCCCGAATACGAAACCCTCGTGCTCCTGGGCATGAACTGCGATGTCTACGACCTCGAGGCGGTGACCCTGGCCAATTACCAGTGCAACGAGCTGGGTATCGACACCATGAGCTGCGGCGGGACCCTCGCTTGCGCCATGGAGCTCTTTGAACGGAGATACATCACGGAGCAGGACACGGAAGGGCTGGACCTCTCCTTCGGAAACGCGTCCGTCCTCGAGGAGCTGGTCAGGCGCATCGCTTTCCGGACGGGCATCGGTGATCAGCTCGCCGAAGGCGCCGCCCGCCTGGCCGCCCGTTACCACCACCCCGAGGTGGCCATGACCGTGAAGGGCCTCGAGATCCCGGCCTACGATCCCCGCGCTTCGTACACCCAGGCGCTCGGATACATGACCTCGCCCACGGGTGCCTGCCACCTCCGCGGCGGATATGCGGTATCCCTGGCCTTCTTCGGCGGCGCCAGGGAGATTCCCCGGTTCTCCCTGCTCCAGTCGCCCATCGCCATCCGCAACCTGCAGAACATCGGCATCCTCCAGGACAGCCTCGGCGTGTGCCGGTTCACGGGCTATGCCTACTCTGCCGAGCCGTGGTCGAGGATGGTGAGCGGCGCCACGGGCCTCGATTTCTCCACCCACCGCCTCGAGCAGACGGCGGACCGCATCGCCGCGCTGGAGCGGGTCTTCAACCTCGAGGCCGGCGTCACCCGGGACGACGACACGCTGCCTGCCCGCTTCAGCGACGAGTCCATCGTGGTGGGAGGGAAGGAGCGGTGCGTGCCGAAGGACGTCATCGAACGGCTCCGGAGCGATTACTACGAGCTTCAGGGCTGGGACAGCGAGGGAAGGCCGGACCGAGCGCTGCTGCACAAGAGGAAGATCGAGAGACTCCGATCATGACCGGGAGCAAGTGGAAAGCCAGTGAAGAGGTGGTGCGCCGCTTCCAGCACGTGGGCAGGGCGTTGCTCCTCCACGACATCGAGGACAGCCACAGCGGGAACATCGCCATGCGCTGGACCGGGGAGGACGGTGAGGAGAAGATCCTCATCACCGCCACCGGTTCACAGAAGGGCGACCTCTACCCGAGCGATATCTGCCTCCTCTCCACCAGCGAGACCGACTTCGGCTACTACAAGGCCTCGTCCGAGACCGATATCCACGCCCGCATCCTCGCCCTCGACGGCGTCGGGGCCTCGGTGCATGCCCATACCAAGGACCTGGTCTTCGTCACCTTCGACGACGCGCCCAAGCCCAACCAGCCGGCGCCCTTCATCCCGGTGGATCCCCTCGGCTACCACGTGCTCGAGGGGCAGGTCCCGGTGGACTGGGTGGCCGTGCCGAGCGGCTCCAGGGAGATGACCGAGACCATCCCGAGGCGCCTCGCCGACCACCGCGTCACCGTGATCCAGGGCCATGGCGCCTTCGCCAAGGCGCGCACCATCGAGGAGGCGTTGTACCGGTTGTGCATCGCCAATCACGCCGGATACGTGGTGCGCCTGCTGCTGAAGATCGGCGCGGACGTGGAGGGACTCCGGGCGAAGATCCGGGAGGCGCCGGCGGCGCACTTCGCCTACCCGCCTCCGGACTACACTGTGAACGACGACGCCATCTGTGAGTTCCCCGAGGAGGACGAGCTGATCCGGGAGTTCCGTCGTGCCGGGGCGAGGATCTTCGAGTCCCGGATTTCCCCCTTTCATACCGGCACCCTCTCGGTGCGCGGCATCTCTTCCATGCTCTACGCGCCCAAGGCCTCCATGCCCCGGGAGATCGGTGGCCCGCTGCGCCAGGTCCCCCTCAAGCCCGACGGGGCCGACGACCGGGAGCTGGCCATGCACAAGGCCATGTATGCGGCGGGCAATTTCCAGACCGTCGCCCACTGCTACGTGCCCGAGGCGGAAACCCTCGCTCACTTCACCCACCCGGGCGAGACCGAGGCCAGCGACCGCGTCATCGCCATCGACGCGGAGGGCAGCTTCCTCTACCCGGTGATCCCCGTGGTCCCGCCCGGCGTGGAACTCGAGACCCTGACGGGATTGCTTCACGACTACAAGGTGGTGATCGTGCGGGGTGGCGGCGTCTGGGGGGTGGGGCACCAGTCCCTGTCCGAGGTGCTCCATCACCCGTCGTCGGTGCGCGAGATCTGCCAGTACCGCATGGCGGCCTTCGAGCGGGGCCTGGACCTGAGAAAACTCGAACCGGCGAAGGCGAGGCGGTGGTGAGCCACCGTCCGTGGCCGCGGTCGGGCGCCTCGGCGGCGTTTCCCGATGGCGTGCACTGGTCCCGCGAGTTCCTGGGTTGCCCCGTTCTCTGCGCGGAGGCCGAGGCTCCTGGTGGAGACTGTTCATCGTCGCGTGCGCCCCGAGGCGGGACCGGAATGCCAGACGCAAGGCCCAGGGGCCTGGGCCCTGTGTCCTGCTACGCTTGGCAAGGGGTATGCCGCGTCGCGCCACATCCCGGGTTTCTTCCTTCCCGAAGCCGAGCGAACTGTGGTCGACTCCGAACTCGCGTCCGTGCGGCAAGATGTGTGGAGTCCGGTCCGCCAGCATCCGCCCCATCGTCCTGCACCGGCCGGGCTGGCGGGACCGGCGGGAGCGCGGGGGGGTCCCGGCGGGCGTACGGCGAGGCTGCTACGGCAACCGCACGACCTTCGTCTCTCCGGCCCTCAGAGTGAAGCGGAGGAGTGTCCGGTGTCCCAGCGGGCGTCCGCCGGCGGCACGGGTGGCGAGAATGACCTCACCCGCCGCGACTCCCTCCTTCAGGGGGGACGATCGCGAGCAGACGGAGTAGCTTCT
>JAFGQW010000344.1 GCA_016935485.1 Planctomycetota bacterium | reverse complement strand
CTGACGCTGGGCTTCACCACGGGCGAGCGCCGGAGCGAGCTCGATGAGTTCGACGAGGCGGTGGCCATCCCCCCCATGGCGGCCGGGTTGGCCCAGATCGCGGCGGTCCTGCTCGCCATGGACGGAGGGTTCTGCAATGGCACGTAAAGGGTGGCTGGGCCGGATCGTGGGGAAGAAGCGGCGGGCGCCCGCCCCGGCGGCGCGGATCGCCGGATGGCTCCGCGCCCACACGTTCCACCACACGCAGTTCGCCGACCTCGCCAAGCTGGTGGAGCAGAAGAAGAAGGCCGGCGTGAAGATCTCCGTCTGCATCCCCACGCTCAACGAGGAGAAGACGATCGGCAAGGAGGTGGTGATCCTCCGCTCCGAGCTGATGAGCCGCTACCCGCTCGTGGACGAGCTGGCGGTCGTGGATTCCGGGTCCACCGACAAGACCCTCGAGGTCGCCGCCTCCTTCGGCGCCGACGTGTATCCCTCGGCCGACATCCTCCCGAAGCTGGGCCACAAGAAGGGCAAGGGCGAGAACCTCTGGAAGGCGCTGTACCAGCTGAAGGGCGACGTGATCGTCTACATCGACGCCGACATCAAGAACATCCACCCGCGCTTCGTGTACGGCCTGGTGGGCCCCCTGCTGTTCCACCGGGAGATGAAGTACGTGAAGGCGTTCTACGACCGCCCGATCGTCTCCTCGCAGGGCGTCCGGCCCACCGGAGGCGGGCGCGTCACCGAGATCCTCGTCCGGCCGCTCTTCTCCCTCTTCTTCCCGGAACTGGCCGCCGTCATCCAGCCCCTCTCCGGCGAGTACGCCGTCCGCCGGGAGATGCTCGAGCGCATCCCCTTCCCCATCGGCTACGGCGTGGAGACCTCGCACCTGATCGACGTGTACCGCAGGTGGGGGCTGGATGCGCTGGCCCAGACCGACCTCGACCAGCGCGTGCACCGCAACCAGCCCACCCGGGACCTCGGGAAGATGTCGTTCGGCATCCTCCAGACCTTCCTCTCGCGGCTGGAGTCGCTGGAGATCCTCGGCGCGATGCCGGAGCTGGGCACGGTGATGCGGCAGTTCCAGTCGCGGGACAACCAGTACGAGCCGGTGGAGTACGAGATCCATGAAGAGGAGCGCCCGCCGATGATCGAGATCCCGGCCTACCGGTCCAAGTTCGGCCGGCGTCCATGACGGACCCCCTGCGCATAGCCGTCGTGCACTACCATCTGCGGCCGGGCGGCGTGACGAACGTCATCCGGAACGCCGTCGCCTCGCTCGACCCCGCGCGGTGCCGCGCCGCGATCCTCTGCGGGTCGGTCCCCGACGCCGCCCCCCCGCCCGCCGTGCCCGTGCGCGCCGTCGAGGGCCTCAACTACGCGAGGCCGGGCGAAGCGCCCGACCCCGCCGCGCTGGCGGAGCGCCTGGCCGCCGCCGCGCGCGACGCCCTCGGCGCCGCCCCGGACGTCTGGCACATCCACAACCACGCCATCGGGAAGAATTCCTCGCTGGCCCGCGCGGTGCGTCTCCTCGCGGAGCGCCGCCAGCGGCTCCTGCTCCAGATTCATGACTTCGCGGAGGACGGGCGGCCCGCCAACTACCGCGGCCTCCTGCGCGACGTCGCCGACGGCCGTTCGGAAGCGTTCGGGGCGGCGCTCTATCCGCAGGCCGGCCACGTGCACTACGCCGTCCTCAACAGCCGCGACCGCGGGTTCCTCCTCGCCGCCGGCGCCGCCGAGGACCGCGTGCACCTTCTGCCCAACCCTGTCGCCCTCGGGGACCCCTCCCCCGGACCCGCGCGCGGCGGGAATCGGATCCTCTACCCGACGCGCGCGATCCGCCGCAAGAACCTCGGCGAGTTCCTCCTCTGGTCCCTGCTCGGCGACCCCGGCGACCGCTTCGCCGTCACCCTCGCCCCGACCAGCCCGGCCGACCGCGCCGCGTACGAGGGGTGGATGGCCTTCGCGCGGTCCCTGCGCCTGCCGGTCGATTTCGAGGCCGGGCGCAACGGCGCGGTGCCTTTCGCCGACCTGCTCGGGCAGTCGCGGCTCGTCGTCACAACGAGCGTCGGCGAGGGTTTCGGCCTGGCGTTCCTCGAGCCGTGGCTGGCCGAACGGCCGCTGGCCGGCCGGGACCTCCCCGAGCTCACCCGCGATTTCAAGGAGCACGGACTCGACCTCGGCGGCCTGTACGAGCACCTGCTCGTCCCCCTCGCCTGGGTGGGCGAGCAGGCCTTCCGCCGCCGGGTGGACGAGAAGTACGGCGCCATGCTGGAGGAATACGGCCGCACGGCCGACCCCGCGGACGCGGAGCGGGCGGCCCAGTCCGCGCTCCGCGAGAAGCTCGTGGACTTCGGACGGCTCGATGAGCCCATGCAGGAAAGCGTCATTCGCCGCCTGGCCCATTCGCCGCCGCTCGCCGACGGCCTGCGCCCCCCGCACCTCGCCCCCGGCCCAGCCAACGCCGCCCGCACGGAACACAACGCCCGCGTCGCCCGCGAACAGTACAACCTGGAGCAGTACGCCGGCCGGCTCGAACGGATCTACGCCGGCCTGACGGCTGCCGAGCCCTCCGACCTCGCGGGGCTGGACGCCGGCAGGCTCCTCGACCAGTTCCTCGCCCCCGAACGCTTCGTCCTGCTGAGAACATGAATAGGAAAGCCCCATCCGCCGCAGAGCAGAAGTCCCTCGTCGAGCGCTTCCGGGCGCTGAGCCGTCCGCTCGAGCCCGAAGCGACCGGCGTTCCGCCCCGCCTGCCGAAGCTCGCGGGCCTGCGGGCCGTGCTCTTCGACGTGTACGGCACGCTGGTGGTCTCCGCCTCGGGCGACGTCGGCACCGACGCGGGCGGCGGCCCGCAGCTGGGGGAAGCCCTCCGCGAATGCGGGCTCCAGGCGTCGGAAGAAACGGCGAAGCGCGGCGCGGCCCTGCTCAAGCAAGCCATCGCCCGGGCGCACGAGGTCGCCCACCACGCCGGCGTGGATCACCCGGAGGTGGACATCCAGGCGATGTGGCAGGACGTCCTGCGGTCCCTGGCAGCCGAAGGTTCGATGCCCGGCGCCGACGATCCCGTGCTCGTGCGGCGGCTGGCCGTTGAGTTCGAGGCCCGGGCGAATCCTTCCTGGCCCATGCCCGGCGCGGCGGAAACGCTGGCCGGCCTCCGCGAGCGCGGCCTCGTGCTCGGCGTGGTCTCGAACGCGCAGTTCTACACGCCCCTTCTCCTGGAAGCGCTGTTCTCCCGGACCACCGCCCAGCTTGGCTTCCCCGCGGGCCTCTGCGCCTGGTCCTACCGCCACCTGCGGGCGAAGCCTTCGACGGCCCTCCTCGAGGCGGCCCTCATGCGCCTGCGGGACGAACAGAAGATCCTGCCGGAAGCGGTTCTTGCGGTCGGCAACGACATGGCGAAGGACGTGATGCCCGCCGCGCGCCTCGGGTGCCGCACGGCGCTGTTCGCGGGAGACCGCCGCTCGCTTCGCGTCGGGCCCGAGGACCCCGGCTTGCAGCACACCCCGCCCGACGCCGTCCTCACCGCCTTGCCACAACTGCTGGAACTCGTTGCCGGAGAATGACCTATGCCCCGAGCCGGAACGCCGCCGCGCGGACTGCTGATCTTCGACCTCGACGGCACGCTGATTGATTCCGGCCGCGACATCGCCACGGCCATCAACCTGCTGAGGAGAGACTACGGGCTGAAGCCCCTTTCCGTCCGGACCGTTGTGAGCTACGTGGGCGACGGGCTCCGCGTGCTCGTTGCCCGCTCGCTCCGCGGCCGCCGCGCGGACCTCGACGAGGCCACCAAGCGCGGCGGCATCCACTACCGCGAACACCTGTTCGACCACACCGTGCTCTACCCCGGCGTCCGGCAGGGCCTGCGCCGGCTCCGGCGGGCCGGCTACCGGCTGGCGCTCATCAGCAACAAGCCCGCCGCCTCGTGCCGGCGGATCCTCCGCCACTTCGGCCTCGCGCGCCTGTTCGACGTCGTGCTCGGGGGCGGCGATACGGAAACCGCGAAGCCGCACCCCGGCCCGCTCCGCATCGCCATGCGGCGCACGCGCATCCCGCCCGCGCGGGCATGGATGATCGGCGATCACAAGACCGATCTCGAGGCCGCCCGCCGCGCGGGCATTCGGAGTGTCTTCCTGACCTACGGCATCGGCCAGCTCGGCCGCGAGAAGCCGGCCCTGCGGTTCGATTCGTTCAAGGCCTTCGTGT
>JAFGQW010000343.1 GCA_016935485.1 Planctomycetota bacterium | reverse complement strand
TGCCGCCGCCCTCAGGATCCGCCGTGCGCCGGCGGCGCGCTTGCCGGCCAACCGAGTTGTTTCCACGCTCGTTGTCGGCGGGCCGACACTGCCGGAGAGACGGGCGCAGGAGCCGTCCTGCCGCAAAGCCGCGCGCCGCAGAGGCTTCCCGGCGCCGACGCCGCGCGCGGCCGCCGAAACGTGGTCGCCGCGCGCGAAGAGCCCGCGCCAGGCAATCAGGCCGATTGGGCGACCCCGGCGGCGTGAACCAGCGCGTCAAATGCGCTCTCGTCCCGAACCGCCAGATCGGCAAGCACCTTGCGATCGACCTCGATCCCGGCGTTCCGCAGACCCTTGATGAACCGGCTGTAACTGGCCCCGTGCCGCCGGACGGCCGCGCTGATCCGCGTGATCCACAGCCGGCGGAAGTCGCGCTTGCGCCGTTTGCGGTGGGCGTACGCGTAGACCCACGCGCGGCGCACGGACTCACGCGCCATGCGGAACCGCTTGCTCCGCCCGCCCCAGTACCCCTTGGCCGCCTTCAGCACTCGCTTCTTCCGCCGGTGCTTGGTCGCCCCGCGCTTGACCCTCATTGCTCTTCGCTCCCTCTCCAGGCCGAACTACCTGGCGCCCAGCGCCCGCAGAATGGTACGAACCTGGTTCCTGTCCACGGTGGCCGTGCGGCGCAACCGGCGCCTCTGCTTGGGGCTCTTGCACGCCTTGAGGTGGCGGGCGTACGCGCGATTGCGCTTGACCTTGCCGCGGCGCGTGGCCTTGAAGCGCTTGGCGACGCTCTTCACGGTCTTGAACTTCGTCTTGGTGGCCATGGATCACGGACTCCCGGGTGCACAGCCGCCGCGTCCCTCTCCCGAAGGCACCTGCGCGCCCGGGTTCGGCTTCCTCGGTCTGCACCCCGCTCCCTGAAAAGGAAGCGGAATCCTGAATCAGGAAGCCGGGCCAGGCAAGCGTTTTCTCCCGTGCGCCCGCCGAGCCCGAAACCGCTTGCCGGCCGGCCCGGCTCAGGGCCGCTCCGGCCCCGGGCGGAGCGCGATCCCCAGCTCGGCGAGCTGCGCGGGATCCACGGGCGCCGGCGCGCCGGTCATCAGGCAGGTCGCGCTGGCGGTCTTGGGAAAGGCGATCACGTCCCGGATGCTCTCCAGTCCGCGGAGCAACATCACGAACCGGTCCAGGCCCAGGGCGATGCCACCGTGCGGCGGCGTGCCGAACCGGAGCGCCTCGAGGAAGAACCCGAACCGTTCCTCGGCGCGCCGTTCGTCGATGCCGAGGACGGCAAAGACGCGCCGCTGGACCTCCGGCTCGTGGATCCGGATGCTGCCGCCGCCGAGCTCCTCCCCGTTCAAGATCAGATCGTAGGCCCGCGCCCGAACGCCGGCCGGGTCGGCGGCCAGGCGCTCCAGATCCGCCGGCCGGGGAGCGGTGAACGGGTGGTGGCACGCCTGGATCGCGCCGCTCGTCTCGTCGACCTCGAAGAGCGGGAAGTCGGTCACCCAGCAGAAGTTGAGCTGCCCCGGATCGCAGAGCTCCAGACGCTTGCCGATCAGGCGGCGCAGCTCGCCCAGGCCCTGATGGACGACGCGAGGCCGATCCGCGAGGAACACGAGCAGGTCGCCGGGCAGCCCCTCGAGGCGCGCGGCAAGCCCCCGGAGCTCCTCGGCGGAGAGCCACCGCGAGATGCCGCCCGCCGCCGCACCGGATTCGCCGAGCTTCACCCACGCCAGTCCCCGCGCGCCGTAGTCCCTCACGAACGCCTCGAGGCCGTCGATGTCCTTGCGGCTCAGCGCCCCGCCCTGGGGAACCCGCAGTCCCTTGACGATGCCGCCGCGCGCCACGGTCTCGGCGAACACGCGGAAACCACAGCGGCGCGCGATCTCGCTCACGTCGCACAGCGGCAGCCCGAAGCGGAGGTCCGGCTTGTCGAGACCATAGCGCTCGATCGCCTCGGCGTAGGACAGACGCCCAAACGGCACCGCGAGCTCGCGCCCCAGCACGCTTCTCACCGCCGCCTGGCACAGCCCCTCCACGACGCTGAACACGTCCTCTTCCGAGACGAACGCCATCTCCAGGTCGAGCTGCGTGAACTCCGGCTGGCGGTTGGCCCGCAGATCCTCGTCGCGAAAGCACTTGACGATCTGCGCGTAGCGATCGTAGCCCGCGAGCATGAGGATCTGCTTGAAGAGCTGGGGAGACTGGGGCAGCGCAAAGAAGTGCCCGGGCCGGGTCCGGCTCGGCACCAGGTAGTCGCGCGCGCCTTCCGGGGTGCTGCGTGTCAGCACCGGCGTCTCGATCTCGAGGAAACCGCACGCATCCAGGTGGCGGCGCACGGCGAGGAAGAAGGCGTGGCGAAACCGGAGCGTCTCCTGCATCGGCGCCCGGCGGAGATCGAGAAACCGGTAGCGGAGCCGGACTTCCTCGGCGACCGTGACGGCAGCGCCGATCTCGAGCGGAAGCGGCGCCGCCTCGCCGAGCACCTCCACGCGCTCGGCCTTGACCTCGATCTCGCCGGTGGCCCGGTTCGGGTTGCGGTTGTCCCCCGGTCTCAGGCGCACCACGCCCTCGGCCCGCACCACGAACTCCGCCCGAAGCCGCGCGCTGATCGCCACCGCCTCCGTCGTCTCGTCGGGGTGAATCACCACCTGGGTGATGCCGAAGCGATCCCGCAGATCCACGAAGAGCAGTCCGCCGTGATTGCGCCAGGACTGAACCCAGCCCGCCAGGGCGACCCGGGTTCCTGCGTCCGCCGCGCGGAGCTCGCCGCACGTGTGGCTTCGGAGCGCCGTCGCGAACATGGCTCTCCCCCCTTTGCGGCCCCGCGGCAGCGCCCGGGACGATCGGCGGCCGCGGAACCTCCGCCCGTGGTGCGCGCGCCGCACTCGACCACGCGGCGGCGTGCGGCCTGCCTGCGAACCAGATATACGACACCTCGGCCGGGCCGGGCAAGCGCCGGGGCGAGGGAGCGGCCGTCCCCCGCAACGCCGGTACTCCCGGGGCGCGACGCGACCCGGCGCGACCGCAGACCGAGGACGGTGTTGACGCGCGCCGGCGGCGCGGTTAGGGTCCGCGCATCGGGAAGAAGAAGACCGTCACGCCAGCCGGCGGGCGCAACTCGCCCGCGCGACTCCCGGATCGTCGTCGGCCAGCTCTTCTCCCACGCGGCTTTGCGGGGTTGCTACTCGTGTCGCGCAGATACCTGCACCACGCTTCGGCCGGGATTCAATTCGCGCTGTTTGTGCTTGTCGGCGCCCTCCTCGGGTCCTATCTGGATAAGCAAGCCGGAAGCACCGGTTGGATCACCTTTCTCGGCCTGTTTTTCGGCTTGATCAGCGGAACCTACTTCCTGATCAAGGACTTCCTGTTCAAGGGTCCGGACGAACGGAAGTAGACTCCCCGGGTCGGGGCGTTCCCGGGCCCGGCGCCCGCTCTCGGGCGGGCGGTTGTGCGCGGTGACATTGCACTTCGTTTTCTTGCCGAAAGATCGCCTGGCCAGGCGCGCCACGCCACGGCCGGACGGACGCGAGTAACGGTGCGGTCAGTCGAGGTCGCAAACGGAGAGTGGGTCATGACGGCACCGCTGCTCGGGTCCCTGTCGCCGCCGGTCTGCGCGGGGGTGGCCGGAGGCGCCGCCTGCGGCGTCCTGAACCTGCTCGCCAGCCGCTGGACCACACGCAGGGCGCTCGCCCTGGACGCGCGCCGGGCCGTGCCGGTCATGGTCGCCGGGTTCCTCGCCCGCCTGGCGCTCCTCGTGCTCGTGATCTTCGCCGTGCCCCGCAGGTGGATGAGTCCCGAGGCGTTCGTCCTGGTGTTCCTCGCGGCGTTCCTCGCGGGCGTGGTGCTGGAGGCCCGCGCCGGGGCCCGATCCGGCGCCGGCCCGCGACCCCCGGGCCCCGCCCATCCGCCCGGGGTGCTCCCCACCGGGGCCGGCACCGACCTGGGCGGCGCGGAGCGCATCCCGTGAGCCCCGCTCTGGCCGCTCTCCCGCGCCTCTGCCCGCTCCTCGCCGCCGCCGGCGGCGGCGAGGACGACGGTGCGGGCCCCGGTCGCGGCAGCAACTGGATCCTGCACCACGTCTACGACGGCGATCGCCTCGACGTGCTCGAGTTCCTCGGCATGGAGATCCCGCTGCCCGTCCACCTCGCCGTCACCAAGCACACCGTGTTCATCCTGCTCGCCGGGCTGCTCACCTTCCTCGTCGTCTGGGGCGCGGCGCGCTCCATCGAGCGCGTGCCCCGCGGGCTCAGGAATTTCGTCGAGGTGATCGCAAAGTTCCTCCGGGACGACGTGATCTATCCGAACATGGGCGTCGAGAACGGGCGGAAGTTCACCCCGTTCCTGCTCACGCTGTTCCTCTTCATTCTCATCATGAATCTGCTCGGCATGGTGCCGTTCGGCGCCACCGCCACCAGCAATCTGTTCGTCACCGGCGCCCTGGCGCTGTGCACGTTCGCGTGCATGGTCGTCGGCGGCATGCTCGCCCAGGGCCCGCTCCGGTTCTGGATCCATCTCGTGCCCCGCGGCGTGCCGATCGCGGTCTGGCCGCTCCTCTTCGTGATCGAGCTCGTCGGCCTGGTGGTCAAGCCGTTCGCGCTGATGGTGCGGTTGTGCGCCAACATGACCGCGGGCCACATCGTTATCTTCTCGCTGATGAGTTTCATCTTCACGTTCAGCACCGTCTGGTACCTGATCGCCCCCGTTTCGGTGGCGGCCATCGTCCTGTTCAGCCTGCTCGAGCTGCTGGTCGCACTCATCCAGGCGTACGTGTTCACCATGCTCAGCGCCGTGTTCATCGGCATGAGCCTCCATCCACAGCACTGAGCCCATGCCGACGGGAGGCGCCCGCATCCACGCCCGCAAGAACCCAGGCGCGAGAGCCGTTTCCCCGTGCCCCCGGCGGCATGGCGTCCCGCAACTGCGTCACGGAAGAAGGGAGCATGAATCGCTATGGTAGACCTGATCCTCGCCGGCCTGGACGCCGCGTCGTGGGACATGGGCGTGGGCCTGCTCGGCGCCGGCGTCGGCGCCGGCCTGGCCGCGATCGGCGCCGCGATCGGCATCGGGCTGATCGGCGGCAACTCGGTGAGCGCGGTGGCCCGCCAGCCCGAGGCCTCGGGCGACATCCGCGGCATGATGATCCTCACGGCGGCCCTGGTGGAGGGGGTGGCACTGTTCGCGTGCGCGATCTGCTTCCTGCTCATGGGCAACGTGACCTCCACCGTCACCGAGATCCTCGACAAGATGCCCAAGTAGTGACCCGCGACGGAGGAAGTCCAGCATGTCGACCGATCCGGCGTTCCTCGCCTCGAGTCCGCTCGAAGCGTCCCCCCTGGGCATCGGGATCTGGGTCATCGTCACCTTCGTCCTGCTCTTCGTGCTGCTCTACAAGACGGCCTGGCCCAAGCTCTTGAACGCGCTCGAGGAGCGCGAGCGATCGATTCGCCAGGCGCTCGACGAGGCCGACCGGAGCCGGCAGGAGGCGACCGCCCTGGTCGAGGCGCACCGCGAGGAGATCGCCCGGGCGCGGGAAGAAGCCCGCGCCATCCTCGAGGAGGGGCGCGTCGAGGGCCAGAAGCTCCGGACGGAGATCGTGGGCCAGGCGCGCGCGGAGGCGGAGCAGATCCTCGCGCGCAGCCGCCAGGAGATCGGGCTGGAGCGCGACCGGGCAATCGAGGCGCTCCGCCGCGAGGCCGTGGACCTGAGCCTCGAGGCGGCCGCCACGGTGCTGGGCCGCGCCATCACCGACGCGGACCACCGCCGTCTGGCGGAGGAGTCGGTTTCGCATCTCGGGAAGCTGACCGCATGAGCGACTTCGCCATCGCCAAGGTGTACGCGCAGGCCCTGTTCGCGCTGGCGACCGACCAGGGCCGCCGCGCGGAAATCGACCGGGACATGCGGGATCTGGCCGACGTGTTCCGGGAACATCGCGCGATCCGCATCTTCTTCGACTCGCCCGGCACACCCCAGGCCGACAAGCAGCAGGTGATCGACGCCGCCATCGCGCCGCACGTCGACACCGTCACCGCGAACTTCCTCCGCCTGCTGGTCCGCAAGGGCCGCGAGATGTTCTTCGGCCGGATCCGGGAAGCCTACGACGATCTGGTCGACGGCGCCGAGGGTCGCATCGCAGTCCGCGTGACTTCCGCCACGGCGCTCCCGGACGCCGTCGCCGCCCGGATCACCAGCGAGATCGCCCGCCGGACCGGCCAGACGGTGCAGCTGGAGGCGACGGTGGACCCCGACCTGATCGGCGGCCTGACGATCCGCTTCGGCGACCGCCTTCTCGACGGCTCGCTCGCCACGCGGTTGCGGCGCCTCCGGGATCACGCGCGTGGCGGCGGCGGCGCGCACCCCGGGGACCGCGCGGCCGACCGGCAGGACCCACAGGAGAACTGAGGCCAAAGGGAGCCTTCGATGAAGATCAGACCGGAAGAGATCGCCGCGGTCATCAAGCAGCAGATCGCGTCCTTCGACCGCACGCTGGACGTCGAGGAGGTCGGCACCGTGCTCGAGGTCGGCGACGGCATCGCGCGCGCCCATGGTCTCGAGCGGGTCATGGCCAACGAGATGGTCGAGTTCGAGAACAAGACGCTCGGCGTGGCCTTCAACCTCGAGGAGGATTCCGTCGGCATCATCATCATGGGCGACTACCTCGCCATCCAGGAGGGCCAGACGGTGCGCCGGACCGGGCGCGTGCTGCAGGTGCCGGTGGGCCCGGAGCTGATCGGCCGGGTGGTCAACCCGCTCGGCGATCCCCTCGACGGCAAGGGGCCGATCCACGCGACGAAGTTCCGGCCGGTGGAGAGCCGGGCCCCGGGGATCGCCGACCGCCAGAGCGTCAAGGAGCCGCTGCAGACCGGCATCAAGGCGATCGACTCGATGATCCCCATCGGCCGCGGCCAGCGCGAGCTGATCATCGGCGACCGGGAGACCGGCAAGACCGCCATCGCCGTCGACACCATCATCAACCAGAAGGACGGCGACGTCGTCTGCGTGTACGTCGCCATCGGCCAGAAGGCCTCCACCGTGGCCAGCGTGGTGCGCCGGCTCGAGGAGCACGGCGCCATGGCCCACACCATCGTCGTCGTGGCCAGCGCGGACGACCCCTCGCCGCTGCTCTACTTCGCGCCCTACTGCGGCTGCGCGATGGCGGAGTACTTCATGTACGAGCAGCACGGCCACACGCTCTGCATCTACGACGACCTGTCCAAGCAGGCGGTGGCGTACCGCGAGCTGAGCCTCTTGCTCCGCCGGCCCCCGGGGCGCGAGGCCTATCCGGGCGACGTCTTCTACCTGCACAGCCGCCTGCTCGAGCGCGCAGCCAAGCTCTCCGACGATCTCGGCGGCGGCAGCCTCACGGCGCTGCCGGTCATCGAGACCCAGGAGGGCGACGTCTCCACCTACATCCCCACGAACGTGATCAGCATCACCGACGGCCAGATCTTTCTCGAGAGCGATCTGTTCTACGCGGGCGTCCGGCCCGCAGTCAACGTCGGCATCAGCGTGAGCCGGGTGGGCGGCAACGCCCAGATCCGGGCCATGCGCCAGATCGCCGGATCGCTCCGCCTCGATCTCGCCCAGTACCGCGAGCTCGAGGCCTTCGCCCAGTTCGGCTCGGATCTCGACAAGGCCACCCAGGATCAGCTCAGGCGCGGGGAGCGCCTGGTCGAGATCTTGAAGCAGCCGCAGTACCGGCCGATGCCTGTCGCGGAACAGGTCGCGGTGATCCACGCCGGCACGAGCGGGGCGCTGGACACCCTCCCGGTCGACCGGCTCCGGCGCTGGGAGGTCGGCTTCCTCGAGTGGCTGCGCACCCGCGAGACCGCTCTGCTCACGACGATCACGACCGAGAAGAAGCTCTCCGACGAGACCCGGGCGGCGCTCGACGCCGCCATCCAGACCTTCAACGGGGAGTTCGCAGCCTGACATGGCGAAGATCAAGGAGATCCGCAACCGCATCAAGAGCGTGCGGGCCACGCACAAGATCACCAGCACCATGGAGATGGTGGCCACCGGACGCATGAAGCGCGCGCTCAACCGCATGCTCGAGGCGCGGCCCTTTCTCCGCGGGTTCACCGAGGTCATGGCGCGCCTGGTCTCGAGCGGCGACCTGCCCGACCACCCGCTGCTGGCCGAACGCGCCGACATCCGCCGGGAGGCGGTGGTGGTGCTCTCCTCCAACCGTGGGCTGTGCGGCGCGTTCAACACCAACCTCTACCGCCGCTGTATGGAGGAGCTCCGCCGCATCCGGAGCGCGGGGCACCCGACCGAGATCCACGTCCTCGGCAAGAAGGTCGCCGGCCTGCTCCGGTTCCAGGGGGAGGAGGTCGCCACGGCGGCGCCGCTCCCCGATCGACCGGTCTTCGCGGACGCAGTCGCGCTGGCGCGCGCGCTGACGGCCCGCTTCGCCGCCGCCGAGGAGGACCGGGTCGACCGCGTCACACTCGTCTGCGCGCGGTACGAATCCGCGCTCCGCCAGCCGGCCGTAACCCTGGCCGTGCTCCCGGTGCGTCCCGCCGCCCCCGCCGGCCTGGCGCGCGGCGCCGGCGACGCCGCGATCTACTCGCCGGCGCGTGCGGAGATCTTCGCCTCCCTCTTGCCGGTCTACGTGGAGAGCGTGCTGTTCCAGGCACTGCTCGAGACCACCGCGAGCGAGCAGGTCGCCCGGCGCAACGCGATGAAGAACGCCACCGAGAACGCGGAGGACATGATCAAGACCCTCACCCGCAATCTGAACAAGGTGCGCCAAGCGCAGATCACCCGCGAGCTGGCCGAGATCGTGGGCGGCTCGCAGGGGCTGCGATGACCCGGGCGGGGCCGACGCACGGCCGGCCGCCGGCCGCGCGCCCGCCCCGCCGCCCGCAACACGCTGAAAGAAGGGACGCGGAACGCCTCCGGGAGCTCCGCCACGCTGAGGCAGAACCACGATGACTGACCACGCGACCTCCGGCAACGGCAACCTGGCTTCCGGCCGGGTGGTGCAGGTGATCGGTCCGGTGCTCGACGTCGAGTTTCCCCCGGACCAGCTGCCCACCATCTACACGGCGCTCACCCTGGAGGACACGAGTGGCCCGACGCCGATCCACCTGACCGCGGAGGTGCAGCAGCACCTGGGCCGCAACCAGGTGCGGGCCGTCGCCATGTCGTCGACCGACGGGGTCGTGCGCGGCACGGAGGTCAGGAACACCGGCCAGCCGATCTCGGTGCCGGTCGGCGAGGAAACGCTCGGACGCGTCTTCAATCTCCTGGGCGAGCCGATCGACAAAGGGCCCCCCGTCGACACGGGGCGGCGGCTGCCGATCCACCGTCCGGCGCCGGCCTTGAAGGATCTCGGCAAGGAGACCGAGCTCTTCGAGACCGGCATCAAGGTGGTGGATCTGCTGGCGCCCTACGCCAAGGGCGGCAAGACCGGGCTCTTCGGCGGCGCCGGCGTGGGCAAGACCGTGGTGATCATGGAGCTCATCCACAACATCGCCAAGTACCACAGCGGCTACTCGGTCTTCGGCGGCGTGGGCGAACGCACGCGCGAGGGCAACGACCTGTGGGTGGAGATGCGGGAGTCGGGGGTGCTCGGCCAGACCGTGCTGGTTTACGGCCAGATGAACGAGCCGCCGGGGGCGCGGCTCCGCGTCGGGCTGTCGGCGCTCACCATGGCGGAGTACTTCCGCGACGAGAAGGGCGCGGACGTGCTGCTCTTCATCGACAACATCTTCCGCTTCATCCAGGCCGGCTCCGAGGTGTCCGCCCTGCTCGGGCGCATGCCGAGCGCCGTGGGCTACCAGCCCAACCTCGCCACCGAGCTGGGCGCGCTCGAGGAACGCATCACCTCGACCGAGCGCGGCTCGGTCACCAGCGTGCAGGCCATCTACGTGCCGGCCGACGATCTCACGGACCCGGCGCCGGCCACCACGTTCTCCCATCTGGATGCCAAGACCGTGCTCAGCCGCCAGATCGCCGAGCTCGGCATCTATCCCGCCGTGGACCCGCTGGCCTCGACCAGCCGGATCTTGGAGCCCGGCGTGGTCGGCGAGGAGCACTACAACGTGGCGCGCGAGGTGCAGCGGATCCTGCAGCGCTACAAGGACCTCCAGGACATCATCGCCATCCTCGGCATGGACGAGCTGGCCGAAGAGGACAAGATCACGGTGCGGCGCGCCCGCAAGATCCAGCAGTTCCTCTCGCAGCCCTTCCATGTGGCCGAGGCGTTCACGGGGTTCAAGGGCCTCAAGGTCGATCTCAAGGACACGGTCGCGAGCTTCCAAGCGGTCGTGAACGGCGACTTCGACCACGTCCCGGATCGCTGCTTCCGCTACGTGGGCGCAATCGCGGACGTCGAGCGCAGCTACGAGGAGCTCAAGGCGAAGGGTCTGGTGTGACACGACGCGCCGACGCGGCCGGGCGGCGGCCCGGTCCGGTGCGGCATGCCGACGGAAGGAATCGCGATGGCCATCGAAACCACGCTCGTGCTCGTCAAACCCGACGGCGTCCAGCGCGGCCTCGTCGGCGAGGTCATCGCCCGGCTGGAGAAGAAGGGGCTCGCGCTCGTCGGCCTGAAGCTCCTCCGGGTGTCCCGCGCGCTCGCGGAGCGCCACTACGCCGAGCACCGGCAGAAGCCTTTCTACCCGGGCCTCGTCGAGTTCATCACCGCGGGACCAGTGGTCGCTCTGGCCGTCCGCGGACCGCGGGCCATCCAGGTGGTGCGGGACCTGATGGGCAAGACCTTCGGCCACCAGGCGGCGCCCGGCACCATCCGCGGCGATTTCAGCGCCTCGACCGCGTTCAACATCGTGCACGGGTCGGACTCCGCGGCAAGCGCCGCCCGGGAGCTCGACCTGTTCTTTGCCGCCGGCGAGATCCTCGACTTCGAGCCCGCGCTCGCCCGGTGGTGTCACGGAGCCGAGGACCTGGTCTGACCCGCCGCCGCCCACCCGCGGGGGGGCGCGCGGGTCCGGGGCATCGGTCATGACGACCGCCGCCTATCCACCGCCGATGACCGCGCCGGAGATCGCTGAGATCGTGGCGGAGCTCCGGCCGCTCGTCACGGGCGCCGTGGTGCGCGAGGTGCGCCAGCGCGGCGACCACGATCTCGTCCTCGCGCTCCGCGCCCCGGGGCGCAGCCTCTTCCTCCTGTTGAGCGCCCACCCGCGCGCGTCCCGAATCCTCGCGCTGACGGGGCAACCGCGCGGGCCGTGGCGCCCCACGCCGTTCCGCGAGGCTTGCCGGCGCGCGCTCACCGGCACGCGCATCGCGTCGCTGGTCGCCGCGCCGGACGACCGGCGCGTGACCGTGGTCGCCACTCGCCACGGCGAGGATCCCGCATGCGCCGCTCCCACGCGCCTGGAGGCCGAGCTCTACGGACGTACCGCGAACTTGTTGCTGGTCGGGGGAGACGCGACGATCGTCGGCGCGCTGCGCCCGCTCCGGGACCGGCGAGCGCTGCGCCCCGGCGCCGCGTACGTGCCGCTCGGCCCGCGCGCGCCGATCGCCGCCGGCGCCGCGCCCTGGATACCGGCGGACCGAGGCCGCGACGAGCTCGCGTGGAGTCGGGCCGCGGCGCAGTACTACGAGCCGGCGGTCGCCGCGGCCGACCTCGCGGCGCAGCGCGAGAAGCTCGAACGGCGCCTGGCGCACGCGCGGGAGCGCGCCACGGCGCGCCTGGCCCGCATCGAGGCGGACCTGGCCGAAGCCGATCGCGCAGAACAGGTGCGCCGGCAGGGCGAGCTCCTCAAGGGCGAGCTCCATCGCATCCGGCGGGGGCAGCACGAGGTCACGCTGATCGACTACTTCGCCGATCCCCCGGCTCCCACCGTCATCGCGCTCGATCCGAGGAAGTCCCCCGAGGAAAGCCTGCAGGCGCTCTTCCGGCGCTACCGCAAGCTCCGGGCCGCGGCCACAAAGGCTCGGCAGGTGCGCGACGCCTTCGCCGCCGCACTGGCGTCGCTCGACGAGCTTGCGCAGCGCCTCCGCGCCGCGGCGGACCTTCCCGAGGTCGCCGCGCTCGCGGCGGAGGCACTGGAGCATCGGCTCCTCCGCCCGCCCCAGGAGCCGCCGCGCGCGGCCCGGCGGCCCGCCCGGTCCGGTACAGGCCGCAGCCCGCTGCAATTCCGGAGCGCAGACGGACTCATGCTGCTCGTCGGCCGGAGCGGACCCGGCAACGAGGAGCTCACCTTCCGCCTCGCCCGCGGCAGCGACCTGTGGCTTCACGTACGCGACTACCCGGGCTCCCACGTCGTGGTGAAGCTCCCGCGGGGCAGGCCCTGCCCGCCGGAGACCCTGCTCGACGCCGCTCACCTCGCGGTGCACTTCTCGAAGATCCGCGGCGCGAGAACGGCCGCGGTGCTGCACACGCTCCGCAAGCATATCACCCGGCTCCGCGGCGCCCCCGCCGGGCAAGTGTCCGTGTCCCGCAGCGCCATTCTGGAGCTCAGGATCGAGCCCGCGCGCCTGCGCCGCCTGCTGGGGGAGCTCGTGTAGTCTGCCGTGAGTAGACCGCACATGACGGCGCAAGCCGGGCCGAGCGCCGTTCCAGCCCGTCGCGCCTGCTCCCGCCACGCCCGGCAGATTGACCGGCCGGCCGCCGGCTGCTACCTTGACCATTGCAGAAAGAAGGGAACACCGGCCATGTCGATCCGCACCCGTCTCCTCTTCATCGTCTTCGGGTTCACCCTGCCTGCGCTCGTCGGCTGCCGATCCACGCGCTATGCGATCGGGGACTTCCTCTCACCCGACTGGATGACAAGCCAGGCGAGCCGCGAAGCGTACGCCACGTACAGCAACCTCGCCCAGCGCCACATCGATCAGGCCTCCCAGGCTCGAGCCGACGGCGACCCGCAGCGAGCTCTGCGCCACTTCCGCCAGGCGGAAGTGCAGTTCAAGAAGGCGCTCGATTACGACTCCTACAGCCTCAAGGCGCACCTCGGCGCCGGCTTCGCGCTCTTCCAGCAGGCTGCCGAGCTCCTGCGATACCGCCGGAACGATGACCAGCAGGAGAGCATCGAGAAGAAGTGCCTGGAGGCGATCGACTACCTGGAAAAAGCCGCCGATCTCAGGTCCGGCGAATGGCGGGTCCACTACGGACTGGCCAGTGCGTACCGGAATCTGGCGACCCTCGCCGGAGTCAGGCTCGATCGGCTCGAGGCGGCGTCGGCCGACCCGCCGCTGCGAGACGCCGAGATCCTCACGGCGCAACAGCAGCGCCGCAGCTATCTGGAGCACACGCTCGCGGAGGCCCGCCGGCTCCAGGAGGTCGCGCCCGAGCAGCACCAATCGTACCTGCTGATCGGGATGACCTGCGCCAACCTCCAGCGCTACGACGAGGCGATCGCCCATCTCGAGCAGTGGCTCACGTACGCCCGCCAGACCCGGGAGGTCTACGAGAAGTGGCAGCAGGCGGGGGTCCTGCCGCGTGGCGTCACGGGCAGCCGCCAAGAGCTCGAGCAGAAGATCCTCACCAACCGGATCCGGGACGCCGAGGCCCGGGACGCGCTGGCCTCCGTCTACCGGGCCCGGGGGGATTACGCCAAGGCGCTGGAGTGTCTGAACGCGATCTACGCGATCAACCCCGGCGCCCCGCCTCGGTACCTGCCGGCCCGCGCCTGGATCAAGGCCAGGCTTGGCGATTATGCGGGAGCGGTCGCCGACATGGACCGCTTCCTCAGTGCGCTCCGCCGCGCGGGACGCGAGTTCGACGACGACGTGCGCCGGGCCATGGAGGAGCGCGACTCCTACCTGGCGATGTCGCGGGGCGCGTCCCCGCAAAGCTCGGCCCTCCCCGAGGAGCGCCCGTCCAACCCGTGACGCCGGCCTGGCCCACGGCCCGCGCGACCCGGGTTCTTCCTACAGGTCCAGCACGACCGAAACGGCGGGAACGAGCACGCCGGTCCGCGGAACCGGCTCCCGCCGGGCGCCGGCGGAAGGCCTCGGGCCGTCCTGGGCATCGTACCACTCGCGCCAGACCCGGATCGCCGGTACCGGACCTTCTCCGCTGAAAAGCGGGTGTCGCGACGTGATGCTGCCGAGGACCATGACGGCCGCGCCGCGAACCGCCGCATCCTGGTGGGCGACCAGCGGAAGAAGCGCCGGCACGCATTCCGCGCCACGTTCGCCGGCGACCCGGATCGCGGCAATGCGGCGGTAGCCTCGCGCCTCGGTGAGTTCTCGCACAAGCTCCGGAGTCGGACGGTCGCGCTGGATCGCCTCGATGAGGCGGCTGCATGCGACACGTGCGTGCGACGCAGCCGGCGCGCGCGCGCGTGCCCGTTCCAGGCCGTCGAGCGCCTCGGTTCCCCGCGCGAGCACGGCGGCGTGCGCCAGCGCCCGGTCCCGGAACTCGCTCGAGCACAGGTCCTCGAGGTCCCGGAGCAGCGCCGCGTGCCCGGGCGATGCAGCGCGCGCTCCAGACAACGCCGGCGCCGTCCCGGGGAGGTTCGCCTCCCGGACCAGCGCGTCGTCCTCGCGGCCGTCGAGCACGGGCGCGAAAACCGCAGACCGGCAGCCGATCAGGGCCACTAGCCCGCCAAGGAGCAGTCCCGGGCCCGCGCCGCGCCTCTGGACGTGCCTCGGTTCCAAATCGCGGTCCCCCCCGGCTCCGTCCGCCGTGCCGCCGGCACGCGGACGAAGCTTCCCCGGTCTATTTTCTGTAGTTTATACAAAGTATACTACCTGAAAACCGCCCGGGCAACCGGCATCGCGCGTGCTAAGCTTCCGGAAACAGGAGCACCCGGCCATTCCGGAACAACCTTCCCAGCCTGCGCATCGATTTCGCTACGGCCGCCGTCACCGGCTCTCCGGGCGTGGCGCCTACACCGCCGTACTCTCGCGGGGCCGGCGCTACCACGGGCCAGGGATGGTGGTCGTCGCTCGCCCCAACGGCCTGCCCCGCATGCGCCTCGGCCTGAGCGTGGGTCGGCGTTGCGGCCGGGCCGTGGTGCGAAACCGCCTCAAGCGGGTCGTCCGGGAGAGCTTCCGGCTGGCCCCGGGCCGGATGCTCGGCGGGCTCGATGTGGTGGTCATCCCGCGCCGTCCCGAGGAGATGCAGGACCCGCACGCCGTCCGGACGCAGCTCGACCGGATCCTCCGGACCGCGCACCACCAGCTTGCGGCGAGGCTCCCGTGATCCGCCCGGCAATCGTCCTCGCGATCCGATGCTACCAGCAGCTCGTGTCTCCGGCGCTGCCCCCCGCATGCAGGTTTCATCCCACCTGCTCCGAGTACATGCTGGAAGCCGTGCAGAAGAGGGGGCCCCTGCGCGGCATCTGGATGGGTATCAAGAGGGTCGGCCGCTGCCATCCGTGGGGCGGAAGCGGTTATGACCCCGTGGACGGAGGACGGGGCATTCCAGGTCCCCACACCCCGGCCGACCGCGGCCGCGCTCACTGACCCGGCATGGAGCCGTCTTCTTCCGCGTCGGGCCGGTGGCGAACGCTGGTCTTCAAGCGGTAGCGCTCCTCCAGCCTGTCCGGCCCGAGGGGATCTCCGGTTGTACGCAGCCGGAAGCTCTGGTCCCGGCGCGCCGCCTCCACCAGGCGGCGATAGGTCCGCGGATCGAGGTCCTCCCAGCGCGCGGGTTCCGACGCCGCGAGCTTCAGCACGAAGACGGCCTTGCCGGGGTCGGCCACCGGGCGAGTCACCTCGCCCGGTTCGCGCAGCGCGCCCAAGCCTGCCCGGTACTTGAGGAATCCGCCCACCGGATCGCGCTCGATTTCGCGCCGCTCGCGCTCGAAGTCGTAGCCCGGCCGCCGGCCCACCTCGCGCCACGGCAGGTAGAAGGTGAAGTCCGCGACCTCGAGGCCCTGCTCGCGCGCCACGGCCTCGAAGTGTTCGCCGAGCTTGTCGCGCTTGGCCTGCTCGATGCGCGGCGTCTCTTGCTCCTTGATGCGCTGGGCGTAGCGCTCCTCGATCGTCTTGAGCTCCTCCTCGGAGAGCTTGGGCTTGTTCTGCCCGGCGCGCTCCGCGTTCTCGGCCGCGATCTCCTCGTTCTGCTGCTGCCGCAGCGGCGCGCGGATGTCCTTCTCGAGCTCCGGCTCGAGCGCCGCCACCACCTGGTCCTCGAGCGCATCGTAGAACCGGTCCGCGAGCTCGCGGGCTTTCTCGCGCGCGGCCTCGTCCATCGCCACCCCGCGCACCGCGTCCTCGATCGCCTCCAGCGGCTTGAGCTCCGCCGGTCGGTCCTTGGCGAGATAGGCCAGGAACACGAGCTTCTCCCCCGTGCCGGCGTCGAGCGAAGATAGCTGCCCCTCGCGCAACGCGCCGATCTCGTCGGCAAAGACGTCCCCGACGTCCGCCTCGAAGGGAGCGATCCGCCGGATCTCGGCGGGGTCTACCGGTCCGATCCTCTGGAACTCGAGCCCGTACCGGTCAGCGTGAGCCCGGAGATGCAACCCGGCGGGGGTCGGACTCGCCTCCGGCGGATCCTGGCCGGCGGCCGGCAGCACCGGCGGCGCCTGGTTGCCCGACGGCGCGGGATCCTGCGGCGGCGCAGCAACCTCCGGGTTCCCTGGATTCTCCGGGTTCTCGGGGTTCTCCGGCGGCGCCGCGGGCGGCGCCTCCGCGGGCAGTGCGGGCTCCGCCGCCTTCTCGGGCGACGGTGGCTCGGCCGGCGGCGTCGGCTTCTCCGGGACGCTCTTCGCCCGCTCGGCCGCCGCGCGCGCCTCCTCCGCCTCGGCCCGGATGAGCTCCATCGTCCGGCGGAGCTTCAGCCGTTTCACGACGTCGCCCCGAACCGCAGCGAGCGGCTTGAAGCCGTCGGCCGCGGGCGGGGGAGCTTCCGTCCCGGCCTCCGCCGGCACGGGCGCATCCCGGTAGAGCACGAACTTCCAGTTCTCGTACTCCCGCTGGATCTCCTCCGCGCCGGGCTCGTAGTCCTTGAGGTTCGCCTTCACGGCGGCGTGCTCGGGATCGAACTTCGCGTAGTAGCCGTAGAGGACGTGCACCTCCTCGAAGACGCGCGGCCGCATCAGCTCGGGCTTCGCCGTGAGCAGGAACCTGCGGGACGGATCGCTGTAGAACGCCTCGAGCCGCGGCTTGAGCGGGAAATCGACCGGGTCGAGCGTGGCGCGGACCTGGTCGATCCCGACCCGGACGCTCCGGACCGTCACCTTGCGGTTGTGCTCGCGATACTGCTCGAGCAGGGTATTGAGGTCGACCCGATCCGCCGACTGGTGGAGGAAGTAGAGCTCCAGCCGCATCAGGAACTCGCGCAGCGTCTCCTCGAACTCGCGCGGCGACAGGCGCAGGCGTTTGAGCCACTCGCGGTACTGCTGCACCGTCTGCAGTCTTCCCGGGCGGCGGATCCTCTCGGTGATGAACTCCTCCAGCCGGGCGTCGCTCACCCGCACCCCGAGCGCCGCGGCCTCGGCCACCTGGGTCAGGTGAAGCCACACGTCGTCGTACGTCTTCACCGGGAAGGCCCCGAACACCGGCCCCACGCGGCTGGTCCGCCGGTAGGTCTCCTCGAAACGGGTCGCCGAGACCGCGTGGACCCGTCCGGCCGGCATCTCGAAGGTGCCGACCGCGGAATGGAGCTCCTGGCCGCCCGTGATCCGGTTCATGATCGGATAGAACGAGAAGCCCACGAACGGGAGCAGCACGACGCAGACGACGATCAGGATGATCTTGTTGTGCTTCTGGGTGAACTGGTACATCCGAATCCCTCCGACCGGAAGCGTGGCCGCACGGCCGCCGCGCGAGTGCCTCTCCCCGCGGACACGGGTCGAAATGATAGCCGTGCCGATCCCCGCCGGCAACCGCGCCCGGCGAGGAACCGCCCGGCAAGGAGGCGTTTCACGCCGGCGACGGCGGCGCGTCCGACCGCGCGCCGTCGGGTTCCTCCGCCCCCGCTGGCCCCGGTTCGTGCGTCGCGAGCAACCCCTCCGGATCCAGCTCCGGCGGCGCCACTTCCTCCGGCGGCGCCGCGGTCTCCGCATCCGGGTCCCGGCGAAACACCGCCGCCTCCGGCAGTTCGCGCGTGAGGAGATCGTCCTCGGCGGCCAGGTCCCCGCCGTCCAGCTCGACCGGCGTGACCTCGACCCGCTCCGCGCCGAGCGCCTCCGCCTCCGCCGCCTCGATCCTCAGGATCGCCTCCTCGAGACTGGGGAGATCCTCGAGGCTCTTCAGCCCGAACTGGTCCAGGAACTGGCGCGTCGTTCCGTAGAGCAGCGGCCGTCCCAGCACCTCCGCGCGCCCCGCCACCCTGACCAGGCGGCGCCTCAGCAGGCTCTGGATCGTCCCGTCGGACTTCACCCCGCGGATGGCGTCCACCTCGGCCTTGATGACGGGCTGCTTGAACGCGATGATCGCCAGCGTCTCGAGCGCCGCCGGACTGAGCCGCTCCTGGCTCGCGACGCGCTCAAGCCGGCCCACGTACTCCGCGTAGCCCGACCGGGTCAGGAGCCGGTAGCCGCCGCCGACCTCCTCCAGCGCATAGGACCGCTGCTCGCGGTCGCACGTCGCCCGCAGCACGTCGAGCGCTTGCCGGATCGCCTCCGCGTCGAACTCCTTCAGCACGGCCGCGAGCCGGCCGAGCGAAAGCGGCTCGCCGGTCGCGAACAGCAGCGCTTCGAGGATGCGCCCCAGCGCCGGCGGATCGGTTGCCTCGTCCGAAATCATCGCCATCCCTTCTCCTCGCCGGCCGCCGACGCCGGTGCGGGCGCCGGGATGAGAATCCGGACCTCGTGGCGCCGGAGTGCGTGCTGGATCCAGCCTTCGGCCTCGAGATCCTCGAACGGTCGTTCCTCCAGCTCCCGCTCGATCTCGTCTCGCACTGCGGCATACGGGACGCGCCGCGCCGGGATCCGCTGCACCGACTTCAGCACCACCCAGAGCGTGCGTCCCTCCTCGCGGATCTCCACGGGCGCCGAGATCCCGCCCGGCGACAATGCGAACAGCACTTCCTCGAGCTCCGCATGCACGCCCCAGCGGCCCACCGGCGGCAACAGCCCGCCGCGCTCCTTCGAGGCATGGACCGAATCCCGCCGGGCCAGCGCCGCGAAGTCCGCCCCCTGCCCGAGCTGGCGCACAATCCGGTCGGCCGCCGCGCGCGTCTCCACCACGAGGATCCGCCCCTCGACCACGTCGTCCAGGATGCGCGCGTAGCGCACCACGCGCTCCTGGGCGAGCAGGGTGCGGAGCTTGAGCCGCTGCGCCGCCCGGAACACGTCGAGCGAGATGCCGAAGCGCTCCGCGATGAAGTCCGCGGTGCTCTTGCCGGCGCCGCGGGCCGCCGCTTCGACCTCCCGGTCGATGGCCGCCATCCGCACGGCGAGGCGGTCCTCGGGAACCTCGATCCCGAGGCGCTCCACCTCGGCACGCAGGACCCGGAGCTTGGCGAGGTCCTCCACGAGCAGCCGCGCCAGCCGGGGATCGCTCACGCACAGGAACTCGGCGAGATCGCGCTTCGAGACCGGCGCGCCGTCCACGCAGGCCAGTGCGTCCGGCCAGAAGGGCTCCGCCCGGTCCAGGCCCAACGGTCCCGCCGGCGCGGGCGGCTCGGGGCCGGGCGGCGGGTCGAACGGCGCCCCCGGCGTCCGAAACGATGCGGTCGCTCCGATCGCCGGATCGGGGGCCGCGCCGGGCTCCGTGGCACAGCCGGCCCCCACGAGCAAGCCTGCGGCCACGAAGGCCGCGAGCGCGCCGCAACCGCCGCTCATTCGACGCCTCCCTCCGGCGCCCATCGAGGACCACGAAAAGCGGGACTCACGCACCGCGTGCGTCCCGCATGTTGGCTTGCCGGGGCGCGAAATCAAGGGCTTTCTCGCCAGCCCGCAGGTTGCCTCAACTCCGCCTCAGCGCCGATCGCCGCCGGGACGCCGCAAGCCGGGCCGATCGCCCCCGGAAGGCGGCTGGCCGCCGGGCGGCTGACCGCCCGGTTCCGTGCGCCCGCGCTGCCGCTCGAGCAGCTTCTGCCGGAGCCGCTCGGCCGGGGTGAGCCCCTGACCGGCCTCGCTCGCCGGCGACGCGACGTTGCCCTGGCCGTCGCCCGGTCCAATGCGGTAGACGACCACCCGGTCGCTGCCGATGCCCCGGCAGCGCGTGCAGCGGATCTCGACGATCCCCCCCTCGCCGGTGATCCGGGTCGTGCCGCGGCCCGCGCACACCGAGCACGCCTGCCGCTCGATGCGGACCACGTGGACCTCGCGCGCACGCTCCGCCCAGAGCGCGTGGATGAAGCTGGTGCGCTGCTTGGCGATCGACTGCGCCCAGAGCTCGTCGGCCTTGGGAAGCGGCTTCTCCCGCTGCTGCTGGCTCTGGCGGCTCCGGTCGCTCGCCCGGGTGATCCGCCCACGGTCGCTCTGGGTCGTGCGGCCGCTCTGCTGGCGCTGGAAGGTCGGCGGGGTCTCGCCCGGCGCGAACCAGGTGAAGTCGCCGTAGCTCACCTTGAACTGGTGGTACGACTTGATCTTCGCGATGAAGTCCCGGACTTCCTTCTCCTCGATCTCGAAGCGGTTCACCAGCCGGGCGCGCAGATCCCGCGAGAGGTCCCGCTGCGCGTAGTTCCGCGCGTTCGGGAGCGAGAGGTTGCGGTCCTTTCCCGCCACCTCGGCGAGATGGCGGATGAAGGGCGGCATCGTGGCAGCGATGCTGCGGATGAGGAAGGACTCGCGCTTCTCCCCGGCCTCCTTCTTCTTGTCCGCGAGCTTCGTTTTCCAGACCGGATCCAGATCCTCGAGCTGCTCGAGGGCGGCGATCTGGTCGAGCGCTTCCTTGAACTTGTTGGCGTAGAGCAACCGGGTGATGCGGTTGACGAGCTCCGCCTGGGCGCGGTTGGCCAGCATGACCTGGCATTCCGTCAGGCGCTTCTGCACGAAGTCGGGCTTGTACTGCGGATCGAGCTCCTGCACCTTGCCGAAATGCTCGATGGCCTTGTCGTAGAGCTCGATCTGCATGCAGAACTTGCCGAGCTCGAAGTGGCTGTCCACATCGGTCGGGCGCCCCTCGGCCATCCGGTCGTCGTAGAGCTTGTCCGGCGGATAGACCTCGACGGCGTTCACCGTGATGGCCTCCTGCCGCACGATCCGGCTCGTGAGGATCGGGATCCTGGACTGGGCGGTGTGAAGCCAGATCTTGTCGGGCTCCTGCTCGCCCATCACGCCCTCGTAGACCGTGCGGTCCAGCATCTCGATGCGCACGCCGGGAATCTGGAAGGCGTCCAGCTCGCCGATGTCCAGCCCGCGGTCCCGGCGGATCCGGTCACGGTCGCGGTCGTGGAGGAAGTTCCAGGGCAGGAAGACCACCCCGCCCGTGTCGAAGCGCTGCAGGCGCAGGCCCTTCTCGTCGCCCTCCAGGATCTGGCCCTGCAACACGGTCCCGTCCTTGAGCGTGACCACCTCGGCCGGCACCCGGGCCGCCAGCGCAACGCCCAGCACCGCGGCCGCGAGTGCGAGGATTCTTGTCATGGTTGCCTTTCCTCCTTGAATCGGGTCCGGATCAGGTCCGCGAAGCTCTTCTCTGCCCGGAACACGTGGCGGCTCCGGTCCGTCTGCTGCCGTCCGCCCCCCCACCAGCTCACCGTCAGCGCCGCCACGTGGGCGCCGCTGTCCGCGTCGCTCGACTCGATCCGGAGCTCGTAGAAGAACCCCGGATGGCCCGGCGCGGGTCGCCGGTCCAGATCCCGGCAGGTGAGCACCTCGGTCTCCGGGTCGATCTCGACCGCCTCCCGGAGCGCCTCCGGCAGCACGTCGGCACGGATCGCCGCCAGGCGCGCCGTGTCGATGTTGCTCCGGTGCGTGGCCAGCGCGACGCCGAACAGCCCCATGATCGACAGCATTCCCGCCACGAGCACCACGGCCGCGATCATCACCTCGATCAGGGTGAAGCCGCCCGACCGGTGACTGGGGTTACGGTCCATGGTCATGACTACGGGTTATGGTACTCGCGGTAGCAGGGAATGTTGACCACCCGCGTGAAAACTTCTCCCCAGACCACCGGCGCGCCACGCTCGTGGTCGGCGATCGGGGTATCGTACGCGCCCCGGGTGACGATCCTGGCGCGGACGGCGCCGGCGCGGGCGATCGCCATCAGCTCCCGGCCCCCGACCAGCACCACCGCCTCGTCCTCGAGCTCGAGCCCGCCGGGCCGGTCGAGGTCGAGGCGCTTCTCGTTGCGCCCCAGGCCCCACGCGAGCCGCGCGGCCATCGCGGCGTCCGCGGGCCGGGACAGGATCAGCGTGATCCGCACCCGCCGCGGGTAGATGTCGTCGATGTCGGTCGCCGCCGAGCCGCGGCGATAGAAGCGGAACTCCTTGAGGCGACCGCGCGTGGAATCCCACACGTCCTGGACCCCGGAGCGGGCCTCGCCGGGCTCGCCTTCCCAGGACTCGGTATCCTGGTCCCAGAACTCCAGCCCAAGGTGGAGCACCCCGCCCACCACGGGGCGGAGCACCGTCGTCCACGCGGCGGGACTGTCGGCGACCTCGTCGGAGAAAAAGGATCCCTCACCGCCGACCGGCATGCGCTCGCCGCGGAGCAGCGTACCCATGCCGGCGGCCTGCCCGGAACCGGGCAGCACGGTCGCCAGATACATCAGCTCCATGAGCCCGCCGGGCGCCTTGTAGGCAGGCGGCGCACTCTCGCCCGGCGCCCTGCCCTCGCCCTCTTCGTCGTCCGTCGCCGGCAGCACTCCCGGCAAGTAGTGCTCCGTGGCGCCGGCCACCAGGCCGCTCAAGCGAGTCACCGGATCGGAGAACTCGCCGGAAATCGTGCGGACCAGCCGCAGGCGCGAACCGAGCACGTGCGGACGCCGCTCCTCGGGCTCGCGGGATTCGATGCCGAAGGCATCCCGCACCGGCCGGGACGGACGTTCCGCGAGGAACTGGGCCACGGGCGGGGCCTCCTCGAAGACCTGCGGGCAGAACGTGCACCACAGGTCCGCGGCCAGGACCTCGAACGCCGCCTGGGCGCGCTGGTAGAGATCCTGGCGCCGCTCCCCGGTGCGCCACATCTTGACGCCGCCGCTGATGAACGTGTAGAGCACGAAGACGATCCCGATGAAGAGCGCGCACGAGATCAGAAGCTCGATCAGCGTGAAGCCGGCGCGCGCCGGCGACGGCCGCCGGCCATCCGGGCCGCCAGACCCGGGACGCGCGCGCCAAGTACCCACGGCCCGTTGCATTGTACTATCGCTTCGCCTCGTGGTACAGCACCTGGCTCGCCTGCACGTAGTCCACCCGGAGATGGGTAAGCCACGGGGTCTCCTTCCAGCCGTCGGCGTCGAAGAGCGCATCGAATGCCCCCGCGCGGTACTCGAAGAAGACCCGCACCTCCAAGAGGTTACCCTGCATGTCGATCCGGTTGGGATCGTTCTGGCCGCGCGGGTTGGTGAACTCGAAGAGCCCGTTCTCTCGGCCGCGGGGCTCGGCATCCCACGGCGCCCGCTGGTCCACACGCGCCAGCACGCGGAGATCGAGGTTCTTCTGGCGGAAGTGCTCGCCCCAGGTGAGCGTCTTGACGTAGGCCCCCGTCCGGTTCAGCGGGAACTGGAAGTAGCCCAGTTCCGGGTTGTCGGCGTTGCGGGCGGCGCGGTCCCAGTAGCGGAATGGCAGCCGCAGCAGCACGGTGTTCGACGCGTGCTGCGCCGGCACGGTGCCGAACCGCCCGCGAAAGATGCCGGAGCCGCCCTGCTCCGGGCTCGGCTCCTGCTGCTGCTCCCGGAGCTCGATCAGGGTCTGAAGCTGCTCCTGGCTCACGCGCTGCGGCATGACGAGCTCGGCCCCCGTGCCCTCGGTGCGGCTGCCGCGCCGGGTCTCGGTGTAGCCGATCACCTCCCGGACGCTCCCCGTCTGGAGGTTGTCGAAGGCCGCGACATAGCCCTGCGGCGCCAGCCCGAGGCTGTCCACGATCGGCAGACTCGAAGCCTCCGCCGAGATGCCCTCGCGCAGCAGCGTCATCTCCACGTACCCCAGGAACAGCGCCGCCTCGCCCTGCTCGTGCGCCGACGCCTCGGTGCCGAAGGCCCCGCGCAGGCAGTTCTTCAGCACGATCTCCATGCGCTCGGACTGCTGCTCGAGCCCGCGGTAGACGATGAACTCGTTGCCGATGCGCACCAGGCCGCAGTCCCGATCGTCCGCGGACCGGCGCGTGTAGGGAAAGGGGCTCCGTACCGATCCGCCGCTGCGTCCCTGCTGGTTCTGGCGCTGGAACGCGGCGAAGCTGCCGCGCCACACCTCGCGCTCGCGCGTGATGCCGTCGAAATCGGTCCACACGTCGGCGTACGCGAGCGGGATGTCCACCTCGTCCGCGGTGATGTAGCGCCGCGCCCGCTGCTGCGCCTCGCGCTGCTTCTGCTGTTCCTCCTGGGTCGCCCCCGGATTGATGGCGTTCTGGTAGCGGAGCTTGAGCGACGGCGGGGCCACGATGCGGCGCATCGTGGACTCGGTGTGCGGGAAGGTCTCCACCTCGTCGAGGATGCACGAGGCCCGCCGCCCACCGAACGTGCCGCCCACGATGAGCGAGCCCGTGGTCCGGCTCGGCAGCTCGCCGCTCGGCGCCTTCAGCAGGCGCGCCACCCGGCGCGTGTCCCACTGGATGGCGCTCGGGGTCCGGTCCACCGTGGCGCGCTGGCGCTGCCCCGCACCGCCCTGGGTGCGAATCCGCTCGGTGTCGGAGAGCCAGCGGCGGGCCACCCCGCGGCTGAATGACGCGAAGTGGGCCGTGCGGTCCAGGCGCCCGAGGGAAGCGTCGGCATAGGCCGCCCCCCAGCGGACGAAATGATCCTCCTTCGTCGCCCCCGACCCATCCACCAGGGTCACCCGATCCTCCGGACCCGCCGCCGGGAGATCGGTGCGAAAGACCTGCAGGATCTCGATGTTGTGGGCATGGTCGCGGTCCTGGGTGTCGTCGGAGCCGCGAAACTCGACCCAGCCCGGCAAGGAGTCCGCCACCTCGGTGGCGGCGACGGGGCCGAGGAACGTCTCCTCCTGCTCGGTCTGCTGCGGCAGCGGCGGCTCCGGGTCCGGGAAGGCGCCGACAGCAGCCGGCGCCGCCACCGCCAGGCCCTCGCCACCGCCGGGCAGGCCCAGGAAAGCCCACTTCCCGCTGGCCGGCGGGACCAGGGCACGGCGCGTCATCACGCGGAACAGCCGCCGAAGGTGGCGCCAGTCGGTCCGCCCGAAGTAGTGGGCGCCGCCGAAGGTGAGCAGCTCGTCGTAGCGCACCCACTCGGGCCGCCCGCCCTCGGTGTTGATCTGCACGCGCTCGGAGTACAGCGTGACCAGCGGATCGAGGTAGCCGGTCGTATCCGTCGCCTGCAGGCTGATGGGAACGACCCAGGTGGGAATGACGCCCTGCCCGCTCTCGGCCTGAACCAGAAGGTGCGGCTCGGTGCCGTTCAAGAACGCCTTGGGAACGGTCGGGTTCAGCCACGTGATGCTCTGCTCGCCGAACGTCTCCAGCAAATGCGGGGTGCTCACGCCGCGCGTCACCCCCTGGAGCTCGTTTCCGGCGAGCGTGCTGTAGTGGACGAGCTCCACGCCGCCGATATCGACGGTACCCGCCGGGTTCGGGTTCTGGGGCGTCGGTTCGGGTCCCAGCCGGGCGATCCGCGCCGACAGCAGCAACGCGTAGCCGCTCTGCTGGAAGCCCTCGAGCGTGCCGCTCGGCGCAAAGAGCGGGATCGACGTGCTCGTCTCGAGGAGACCGAGCGGCGCGCCGCGCACAGTGACGATCGCGTCCTTGCCGTTGAGCAGCGCCGGCCGCCAGCGGCCCAGCCCGGCGGTCCCGCCCGCACCGGCGAGCCGGCCCTGCACGGCGGGGATCTCCGAGGCGATCGCGTCGGCATAACCGTACAGCAGCACCGCGGCCCCCTCCCGGTGGCTGACCGCCGTGGATCCGCGGGACCCGCGGCCCCGCTTGACCCGCGGGTTCTCCCGGTTGTCCGCAATCGCGCTGAAACCGGTCTTCGAGCGGCCCCGGTACTCGATCTTCTCCTCGCCGATCAGCAGGACGCCGCGGTCGGGGAAGCCCTCGCTGTCCTCGACCGGAATCCGGGTCTCCTCGGCGCTGATGTCGCCCGTGAGCCGGGTGAGGAAGCGGTAGTGCTGCTTGACCTTCTCCGTGCCGCGAAACGGCACGCCGTCGACGAGGATCTGCATCTGGTCGGGCCGCGTGCCGGCGATCACGCAGGCGATGTGGTACCACGCGCGGCTGCCGCGCTGGATGGGAAAGTACGCCCGGCTGAGATCGGCCGGGCGGCTGAGCCCGGCATCGGCGATCTCGAGCACCAATGCCCGCTCGCGCCCGTCGTAGAAGAGCTCCACCTTGTCGGTGTTCGGGTCATCGCCCGTCCCCCAGATGTAGTGGCGCCCCTCGCCGATCTCGTCCCAGAGCGGGCGATACCACAGCCCGATCACCATCGGGTTCATGCCGCCGCCCCGCTGGCCGGTGGACACGCGAACGCTGACCCGCCCGCCCCCTTGCACCGACACGCTGCGGCTGAACAGCGGCAGCGTCCGCGTGCCGCTGGTGAGCTTCTCGCCCTCGATGTCCTCGCTGTTGTCGAAGTGCTCGACGAACATCCGGTTCGGCTCGACGTTGCGGCCCATGCCGCCGAAGCCGTCCGCGCTCCGCGCCGGGCGCCCGCGGACGCTGCCGGCGTCCTCGCCCTCGAATCCCTCGGTCTCCCGCGAGGCGAACACGTCCCGCTTCTCCAGGCCGCGCGCCTCCCGCCGCTGGTTCCGGACGTAGCCCGACAGCTGCTTCATCGAGCGGTTCGGGGGATCGAACACAGGGGGGTCCTGCGGGGACTGCTGGGTCTCCACGTTCACGGGAAACGTGGTGACGAACCGGCTGTAGCGGCCGGGCGGGATCAGGCGCTCGAAATCCCACTGCGAGTCGAGCACGTAGCGGATGAGCTGCGGCGGGGCGACGCTCACGACCTCCTTCATGCGCCGGCGCGCCAGCTCCACGCCGGCCGCGTTGTTGCGGCTCACGTTGGCCAGGATCGTGAAGGTATCGAGCGCATGGAAGATGGCGCGGTGGGTGCCGCCGTTGAGGAACACCAGCATGGGGCTGTCGAAGAAGTTCTGGAAGACCGCGCCCCGCAGCCCGCGCGTGATCTCCTCCACCTCGAGCGCCGGCTCGAGGATGCGGTCGAGGAAGTCCTCGGCGTCCCTCAGCGGCTCCTCGGCCCGGGCCGCCAGGATGCGGTCGGCGAGCTTGCCGGCCATGTCGGCGGTCACTTCCTCCTGCTGGCGCTCGCCGCTAAGCCCGAGCAGGAGCGCGACCAGGACCGGGCGGTCCGCCGTGTTGATGTTCACCGGGTAGCGCACCTCGAACTCGATCCGCGTGTGGTAGCTGAGCCACTCGCGCTCGCGGTAGGTGAAGTCGTCGAGCACGGTGCGGTGGTTGCCCCAGCGGGCCGCCCCCTCGTGCTGGCTGTAGACGGTCAGAAGCGGCAGCACCTTCTCGAGCGCATCCGGATCGAAGCCGGGCAGCCCCAGGTCGGTGATCTGGCGGATCGCGGTGACCGTCGGGTAGCGGTAGCACTGGCCGGGATGGCGCAGGATCCGGTAGAGGTTCACCGCGAAGACGCGCGCGTCGAGGACTGGCGTGCCGGTGCCGTGATTGTCCGGCAGCGTGAAGCCGCGGGTGATCTGCACGCTGCCGCCGCGCCCCGAGAGGATCGTGCGGAAACCGCGGGACACCGCGCTGATCATCGCGTAGTCGGTCCTGAGCCCGTCGGACAGCCGCACGATCGAGCCGGGACTGAAGTAGTACGACTCGGTCACGCCGAGCCGGATGGGCTCCTCCTCGACGGCGTGGACCCCGCGCTCGCAGCCGACCAGCCGGCCGAGCTGGACGCCGGCGTACCGGATGAGCTCCGCGCCCACCACCACGTAGCCGCCGTCGCGAGCGAAGATCGAGGAGTCCTCGACCGGGATCTCGGTATCGGCGTCCGAGATCTTCTCGCTCAGCACCGTGCGCGCCCCGAACAGGTTGGCGAGCGCAAACGGCGAGGCCGCGTTCACGTTGATCTTCGCCTGCTCGTCCTCGACGGACGTGCTCCAAATCGCGCCGCGCGGGTTGCACACGCCGTCGAGGTCGCCCACGGCCTCGAGTGCGGCCGCCGCCTCGATCTCGGCGAGCCCGTCCACGTCTGGCGTCGGATCCGTCCGGAAGTGCGTGGTCCGGGCGAGACGGCCTACCACGGCATCCCGGATGCTCACCAGATCCTCCTGGGCGCGATCGGCGCTGTCGATCATGTGGACCGTGACCCGCTGGTCGCGCATGCTCACCGCGAACGGGGTGGCGATGAGCAGCAGCGCCATCAGCACCACGATCACCATGATGAGTGCAATGCCCTCGGGCCGATCCGGACGGTAGCGAGCGATCATCCGCGAAGGCTCCTTTCCGACCCCGGCACACCACCACGGCGCCCGGCCCCGATGCCCGCGCGCCGCACCGCGTCTCCAAACCAGAAGGATGCCCGCCGGTTGCGCCGGGCGCCCGGTTTCCATTTCCTGCCGGCAGTCATTCCAGCGATACGTCTCCCAGAGGTCCGACCGCAACGGTCCGCAACCCCCCGTCGGCGCCCTCGAGCACGATCTTCGCCGGCACCCGGTGGTAGCGGGCATCCAGCCGTCCCTGCGCATCGAAGCGGATCACGCGGGTGCCGCCGCCCAGCTTGACCCCCGGGGGTAGCTCCCCCCCCTCCGCGGGCCCGAGCACGCTCAACCGCACGCCGTCGACCTTGCCCTTGATGGCGCTGGTCCCTCCCCCCAGGACGAGCGGCTTGTCGGGCGCCTGCCCCAGCGGACGCCCCTCCTGGGCCTCGGCCACCTGCCGGGCGTCGATGAACAGGCGCAGCTGCACGCGGTCGTAGTAGAGGCCGATCCGCGCCCAGCGGCCGCAGGGCACCTTCTCCTCGCCGGAACTCGCCTCCACCACGTCCAGGCGGCGGGCGATCTCGCCCTCCTCCGTCACCCCGACCCAGCCCACGAGCGAGCGGGTGCCTTCCAGACGCAGCCCGTACGCATCGCCCTTGGCCAGCAGCGTGCCCCCGCCGCCCTGGGCCTCCTCCAGCCACACATCGGCCGAGAGCGCGATCCCCCACTCGGACTCGAACGTGACGGCCCGGCCCAGCTCGGCGCCAGCGCCCGGACCGCCGTCCAGCCGGAGCGCGCCGCCGATGCAGCCGTCCCGAACCAGCTCCGCACCGCCGAGCAGCCGAGGATCGTGGTCGAAGGCGCCGGTCGTGGCGCCGCCGGCGCTCTCGAAATGCCACTGCCCGACCACCCGCTCCAGCAGCCCGAGCACCCGGTTGTTCTCCGCGTCGAGGACCACGGTGCCCACGGTGCCGTGGTTTCGCGCATGATCGCGGATCACCCGCACCATGGACCGGATCCCCGCCCCGGCGTTGTCCGCCGCGCTCAGCACGGAGAACTTCCCGAACACGCCGACGCCGATGCCCAGCAGCAGCGACACGATGAACAGCACGACCAGGAGCTCCACCAGCGTGGTGCCCGCGGCCACCGCCCGCCGCGTCTGCTCTCGCCCGGTCGTGCCCATCGCTTCCTTCCCGTTCGCGCTGTCCTCTCCCGATCTGGAGGCCCGAGCCCCGGGACCGGACGCCGCACGTGCCCGGTCGCGGGCCGGCCGGCAACCGCTACGACCCGCTCCAGCTCACCACGTCGTCGTCGGTGCCCAACTCCTCGTCGGGCCCCAGGCTGATCAGCTGGAAGCCGTCGCTCACGCCGGCAAACGACCCGGTCTTCTTGCTCCGGATCGGCCCCACCTCGAGGATCGCGCCGCTCAGGATCTGGTAGCGCACCTTGGCGTCGGGGTTGTCCGAGAAGTCGCGCAGCCGAAAGTAGAGGAGCGGGTTGCCCCACGAGTCGGCATACTCGAAGAACTCCCGGGAGCGCTGGTATGTCATCCGCGTCGGGTCGCGATCCCCGTCCAGGTTGACGAGCCTCGAGTCGTCCTCGAACGGATTGGACGGCGCGTCCTCGGCGCCGAGCAGCGCCACGAGCACCTCGATCCCCTCGTTGATATCGTTCGGCGGGTCGAACCCCGCCGCCGCGAGCGAGGTCGGCGGCACGTCGCCGATCCGGGGGTCGGCGGCGCGCATCTTGAGCGCCGTCTTGATCGTCTGGATGGCCGCCGCGGTGACGGCGCGCTGCCCCTCCTCCTGGGCCTTGAACAGCACCGGTGTGACCACCGCGATCAGCGCCGCCAGGATGGTCAGCACCACGAGGATCTCGATCAGGGTGAAACCGCGCGCGCCGCGCGGCCGGCCGCCCGCGGCCCGGGCCGCGGGCGGCGTTCGGTTCCGTGTCGAGCTCTGCATCACGAATCCACCCGGAGAATCATGCGCACGTCGTCGACCGTGCACGCCCACTCGGTGCCGATCTTGGCCGCTCCGAACACGCCGATCTGCGCGTCCCGATTCCAGCCGCGCAGCGGTTTCACCTCGATGTCGCGCTGGATGACGCGGCCATCGAGCGTCAGGCTCCACGCCTGTTCCCGCTCGCCGGACCGCTGGAAGCCCAGGCGCACCCCCGCGCCGGCCGGCCAGGCCCGGCCGACGAGCTGCCACGGCGCAAACTCGCCCTCGCCCTCGTGGATGCGGTAGGCGAGCTGCCCCCGCGGGTCGCGCACGAACTGGATGGCGCCGCGCACGGCGGTGCGATCCTGACTGCTGCGGCGCACCACGATCTCCACGCCGATCGCCGCGCGGGTGCCCTCGGGGACCGTGAGCGCCACGTCGAAGGAGACGAGCTGGCCCAGAGACACGGTGCGCAGGAGCGCCGTCTCCGCGTCGCCGACCTGCTGGGTTCCGTGGAACTCGACCGCACCCTTCGCGCTGCGAATGACGACCCCGTGGGAGTGTTCCGTGCTCCAGTCGTTGCGGATCTCGGTCCGGTTGAAGTCGTCCTCCCAGAGGCGCTTGCGGGCGTTGTCCTCGATGGCCGCCGCGGTGCGGCGCGCGTATTCCACGATGTTCCGGAACCGGGGGTCGTTGCGCCCCGCCTCCATCGTCGACTGGAAATTGCCGATCGCCTTGGGCACGTCCCCCCGGCGGTAGTGCACGACGGCGGCGCTGGCCAGCGCCAGCGGGTCGTCGTCGCGCCGGGCCAGAACGGACTGGAACACCGCCATCGCGGCCTCCTCGCGCTGCGCGCGCAGCAGGCACGCTCCGTACGCCGAGGTGAGCGCGAGCGAGGACGGCTCGAGCTGGCGCGCCCGCTCCAGGTACCGGAGCGCCTCGGGGGTCTGGTTGACCGCCAGGCAAGCCAGCGCCATCTCGAGCAGCGCATCCACCGCGTCCGGCGCCTGGTCCAGCAGGCGGGCCAGCGCGGCCCGGGCCGCCTCGGGGTCGCCTTGCTGCCGCTGAATCCGCCCGATGGCCAGGTGGGCGTAGAGGAGCGTCGGATTGCGCACCAGCGCCTCCTCGTAGGTCTCGAGCGCCTCGTCGTGCTTGCCCTCGCACTCCGCGACGAACGCGAGGCCGAGGAGGGCCAGATCGGCGTGGAGCGGATCCTCCCGGAGCGCCTGCTCGAGCGCCTCGCGCGCCTCGCCGAATCGACCCAGCCGCACCAGGGCGTAGCCCCGATGGATCAGGGCGACGCGCGTCAGCGGCGACCGGTCTCCCGCCGCCCACAGCGGCAGCGCCTCCCCCAGCGCCTCGCTGCCGCCCATCGCGTACAGGGTGGCGGCGAGCCCGTGGAACGCCTCCTTGTGCTCGCGGGCGCGGTCGGCGTCCACGACCGCGCGGAAGTAGCGGGCCGCCTCCTTGAAGTCGCCGGCCGCCAGGTAGGCCCGGCCGAGCGCGACCGCGGCGTCGAACCACAGCGTGCTCGCGATGGGCGTGCCCGCCGGCGCACTCGCCCCGTAGGCCTGCTTCAGCTCGACCACGGCCTCGTCGACCCGGCCGAGCCGCACCAGGCACTCCCCGAGCGCGATGCGCGACCGGGTGTCCCCGCGATCGACCTCGAGCGCCTGACGGAAGCGCCCGAACGCCGCCGGAATCAGGCCGAACCGCTTGAGCAACAGCCCCTCGCGGTAGAGCAGCGCCGGATCGTCCACGCCCTGCTCGCGGGCGCTGCGGTAACACTGCAGCGCATCCTCCCAGAGGTACTCGCGCTCGAGCGTCTGCCCGAGCTCGAGGTAGAGGTCCTTGCGGCGCGGGTCGAGCTTCATGGCCTCGCGATACTCCCCCGCGGCCCAGTCCACCCGGCCGATGCTCGTCAGCCAGCGGGCCAGCGCGATCCGGCTGTTCACGCTGCCCGGCGGGAGGCGGCGCCGCTTGATCGCGTAGAGGTTCGTGGGAGTGGCTGCCAGGGAGAACACCTCCAGATCGCCCGCTCCGAATGTCTCCGCGCCGCGCCGGAGCCCCGTGGCCGGGTCAAAGTAGTCGAACTCGAGGCGCGCGCCGCGCTTCAAGACGAATTGGTTCTCCTCGTCATCCTTCTCCGCCTCGACGAGCGCCAGGGGATCCGGATTGCGGATCCGCCCGTAGAGCCGCGTGGTGCTCGCCCTGCGGATCACGGAGTCGTACGTCTTGGCGGGATCGACCTTCGCCTCCGCCTTCTTCGCCTCGTCCGCTCCGGGCGTCGCCGTCCCCGGCTCGCTCCCCGCGGCGGGCGCCCCCGCCCGGCCGGCTTGAGCCCCGCCGCCGGCGGCCGTGGCCGGAGGCATGTGGTGGCGCAACCCCGCCCAGTGACGCGGCGGGGGACCCGGCACGGGCGGCGGGGCCGTCAGCGGCGCTTGCACGAGCGGCGGCGGCGCCAGCTCGAGCGGGCTGAGCGGCTTCAAGGCGATGGGCTCAGCGAAGAGGTCCCGGCCCCGCTCCCGGTAGAGCTCGTCGGTCTCGGCCAGCCGGAGATCCGGTGACAGGAACGGCGGCGGCGTCTTCTCCAGCGGCCGGCCCGGGGGCACCGAACCCGCCGGATTCGCTGGGGAGAGCGCGCCGCGAAGCCCCCACACCAGCAGCACCAGTGCGAGGACGAAGACGATCTTCTCCTTCGTGATCAGACCACCCACTAGCCCACTCCCTCCTCGCCGACCGGCCGGTCCGGGTCGACCTCCACGATCGAAATCCCCAGCGTGGCGACGACGCCCTCCCCGCGGGGCGGGTGCGTCACCTGGAACTGGGTGAGCACCAGGGGGTTCGCGGGGTCGAGAATCCGGTCGAGCAGCGCGCCGAGCACCCGCCCCTCGGTCAGGACGCGGAACGTCACCCGCGTTTCCCGGAGAAAGCCGGTGCCCCGCGCCGGTCTGATCTCGATCGACTCCACGCGCCTCACCCCCTCGTCCACCGCGTACGTCACCACGCGCTCGACCACCGCCAGGCCCAGAAGGTAGCGGTCCATCTCCTCGCGGGTGTTGGGCGTGATGCTCGGGACGCCGAGCTCGTAGGGAACGTGCAGGTTCTTCAGCCCGGCGACCTCGGCCACCTTGTCGCGCGTCTCCTGGACGACCCGGGTGAAGGCGGACTTCGCGTTGACCTCGGGCAGGCGGAAATCGTCCGGCACGTTCAGGGTCAGCTCGCCGCGCAGGCGCTCGAGGCGCTCCCCCAGCTCGGCCTCCCGCTCCCGCTCTTCGGCGACCTCGCTGCGCTTTGCGACCGGCTCGCTCCGGAGGCTCGCCAGCGACCGGGACGCCGAGGCCAGCGCGCGCCCCGTATCGTCCGTGTAGATTGCCGTCTTCACCCCCTGGAAGACCAGCAGGACGATCAGCGCGATGCCCACCAGGAGGATGAACGGTTTGTGTTCGGCCCAGAGTTCCTCGAAATCCATCTCGCGTTCCCTGCCAGCCCGGGGCCCGCGCGCCCCCATCGCACCGGGGGCAGCGCACGCCCCTACGGTTGTTGCCCGTCCTTGTCGCCCACGGGCTCGGGCGCGGCCGGAGGCGCCACCATGTGCAAATAGAGCGTGAACTCCAGCTGACCGGCGCCCAGCTTGTCAGTGCGCTGCACCAGCCGGATGTCCTCCTCCTCGCGGAGCGCCGCCACGTAGTCGTTGAGCGCCGGAACCAGCTGCCGCCCGGTCTGGCGGCCGGCGCCGACCACGACGAGCGTCGGGATCTCCGGTCCGGGCGGCGCGGCGTCCCGCGCACTGCGCCCGACCGGGACGGCCGGCGACCGGGAGGCCCGGGTCCCCTCCTCGCCGATCGCGCGGAAGGGCACCGACTCCAGCTTCAGCTCCCGGATCCAGAACTCCGCCGGCAGGTGCTTCTCGACCGCGCGCCACGCCTTGACGAGCGCCGCCCCGAAGTTGCGGCGCCGCGCCAGCCGGTCGACCTTCTCGGCCAGTTCCCGGTTGGCGCGCTCGACCTCCCGGTAGTCGCGCAAGTGCTTGTCGCGTTGGTGGCGCTCCTCGGAGACCTTGCGCTGCCAGGCCGCGGCGTGGGCGTTCTCGGTGCGCGCCTTGAAGAAGCTCAGCCCGAGAAAGCAGACGATCGCCACCCCGGCCGCGATCAGAAAGGCCGTGCTGCGGCGAAACTCCAGTCGCTTGCGGACCTTCTCCGGCAGCAGCGTGATGCGGAAGAAGCGCGGATCGACCGCCATCTCGGCCAGACCCAGTGCAACCGCCAGCTCCGCGCCGTGGCCGGCGACCTCGCGCGCCGACTCCGGCGCGAGCGCCGACAGATCCACCCGGGGCAGGGGATCGAAGCGCTCCACCGGCACGCCCAGGTTCTGGGACAGGTAGGCGTCCAGCCCGCGCAGCCGGGAACCGCCGCCCGAGAGCAGCACCCGGCCCAGCTTGAGGTTGTACATCTTGGACTGGTTCTTCGCGAAGGTCAGGGTCGACTGCACCATCGAGAAGAGCCGGCCCGCCGGTCCCACCAGCGTGCGCGCAAGCCGCTCCTCGGCCTGCTCCGGGCGCCGGCCCGGCAGCAGGGCCGTGAGGTCCGCCTTGAGCTGCTTCAAGCGCTCGGCGCGGACCTCGTCCACGCCGAGTCCCTCCATGATCGCCCGCGTGAAGGCCCGCCCGCCGAGGGACTGGTTGCGCGCGAAGATCAGCTGCGCGTTCTTCTGTAGCGCGATGTCGCAGTTCTCGGCGCCGAGGTTCAGCAGCAGGGTGAGCTCCTCGCTGCGGAAGTCGCCGTTCTTGAGAAAGCAGTTGAACAGCCCGAGCGCGTTCGGACACGCGCCCTGCACGCGGATCCCGAGCGCCTTGAGCGCCTCCATGCGCGCCGACAGGAAGGCGTCCTTCACCAGCCCGAGGAGCACCAGCTCTTCCTCCTCGGAGCCCTCGTCGAGCGGCAGCAGCGCGTAGTCCGCGACGACGTCGCCGCCGCTCTGCGCGATGATCTCGCTCACCTCGAAGTCCATCAGCGTCTTCAAGCGCTGCGGGGTGACCGGCGGCACCTGCGTGTAACGAATGATGATGTCCTTGCCGGTCAGACCGAGGAGCGCTGCCCCGCGGAAGCCTTCGCCCGCGAGCGTGCGCTTGAGGAACGCGGCGTGATCCTCGCCCGGCGGCAGGCGGAGCCGGCGCGCCTTGACCACGTGGAAGGTCTCGCCCCGGAACCGACCCTGCACGATCTTGACGCTGTCGGAGCCCAGGTCGATGCCCATGCCGAAACGCGCCATCCGCTCAGCTCCCGCTTCCTCTCGACTCGACGGCCATCCGGGCCGCCACCACGGCGATCTCCGCCGATCGGTCCGCTGCCGCACCTACCGCAGCGAGCGGCTCTCCGGACGCCCCTCCGGCTCGCTCTCCGACTTTCGCTCCAGCTCCGCCGCCACCCGCTGCATCTCGGCCAGCTCGCTCTCGGCCTCGGCCGCGAACGGCGTACCCGTACAGCGGTCCATCACCGTACGGTAGTACTCCTCCGCGAATCCGATATCGCCGCGCTCCTTCGCATCCCGGGCCAGCAGCAACAGCGCGCGGGCCTCCCGCGCGGCGCGGCCGGCCTCCAGCTCGCTTCTCAGGCTCTCCAGCTTCTCCACGATGGCCCGCGCCTCGCCTTCCACCGGGGTCTTCTGGTAGGCGCGCTGCAGGGCGAGCGCCTCCTGCAGCACCGCGCCGACCTCGTCGCGGTCCCGAAAGAACGCCGCGCGGTCGGCGCGCTCCTTGACCGCGGCGTGCCGCCCGCGGAACTCCTGCTGCACCTGGGCGATCAGCCGGTGCGCCGTGTCCACGTCGCCGAGATCGACGGCAAACTCCCCGAGAAGCTGGTTCAGGTGGCGGTACGCCTCGCCGTAGCGCTCGTGGCCGAGGGCGTCACGGCCCTTGTCCAGGGCGGTGCGCGCCGCGGCCAGCAGATCGATGATCGAGGTGTTCAGGCGCAGCACGAGCGGCTCGTCGGCCGCGTGGCGCCGGCTCAGTTCCAGGCGAAAATCGCGGTCGACCTCGAGGAGCTCCGCGTTGAGCGGCGGCTCGAGCACCAGCCGGATCTTGCGCGTCCCGGTGCCTAGCACCAACGCCTCGACCGCCTCCATCGAAAACGGGCCCCGCTGGACCGACACGTCGCCTCCGACCGCGGCCAGGACTCCCGCCTCCACGTCGGCCCGCCGGACCCACAGCACCAGGCCGTCCCGCTTGCCACCCGCACCCTTCCAGGGCTCGTACGTGAACGTCACCACGTCGGCGCCGGCGATCGCCAGCGCGAACGCGCCCGCCTGGGGCTCGGGACCGGCCAGCGTGCCGGCCCACTGGGTGACGCCGTCGCGCTGCACGATCCCCGCGCCGCCCGGGCGGGCGAAGAAGGACTGCACGAAACGCTCCGCTTCGCTCTCGAGGAAATACTCCGCGCGCCGGAGCAGCCAGCTGCGGTCCTCGCGCAGGCTCCAGACGCCGTCGGGGAGGAGCTCGATCGAGAATCGACTGGCGATGTGCGCGTCGGTCCTCGGCGCCAGCGCCGACGGCCGGAGCACCACGTCGTCGAAGGCGAGCGCGCCCGGACCACCCCAGGCCACCAGCCCGATCTCCACCCGATCGACCGCCTCGGGCACGGTCGGGGAAAGCTCCACAAGCTGCGGCTCGTCCGCACGCACCCGGGCGCCGAAGCGCTCGAAGACCACCTCGCCGCCCGGCGCGAGGAACCGGACCATCAGCGTGGCCTCGGCATCGCCGGACTCGCGCCTGACCCACGCGCTCAGCTCGTAGCGCCGGCGGGCATCCACCCGCAGCGGCTCGCGGTAGACCGCCACCGTGGGCCGTCCGGGCTCCGCCTCCTCGGTTCGCTCCAGCCGGTAGCCGAAGCGCCCGGTCCGCGCGGCCGCGGGGCTGCGCGAGAGAGAACTGCCCCTCGGGCTCGCCAGCAGCCAGAACTCGGTCGCCTCGGCCTCCTCCGCACTGAAACCGGCCTGGAGGAGACTGTCCCTGGGCGGCTCCACCGTGCCGAAGAGCCGTCCCCCCTGGCCCCGGGAGGACGCCGGCTTCAGACCGAAGTAGGCCGCAGCCGCCAGCACGAGCAACAGCACGAGGAGCCCGACCAGCGCGCCGACGCCGCGCCGACGCGGCGGCTGGACCTGGGTGACGTGGTGGAACTGAAGAGTCTCGTCCGAGGTTTGCGCCAGCGCTTCCCGGTCCAGCCCCGGATCCCCCTCGATCTCGATCTCGTCCCCCGGTCCCTCGATCCGGACGTTGACCTTGCCGACGCCGACGCACAGCCCGTGCTTGAGCGCGATCGACGCCACGCGCCGCCCGGCGTGAATCAGCCCGTTCGTGCTGTCGAGGTCCCTGAGCACGGGGGTCTCTCCGTCCCACACGATCTCGGCGTGCTGGGCCGACACCCCCAGCCCCTTCACGCGGATGTCGCTCGCATTGCTCCGCCCGACCGTCATGCGGCACCGCCGCAGCCCGAAGCGCTCCCCGGCGCACTCGCCGTCCACGATCACGAGCGTGTAGGGCGATGCGGGCGCCGACTCCGCGGGGCCGCCCTCGTCGCGCTCCGACGATTCCTGCGGTTCCAGGGCGACGATCTCGGCGCGCACATGGCCGAACTGAAGCGCGTCCCCGGGGCGCACCTGGATCCGCGAGATCCGCTGGCCGTTCAACCACGTGCCGTTGGAAGACTCCAGATCCCGGAGCTCCACCCCCTCGGGCGAGAATCGGACCTCGCAATGGCGTCTGGAGATCGAGGCGTGCTCGATTCTGACCGAGTTCTCCGCCGAGCGGCCGACCACGGCCGGGCCGGGGCCGACATCCACCTCCCGGCGCCCCGTCTCCTCGTGCAGAATCAGCTTGTACCTGGGTATGCCTGCCATTGCTGCACTGCCCACCCTGTTCGA
>JAFGQW010000342.1 GCA_016935485.1 Planctomycetota bacterium | reverse complement strand
CCCGACTGGTCGGAGACCGTGACGGCCGCCAGGCGCCCGCCGCGGCCTGCCGGCTCCGGGCGCCGGAAGAACCACAGGCGGGTGCCAGCGGCATCCGGCGCCGTGAGAAACGCCACGGGCGCGACGGCGGGCGCAGGTGCCGGCGCCGCCGGCGGGCGCGTCATGCCGGCGCCGTGGTGCGACTCGTGGAAATGGAGCGCGCGCCGCAGGGCCTTGCGCCGGGCGGACGGCAGACCGGACGGGTCGATGGCGCGAAGGAGCGCACCGGCTTCGGCCCCGCCCCACTTCCCGAGCGCCTCCGCGGCGAGATCGCCCGCACGGCCCGGCTCCCGGCGGATCAGCGCGGCAAGCCCCGCGCGCGCCGTCGCGCCGGACTCCGACAGGAGCTGCCGGAACAGGCGCGCGAGCTCGCGGTCGTCGACCCGCCCGAGCGCTTCCGCCTCCGGCGGCCGGCCCTGGAGGACGGCCGTGGCGATCGCGTCGCGAGCCGACGGCGGCGGCTCACTCATCGCCGTCCCCCGCCGCCGCGCGCGGGAACTCCAGGCGAAGCGTGAACTGCTGCCCTTCGCCGCGCAGAATCCGCACCGAGCCGCCCGCGCGGGCGAGGATCTGATGGACCAGATGGAGGAGGATCAGCGCCAGGCGAGGCCGCCCCGGCGGCAAGTCGCGCAACCGGATCATCGCCTCCTGGAGTTGCTGGGCGCTTCCCAGCGGCTCCACGGACTGCATGGCCATCTCGATCGTCGCGCCCCGCGGCGACGGCGCCACCGAGACCGTGTACGGCGCCGCAGCGAGCGCGCGGAAGCCGGCCAGCAGAATCTTCGTGCAACTGCGCACGTCCGCCGGCACCATCCGCACCTCGGGCAGGGCGTCGTGAATATCCCATACGTCCGCCTGGCCCGGCTGGGCGCGGCCGGCCGCGAGGCGGCTGTCGTCGTCCTTCAAGCCGTAGGCGAACCGGCTCAGGTCGGTGGCGCAGGCGTCGCGCGCCTCCGGGGAGATGTAGCGGTCGAGGGCCTCGGCCACCGCCGTCGCCAGACCGCGCAGGTCGGCAGCGCCGGGAGGCGCGACGGCCGCCTCGCCGCACCCGGCCATCAGCATCTCGAAGGTGCTGCACTCGCGACCCCACAGGGCCGACAGAAGGTCGCGGTGGGTGGCCAGGCGCGCCTGCAGCAGTCCCAGCTCCTCCCCGAGGGACTTGAGCTTGCCGTGCTGCTCTCCGATCATCACCTTGTAGTTGTCGGCCCGCCGGCGCGCCTCGAAGAACCGCTTGGAGCTGGACACGCCCCGCGCGAAGATCCGCCCGAAAGCGCCCAGGTTCTCGATGTCCTGGACCTTGAACTGATAGGAGCCGGAGCTGCCGAGGTTGAGGATGCCGACGACCTCGCCCTCGAGCAGGAGCGGCACGCTGATCAGCGACCGGATCCCGCTCCGGGAGACCACCTCGGGCGAGATCCGCGGGTCTTCGGTCAGGCTCTCGAGCACCACCGGCCTCTTGGTTCGGAGCACCCGGTCCTCGAAGCCCACGCGTCCCTGGTCGTCGTAGAGCTCGCGCACCAGCGCCAGGTCGATGCGGTGGCACGCCGCCAGACTACGCGAGCCGGACTCGTGCTCGATCAGGGTGGCCCAGCCGAAGTCGAGCTGGGTCACTTCGAGCGCCTTGGTGAAGATCTGCGCCATCACCCATTCCAGATCGAGGGACCGCCCGAGATCCAGGGCCAGGCGATACAGCTCCTCCGCCTCCTCTTCCCGCCGGTGGACCGCGGCCGCCTCGGCCTTCTGCCGCGAAACGTCGCGGAGCACGAGCATCAGCCGTCCCTCCCCGCCGAGATCGAGCCGCATCAGGTGGATCTCGCCCGAGCGCGTCTCGCCGCCCGCGCTGATCGAGACCTCGAAGCGGGCTCGCCCCTTCTCGTAGCCGTTCCGGAGCTGGGCGAGGAGGCTGTCCTGCTCGGCCGCCGCGACGACAGCCTGCACTCCCGCGCCGGCGCCCGCGGCGCCGAGGATCTCGCTCGCCTGGCGGTTCGCGTAGCGGATCGAACCGTCCGGCGTGCACAGGAACACCGGATCCGGCAGGAAATCGAGATACGTCTTCCACTGCTCGAGCGCGCGGCGGGCGTCCTGGAACTCGAGCGCGCCCTCCAGGGCCCGGGCGATCGGGCCGAGGAGATGGTGGATCGTGGCGATCGAACCCGGACTCGGCTCGCCGGGCGTGGCAAACGCGATGCGCAGTCCGGCGAGCACCTTGCCGTCACGCGCCAGGGGAAACAGTCCGACGGCGCTACGGCCCGCCGCAAGCAACTGGTCGTCCTCCGCCGAGGCGCGCTCGGCGCCGAGATCCGGCACGATGCTCTCCTGGCCGGACTCGACGACGGCGCGCAGCCGCGAGTCCACCGGCAGGTCCGTGCACACCGCTTCGCCGTCGCGCACGTTCACCGACCAGCACACCAGCTCCCGCGACCCGTCGTCCCGGCGGACGGCGACGGCCACCTCGTGGGCCTCGGTGGCCGCGCCGACCTGCCGCGCGATTTCCTCCACCGTCGCCTGGAGGGTGGCGCAGGGCGCGATCGCGGCCATGATCGCGCGCAGCCGGTCGCGCGCCTGTTCCGCCGCCGCGCGCGCCGCGTCAACCGCCTGGTCCGCCGAAAGATCCCTGAGCAGCAGGAACGAGCTCTCTCCCGAGGACAGCTCCGGGCTGGTGGCCTCCACACGCACCGGGATCTCCGCGCCTCGGCTCTTCAGCACGAAATCGCCCGAGCGGCCGGGCTTCCAGTCCGCGAGCAGACGGGCGGCAGGCTTGCCGATGCTGTCGGGCACGAGCTCCTCGGCCCCGGGGTTAGCCCAGCGGACGACGGCGCCGCTGTCGACGCGCAGCAGCGCACCGGGCGTGTTGTCCAGCCAGGCGCTGACGCGCTCGAGCCGCCGCTCGAGCGCTTTGAGCTCCTCGGCTGCCTTGCTGCGCTCGCGCCGGAGCGTCGCCTCGGCCTCGCGGAGGGATTTCTCCAGCTGGGCCGCCACCTCCCGCGACCGCCGGATTTCCGCAGCATGGAGCTCCGCAACGCGGCGCATGCGCTCCCGCGGTTCCTCCCCGGGATCGCCTTCCGGGTCAATCGCGCCCAGCGCCGCCTGCGCGGCGCGCTCGTGCGCCGCGAAGATCCGGCGCGGCCAGCCGATCAGGGCGACGCCCAGCACGGCAAGCCACACCCCGCCGAGCACGGAACCCTGAAAAAAAACGAGGATGGCCACCAGCACACACCCGATCCCCACACCGGGTGCGACGAAGAGCATCAACCGCCTGAGATCCATGGCACCGAGTCTTCCAGCACTCCGAGGACGGGCCGCGCAGACCGGGCCCACCGCGACCGGTTGAGGACGATCACCGCGAACGCGGGCGTCCCGGAAGCAACGCAACGCCGCTCGCCGGACCCGACCGCCGATCCATGATAGCGCGGACCTGCCATCGAGCCTACAAGCTCGAGCGGCAGGCCGGTGCCAGTTCGCAGTGAATCGCTGCGCGGACCTTGCGCGGCACGCGCGCCCGCGAGTCAATCCGCCCGCGCGCTGCACCGCGCGAGGAGTCGTAACTCACGGATGCACAATGAATTCGATTCTCCCCCCGCTGCCCGTTCGAACGCGCAGCACCGCGGATCGTTCGTCTCTCGAATGCCGTCGCCGACGCGCCGCCCGCACCGTCTCGCCGCCGGATATCGAAGCGTCGGTGCGGCAGGACCTCGAACCGTCCGCACCACTTCGATCGCGCCACTGCGATCCGGTCGACGGCCTGGAGCTGCCTCTCGCCGTTCGGTACTCGCGCGCGCCACGCGACGGGATCGGACGAGCGCTCGATCGTTCGCAACGGCGATTGCTCGCGTGCACCCTCGCCATCGAACCGGTCGTTCTGCGCGGTGCGCATGCGGTACGATTCTGGCCGAGTTCACCGCGCACGTTCCGCGCTCACGGAGAAGAAAACGGATTTTGTGCAAAATTTTTCCTGCTCGTGATTCGATTACTTCTTTAACAAGGACGCTTGGTATCCGTGCATGGATCTTTAGGAGGGAATTTCATGGCGAAGAAAGCTGCCAAGAAGAAGGTCGCGAAGAAGAAGGTCGCGAAGAAGAAGGTCGCGAAGAAGACCAAGAAGAAGTAACTCGACGCGACTTCTCCTCCGGGCTCGATCGCGCGCGACGCGGTTGAACCGGAGGGTCGGAAACAAGGCACCGCGGAGCTCACCAAGATCTGCGGTGCTTTTTCGTTGCCCTCGCGGCGCCGGGCGTGACCTGGGACCGGTGGCCAGGCGCCGGAATAATCGTCCTGCTCGGACGTAGGCTCGGCTCATTGTCGTCCGCGCGCGTCCGGCGGCCCGGAGAGACCGACACCCCTGCCCGGCGCCCGCCCGCCGCCGCTGTGGCGTGTTCCAGACTGCGCTCTATCTTTCGATGCAAGAAACAGTTACAAGGGTAATGACGAGTCCGGGCAGGGGACGCCTCCCCACGCGCCCGACTACAGGACCGCTGTCGCGATGGGTGTGTTCCGGCGTATGATCCGCTTGCGTGAAGCCCGACGCGCCGTCGGCGAGGGTCGTTTGCGCGAGGCACTCGCGATCCTCGCGGCGCCTGCTCTTGCCGGACGTCGACCCGCCGCCCACCTGCGTAATCGCGTGCTGTACCTGCTTCTCGAGCGCGCCCGGCGGGCGCTGGATGCCGGTGACCTCGCCGCCGCACGAGATGCCCTCGGGACGGCCCGGTCGGCTGAACGTCACGCCGACGAGACCGACCGGCTGACGAACCGGCTCGCGGCGGCCGCGCGCGAGTGCGGCGCGCCGGCGCCGGCGGATGTCGGCACGCCGTTCCGGGCCGACCGCAGCCTGCCCGATCGCTTCATGTTGCGTGTCGAAGAGGGACCGGAGGCGCTGGTGCTCGCTGCGGAGACCGTTCGCATCGGCAACGCCCTCGACCCGGCCAACGACATTGCGATCATGGCCAACCTCTCGAGCTGCCACGCGCGCATCCGCCGCGAGCTCCGGTTCCACGGCGGCGTGACGTACCTGCTCCAGCTCGAGGGCGACCGGAACGGCCGGTTGAACGGGCGCCGGGTCCGCGAAGCCGTGCTCACCGGGGGCGATGAGATCGACCTGGGAGCCGGCGTCCGGCTGCGCTTCGCGCAGCCCGACCCCGCCAGCGCCACCGCCCTCCTCGAGATTCTCGCGGGCCACCCGGTCGACGACATCCGGACGGTTCTGCTGCTCAAGGCGCCCGGAAAGGACGGACGGATCCGCATCGGCAACGCCGAGCGTACGCACCTCAGAGTGCGGGGCGCGGACCGGATCCTGGCAATCCACGTCGCCCCCGCCGGCGCGAACCCCGCCCCTTGCCTGTGGCTGGAGGCCGATGGCGAGATCGAGGTCGACGGGGTCCGGCACCGGTCTTCGGCGCCCCTCCACCTCGGCGCCTACGTTCGTTGCGGAAGCTGCGGCTTCCAGATCGGGAGATGCTCATGACGGCCGCCGGAGCCGGCACGCGCGGGGACGCGCGGGCCGAGCCCCGCACGAGCTGACGCGTCATCGAGGCAAGCCATGGACTGGGAACACTTCTATCGCCACTACCGCAACCCCGGCTTCATCCCGGGCTACGAGATCCTGAACAAGCTCGGGTCGGGCGTGTTCGGCGAGGTGTACAAGCTCCGCAAGACCAGCATCGGCAAGTTCTACGCGGTGAAGTTCCTGCGCGTCGAGGACGAGGCCCTCCGCAACGCGGTCGTGCGCGAGCTGGAGAGCGTCAAGCTTCTCGCCCAGGTCGACCACCCCAACCTCGTGAGCATCGAGGACCAGGGCGAGGTCGAGGGGATCCCTTACATCGTCATGAGCTACGCCGGGGACCGGACCTTGAAGCGCGTGCTCGAGGACGGACCGCTCCCGGCGAACCAGGCGGCCGACTGCTTCGGCCAGATCTGCGCGGGCGTCGAGGCGCTGCACGAGCGCTCCATCGTCCACTTCGATCTCAAGCCGGCCAACATCTACCTCAAGGACGCCATCGCGCGCGTCGGGGACTACGGACTGAGCAAGCTCGTCAGCCAGACGCAGCACAGCCTGAGCTTCGGCCGTGGCACGCCCTACTACATGGCCCCGGAGATGCTGAAGCGGCGCGGCGATCACCGGTCCGACATCTACTCGCTGGGGGTGATCCTGTTCGAGTGCCTGTGCGGCGAAGTGCCGTTTCGCGGCGACACCGAGTGGGAAGTCTTGCGCAAGCACGAGTCCGAGGAGATCCGCTTCCCCGCCGCCGTCGTCGAGCCGTTCCGCTCCGCCATCCGCCAGGCCATGGCCAAGGCGCCCGAGGACCGGTTCTCGAGCGTGGCCGCGCTCCGGCAGGCCGTGACGCCGGCGGCCCCCACGAGCCGGGCGAAGGCCACGGCAGCCGCGCCCCCTCCCGGAATCGCGGAACACTTCCCGCCCGCGCCAGGGGCCGCCCCACCCGTGGCCGCCGCGAGTCCCGCGGCGCACCTCGTGCTCGGCCCCGTGCGCCTGGTCGTCGAGGGTGTCCGCCAGGCCGCCGGAATCGGCTGGGCCATCCTGGTCGCGCTGGTCCAGATCCCCCTGAGACTCCTCGCGTGGGCACTCCACGTCGCGGTTTTCCTCGTGATGGTGCTGATCTTCTTCATCGTGCTGCACCTGCTCTTCAAGATTCCGCTGATCCTGGTGGGAATTCCCTGATCGGTGCCCGCCGCCGCACCCGCCGCCGGGGGCTTGCCGCTGCGTGGCTGGATCTTCGCGCCGGCCGCGAGTAGGATGTGCGTCATGGAGGACGTGGCACGGCTCAAGGCGCTCGACGGCGACACGTGGAGCCGAATCGAGCGAGAGTACTTCCAGCGGATCTTCTTCTACGTGCGGCGGTTCGTGGCCGATTTCCAGCGCGCCGAGGACCTCACCCAGGAGACGTTCCTGGCGGCGATCCGGGCCATCCAGAGCTACGATCCCGCCTACAACATGGAGCAGTACATCTTCGGGATCGCCCACAACAAGGTGATCGACCACCTGCGGCAGCAGGGCCGCTCCCCCATCGTCTTCGGTGCCGCCGGCGAGGACGAAGACCGGGCGGATTTCTTCCAGGAGATCGCGGGCGGACCCGGCACGCCGAGCCAGATCCTGGTGGGCGACGAGGACTACTTGAGGCGGCGGAAGATCCTGATCGAGGCCCTGCGGGCGCTGGTGGAGGAACATTGGCAGAAGGGCGAGTTCCAGAAGCTCAAGGCGGTGGAACTGGTCTTTCTCAAGCGCTTCAAGCACGCTCGGATCGCCGCGCTGCTCGGCATCGCCGACGAGAAGGCGATCGCCGGCATCAAGTTCCGGGCCATCCGCTCGCTCAAGCAGAGGCTCCGGGACCGCGATCCCAACCGGACGCTGTTCGAGGATCTCTGGAAGGAAGCGTAGCCGCGCAGGCCTTTGCCGCCGGAGCCCACGATGGCCGATTACCCCCGTCATCCCGACCGCGAGGAAGCGCGGCTCGACATGAGCATCTCCCAGGTCTGGGCCGCCGAGCGCATCTCCTGCCCACACCGCGACATCCTCCGGGCCTATCTGGCCGGCGGGCTCGAGGCCGCCGCACAGGACTACGTCGCCTTCCATCTCGAGGTCATCCGGTGCCCCTTCTGCCTCGCGAACCTGGAGGACCTCGACGCGGCCACGAGCGCCGAGAAGGAAGAGCTTCGCCAGCGCCTCGGCCGGGCCGCGGACCGGACGGTCAGTTCCTCCGCCGTGTTCCTCGAACGCCTGCGGGACTCCGGGGCCGGCGGCTAACGACACGCCCCGCGCAAGCCGTGCTCCGGAGCGGACTTCGCGGGTGCCCCCCGATTCCGGGAAATGTGGCCGCCCCGCGAATAATCCCCACGCGTGCGCGTATCTGCCGCCATTGTCCTGATCCGAGGCGAACGCGCCGCGACGCCGTCGTGGGTCGCACACCCCCCGGCTCCCGGCTTGCTCAGGGTCAAGAAACGGAGGTGAGCCCGTGTTGAAGCTGTTCAAGAGATCCATGCTCGTCGTCGGCGCCCTGGCGCTCGCCGGCTTCCTGGTGTCGGGCGCCGGCCTGTCGAGCTACCTGCGAACCGGCTACAAGCAGGTCAAGAGCTCGATCAAGAGCTCGATCCCCATCGAGTTCGAGATCCACCGGATCCAGGACCTCGTCGCCCAGATCGGGCCCGAGATGAAGCAGGTCGAGGACCTGATCGCCGAGGAGCAGGTCTCGATCGCCGTGCTGAACGAGGAGATCGCCCGCCTCGAGCGCACCACGGCAGACAAGGCGAGCGAGGTCAGGATCCTCCGGGTCTCGCTCGACGGCATGGGCGGGGAAGTCCGGGTGGGCGGCAGGACCTACGCGCGCCCCTTCGTGGAAACCGACCTCGGACGCCGACTCGACGGCCTCAAGGCGCTGCACTCGCTCGTCGCCACCAAGAACAATCTGCTCCAGGCGCGCGAGCGCGGCCTGGAGGCGGCCCGCACCAAGCTGGTGAGCATCGCCGCGGAGCGGACCCGCCTGGAGACCCTGGTGGAGCAGCTGCGCACCGAGCTCCGCGAGCAGGAGGCCCTGCAGTCCACCTGCCTCAGCGTGAAGATCGATGAGACGAAGCTGAGGCAGGCCCAGGAGCTGGCCGAGGCCGTGCGATACCGCCTGCGGGTGAACCGCCAGAAGCTCGAGAACCACGGGATGTTCGCCACCGCGCCCGACGCCCGGGTCGATCTCGCCCCGGTGCTGGAGGAGCCGCGGGACATCCGCGCCGAGGTGGATGCCTTCTTCGGGAGCCCCGCCGCTGCCGAGGCTGACGCTACCGCCCGGAAGCTCACCCGCAACTGAGTCGGCGCGAAGGCCGCCGCGTGCGGCCTTCGCCCGGCGCCGATCATCCGAGCTTGAAGGGCGTCGCGCTCTCTCCGGCGTCTTCCCAGCGGATCTCGTCCACGGGCTCCCGCTTGCCCTCGCCCTGGAAGAGGCGGTTGGGCAGGTTGATCACGAGGCCCTCCTCCGCGCTGATCACCTGATAGGCGTGCACGACGCCCGGCGGGATGATGACCACGCACTTGCGGACCGCGCCGGCCTCCAGCACCATGCGCCGGCCCGCGGTCGGGCTCAAGGGGCGGTTGTCCCAGAGGTGCACCTGGAACGTGCCGGGGCCCACGAAGCAGAAGAAGTCCGTCTGATCGCGGTGCTCGTGGGGCCCGCGGACCACGCCGGGCCGGGTCACGGAGACGTAGCCCATCACGGGCTTGTGCTCCGGCCGGATCTCGTCCTGGCGGAATACCTCCGCCAGCCAGCCGCGGTGGTCGTCGTGGCGGACGAGGTCGCGGACGACCACGCCCTCGATGGGTCCATCCTCAAACGCTTGCATCCCCTGCTCCCTGAGTGGCTCGCCGCTCCGCAAACGCCCGGGCAAAGTATCGTGCGGGCGGGCACGGCGGCAAGCCGGAGCCGGATTCGCGCCGGCCTGCTCGATTTTCGGCGCTGTCCCCGGAGCCCGTGCACTATAATGCCGCGCGGTTCGGGGGCGCCGCGGGAACTTAGATTCGAGGGAACGTTTCCGGACGAACGCCGTCCTGCGCTCCTTCGGGGTGCGGCGCAGCGCCGCGCACGTTGTGATTAGCCCGACATTCCTATAAGGGAGGTGGGAGAAAGGCCTTTCTCCCCCCTCCCTTGCGGAAGAGCCCGGTAGGTTCCGAACACGACGGCGCCCCCGCTTGTTCCCGGCCCCGACAAGGACCGAACGGGTGAGTCTCAAGCGCTGGTTCGGACGCTGGCTTGCGACCGCGGAGCACCGGCTCGAGCGCCAGCGGGCGGAGAAGCGCCGCGCCGGACCTCCGCCGTGGCGTTACCCGGATCCGTTCACCGGCGAGCTGATCACGCCGCCCGACGACGGCGATCGCGACCGGCTGGCCGCCGCCGGGCTGCCCGTGCTCTCGACCCTGGAGGACCTTTCCCGCGCCACCGGGCTCAGCTGGCAGCGGCTGCTCTGGCTCGCCGCGCCGTCCTCCGCCTACGCCGGCGGGTCGCCGCATTACACCTTCTTCACGGTGCCGAAGGCGCGCGGCGAGCCCCGGATCATCCTCGCCCCCAAGCCAGCGCTCAAGTCGGTGCAGCGCTGGATCCTCCGCAACATCCTGAACCGCATCCCGCTTGCCGACCCGGTCCACGGCTTCAGGCGCGGCCACGGGACCCGGACCAACGCGCGGGTCCACTGCGGCAAGGATGTGGTCGCCACCTTCGATCTCGAGGACTTCTTCCACACCGTCACCTACCGGCGTGTGCGCGGACTGTTCCGGTCGCTCGGCTACTCCACCGAGCTCTCGGTCCTCCTGGGGCTGCTGACGACGTTTCGTCCTGCGGCCTTCCCGTACGACTATATGCGCCACGTGCCGACGCTCGTGTGGCTCAAGTCCATGAGCACCGCGCGCCGCTCGTGGCGCGGCCACCCCACGACGCCGCCGTTCCTGCCGCAGGGCGCCCCCACCAGCCCCGCGCTCTCGAACCTGGTGGCGCGCCATCTCGACCGGCGCCTGGCCGGACTGGCGCGGCGCCTCGGCGCGGCCTACACCCGCTACGCCGACGACCTCACCTTCTCCGGCCATGCCGAGTTCCGCCACGGGCTGGCGCGGTTCCTGCCGCTCGTGAAGCGGATCGTCCGCGAGGAGGGCTTCTACCTCGCGACAGGCAAGCAGCGCATCCGGCGCAAGGGCGGACGGCAGGTCGTGACCGGCGTCGTCGTGAACCGGCGGACCAACGTGCCGCGCGAGACGTACCGCCATCTCCGCGTGCTGCTCCACAAGGCGGCCGTCCACGGCCCCGAAAGCGTCCGCCTCGAGCCGGCGGCGCCGACCGATCCGGGGGTGTTGCGCCCGCATCTGGAGGGCTGGGTCGCCTGGGTGTCGCACCTCAATCCCGCGCGCGGCGCGCGGCTGCGCCGCACCTTCGAGGCCATCGCCTGGCCGGCGCCATCCGGGGAGGCGTGACGGCCGATGGGCGCCAGGCAGCCGGCCGCCCACGCGGAGAGGGCCGCGGCCGCGCGCGTCGAGCCGCTCCTCGCGGTGATCCGCGCGCGTCTCGCGAACGCGAGTCCGGCGACCGGCGACCTCGACGCGCGCTACCGGCGCCTGCTCGCCGCGCTCTTCGCCGACCCGTTCCCCGAGCTCGAGGGCGCAGCGCCCGACGAGCTCGGACCGCTCTACGAGGCCCTGCTCGGGCACCGTCTCGTGCGCGAGCGCGGCGCGCTGCGGCTGCGCCCCGATGCCGGCGCCCTGCGGCGCTCGGGCAGCTACTACACGCCGGCGTGGGTGGCCAAGCTCGCGGTGGAGGAAACCGTCGGGGCGCTGCTGGCCGAAGGCGTTGACCCGGGCGGACTGCGCGTGCTCGACCCGGCGATGGGCGCCGGCGTGTTCCTGCTCGCCGCGGCGCGCCGCCTCGGCAGTGCGCCCGCGGAGCTATGCGGCATCGACCGTGATGGGGGCGCCGTGGCCGCGGCGCGCCTGGCGCTGGAGCGCGCGAGCTGGGGCGGACGCGCTCGACTCCTCGTCGGCGATGCGCTGCTCGGGGAGATCCCGCGGCCCGGACGCCCGCCGGCGCCGCTCGAGCTCGAGTGTGGCCGCATGGACGCCGTGCTCGGGAACCCGCCGTTCCTCCACGTCAAGCGCGGCGCGCTCCGGCCGCTCCACGCGCAGCTGCGCGCGCGATTCCGCAGCGCGCGGGGGCAGTGGGACGCGTGGGCGCTCTTCCTCGAGCTCGCGCTCGCGGCACTCCGGCCGGGAGGACGGCTCGGGCTGGTGCTGCCGCGGCCGTTCCTTGCGGCGCAGTCGTACGCCGGCATCCGCCGGGCGCTGCTGACCGCGTCCCGGGTGGAACGGATCATCGAGCTCGGCGCCGTGTTCCCGAGCGCCGGCGTCGAAGCGGTGGTCTGCGTGGCGCGAAAGCGCGGCGATCCGCCCCGCCGCCCGCGCCCGCTTCGCTTCATCGACGCGACGCGCCGCCCGCCCGTCGCGCGCGCAGGTCCCGCGTGCCGCGCGTTCCTCCGGCTGCCGCACGCGGCCATCGCGCCGGCCGCAGGCCGCGCCGAGATGGCATTCCTCTTCGCGATGCAGCGCGCGCCCGCCCGGCTTGGCGACCTTGTGCACATCGCGCGCGGTCTGGAGTGCGGCAAGCGGGACCGCGCTGTCTTCGCCGAAGACGCGCCCGGCCGCGTGCCATTGCTCACCGGCGAGTGCGTGGACCGCTTCCGGATCGAGGTCCCGGCATTCGTCGACCTCGCCCACGTTCCGGCCACCGCAACGAAGCGCGCGGCATTCGCATCCGGGCGTCCCCGGGTGCTGGTCCGCCGGGTCGCCGCGGAACTGAAGGCCGCGGTCGACGAGAGCGGCGCGCTCGCACTGAACACGCTCTACCTCCTCGCCCCGCGCGAGCCCGCCCCCCCGGATCTCGCCCACTGCCTGGCGGCGCTGCTGAACAGCGGGCCGCTGCGCCGCTACCATCGTCTCGCCTTCGCCGCCGACGATCGGCTCTTCCCGTACGTGCGGATTTCCCAGCTCGAGGCGCTGCCCTTTCCTGCGCGCGCGCGGCTCGAAGGCCCGGAGGCCGGGCAGCTGGCGCAGCTGGCGCGCCGCGCCGCGGCCGATCCCAGGCGCGTCGATATGGCCGAGATCGATGCCCTCGCGGAGAGGTTGTATGGGGTGAGGGCCCGCAGCGGGAGCCGGGAGGTGTAGTTAAGCACGAAGAGAAAGAAGGACACGAAGAAGAAGACGACGAAACGGGAAGAACCGGGAGAGAAGAGGTTGCATCTGGCGGCGGGTTGCCGTTCAATCGCGGGCATGCAGTCCGGCACCGGTTGGAACCGCGCCAGGATTGCGTGTCGGAACCCGCAGGAAGGCGAGAACCATGTTCCAACCGGTGAGCCAGCGCGCCGCGCGCCGCGGAGCGATCGTGCTCCTCGTGGCGGCGCTCGTGCTCTCGACGTCCGCGTGCCTCTCGAAGTACCACACCGTCGGCGTCGGCGCCACCGGCGGCGAGTCCGTCTCGGCCCCACAATGGTACGCGCTGTGGGGAACCGTGCCGCTGGGCGGCCCGCCCGATTCGCACGCGCTCGTGGGGAAGCGGGCCAACTACACGGTCTGGACTGGAATGACCACCTGGGACGTGCTGCTGAACTTCCTGACCGCACCAGTCGGGTTTTGTCGGGCATCCTTGTTCGTCGAGTTCTGAGCGAGCGCGTCCCGTGTGCTCAGCACCGCGCCTGGCCCGCCCGATTCCCGGGGCCCCGTCGCGCTTTTTTCGGAGATTCCTGTTGCATTGGCTCACGGCTGGGGCAGAATCGCGCGCGAGTTGATGCACGGTGTGCATCGCGGTTGGATTTCTCGGCGGCCTGGACGGCCGCCCGTTCCGGGACAGGCGAATCCGGCGTGATCCGGGCGGAGTCGTCTCCGCGCCTCTTTGTGTCGGATCGGGCTTCGCGGGGTTCCCGGATCGCTACTGACCTTGTGAAGGAGGCCACAGATGAGCAGAGTACTCCTGGGAGCCGCACTGCTGAGCACGCTGGTGCTCGCCGGGTGCGTCATGATGGTGCCGACGTTCGGACCGGGCGGGGCGATGCCCGGTATGATCGTCAATGACATCAACTATCCGAGCGCCTTGAACCCGAGCATGTCGCACGAGATCAACATCGCCCGCTCGGACATCGAGCTCAAGGGTTGGGTGGAGTCGACGAGCGAGTCGATGAGCATCCTTGGAGTCTTCGGCAAGGGCGACTCGGGCTACGGCAAGCTGCTGGAGACCGCGCGTGCTCAGGGCGCCGATGGCATCATGAACATCACCATCGACACCAAGGTCCAGGCCTACGTCTTCGGTGCTTACCAGAAGATCACCACGCACCTCTCCGGCGTAGCCTACAAGTACAAGTAGCCGGAGCACCGCGACACGAACCGGGCCCCCGGTCCACACGGCCGCCGCGGCGGGAGGTATGGACCGGGGGCTTGCATGCCCGGGCTGTGCAAGCACCGGCAGGCTTGCTCGCCGTCGGCCCCGCGCGGCCCGGCTCAGCGCTCCACCAGCCGCGGATCGTGGCCGGACTCCCGCAGCACGCTCACCACCTCGCCGTTGATTGCCTGCTGGACCAGCGCCCCGATGTGGACTTCCGGCGACGTCCAGTACTCGACGTTGCCCGAGGCCGACCGCCACTTCTGACACACGAGTTTTCGCGCGCCGATCGCGAAGGTCTCCTCGCCGGCCCGGCGGGCCTCGATCCGCTCCAGGTAGTCGCGGCTGAGCGCGGCGAGATCGTAGATCCGCACCCCCTCGAAGCGGAAGGCGCCATCGCGGAAGACTTGCATGACGACGGTCACCTGCTGGGGGGTCGCCTCGCGGACGAACTCGCGCGTCAGCCGGGCCGAGCCCGGATGCTCCCAGATCGCGAAATCGCCGGGCCGCGCCTCGAAGAAGGCCGCCGCGACCGGATGCGGCGGCGGGGCGGGCGCACGTTCTGCTCCGGCAGCGGGCGGCAGCGAACTGGAAGTCGCCCCGGCGTGCGGCTGCGAAGGCGGCGCACCCCCGCCCTCCCAGCCGAAGCCGACCAGCTCGCGCAGCACGCACGGGCCGCTCTCGGCCTTGACCAGACCGAGGATCGGCACCTCCGCGCAGTAGTAGCGCGTCGCCCCGGCATCGCCCCCCGGCTCCTCGGTCACGCGCAGCGTCGCGAACAGACCCATCCCGTTGCGGATGAGCTCCTTGCCGAACGCACTGTGCTTCTGGATCGGCGCGGGCATCTGGGGGCCGTAGTCGAGGTGGTTGAGCGTCATGCGCTCGTAGCCGACCGCCTTGCCGGACAGCCACAGCTCCTTCAAGACCACCGCGCGGTTCCCGGCCACCGACTCCACCACCCACCGCTCCTGGTCGTGGCGCGGTCTGGAGGCCTCGGTCGCGTACCGCACCCACGCGCCCGGCCGGGAGCGCCGCAGGCTGTCGTAGGCCGGATGCCGGTCGAACCGGATCTTCTTCAGCTCGCCGTAGGAACCGGGAACCGCACGCACGAACCCGGTCGGCGCGGACGGGGACCGGGGCGCACGCGTGGGGGAGTTCCTCGCCGGACGGGCGGGCTTGCGCGCTGGTTCCGGCTTGGGGATGCCGTGGACCGGCGCCGTGCCGCGCTCGATTCTCTCCACCTCGCCGCGCCGGAAGCGGATCACGCCGAAGGGCGACTCGAGCGAGACCGCCTCTTCGTCCGCCCCGACGACCGCACCGGTGAAGACGGAGCCGTTCTTGAGGATGACACGGTCCTGCGCCGGCACGCGCGGCGAGTGCACGGCGAGGCCGGCAAGAAGGGACAGCGCCACGATCCAGCGCGTCATCGGTCGTTCCCGGTCAGTAGGCGATGGGTCTCGGTCTGCAAGCGGTCCGTGTTCTGGCCTATCGGAATAATCCGCGCCCACCCCCACCGCATCTTGCCGCGACCTGAGGCTCGGCGCGCCGGTTCTCAGGATGAAACCTCGAGCGCGCTCCGCTCGCGGCGCATTCAGTCCACCCCGAGCGCGTAGCGGTGAAGCTGGCGTCCCTCCACGTCGACGAACACGACCTCCACCCGGTCGGGCGCGACGTGGACGCGCGCGTAGCCCGAATCGGGCCAGGACGTCTCGTAGCCCGTCTCGGCGCGGGTGAACTTCCAGGGGGCGCCGGCGCTGCCGGGCAGCGTGTAGTGGATGCCGTCGACCACCCGGTCGGTGAACACGTGATCGTGGCCGTAGAAGAAGACGTGAACGCCATGCTTCCGGAGCAGCGCGTGCACCCGCGCCTGCTCCCCCACCTGCGCCGCCCGGCCGCCGCCGCGGCCGTAGGCGGAGTTGCGCACGTCGCCGGCGTTGCCCCCCACCGCGTGGTGGATGCAGACGAATCTCCAGCGGCTCCGCGCCTCTGCGAGCGTCCTCGCGAACCAGGCCATCTGCTCCTCGCCCAGCGTGTAGTCGTCGGGCCGGCCGGGATCGGCGGTGCGGTCGAGAAGGTGGGCGGTCGGCGTGTAGGAGACGACGTTGAGGACCACGAAGAGCGCGTCGCCCCAGGTGAACGCGTAGTAATCCTGGTGCACTCCGCCGCCCTCGGGCGCGTCCTCCGGCCGCGGGTTGGGCAGGTAGATGTGGCGCGGGCCGCGGGCGCGCTGCTGCTCCGCCTCGCTGAAATGGCCGCTCTCTCCGTCCCAGTTCCCGAGCACCGTGAAGTGCGCGACGTGGGCGGCCAGCGGACCGAGCAGGCGCCGGTAGTCGAGCAGTCCCTTGCGCATCCAGGACTCGTCGGGCACCGGCACGTTGAAGCCGAAGCCGTGGAGGTCGATGACGTCGCCGAGGTTGACCAGGAAGTCGGGGCGGTCCTTCCGCACGAGGCCCGCCACGCGGGGCAGGATCGCATGCCCGTAGGCGCGCCACATGCGCAGCGTCCACTTCGCGTTCTCCTCGGTCCGGTAGCGGCGCACCACCGCCGCCGGGAGGGGATGGGCCGCCAGCTCCGCCTCGGTGAAGTCGCGCACGAAGATGTGCGCATCCGAGAGCAGTGCGAACGTGAAGGCCTCTCCCGGCGGCCGGCGCGTCACGAAGGACCCCGCGGCGGCCGCGCGGTCCCCGGTGCGGATCCGATACCGGTAGCGGGTCGCGGGCCGGAGCCCCGTCACGCGCCAGAGAAGCGCGTCCGGCGCCAGAAGCTCCGGAGGCGGCGGCGCGCGCGGCTCGTCCGTGTCCAGCGGACCTTCTTCGCCATCCGGCCAGACTTCGAGTCCGATTCCCTCGCCGCCCTCCCCGGCGAAGACCACGTGGATCGTGATCCCGTCGGTCGTGGGCCGGACGAGGAGCGGCGGGCCGAGCAGGCGCGCCGGAGCGCGAGCGGCCCCGTCCTGCGCGCGCGCGCCGGCCGCGCAAAGCGCGACGAGAAGCGCCGTCGCCGCGATCCGGCCGGCGAGCCACGGCAGGCCGGGACGGCAAGCGGACCGAGTGCAACTCGACATCGACAGGATCTCCTCTGTTGTGGACCCCGCGGCACGTCGCGGCCCAGACAGGTGTTCCTTCCGCGCGCTCACCACTTGCGCTGGAGGGCCCGCTCGATGGCCTCGAAGCCGAGATGGAAGCTGTAGGCGCCGGCCAGCCGCGCCAGCGGCCCCGGGTCGCGGACATCGCCGGCCATGCCCAGCCCTTCGATGACAAAGGCCCGGTCCGAAGCGGGCTGGCTCGTGTCCCGGAGGTAGCGGCTGAGAGCGCGGAGATCGCTGCTACGGCCGAAGAGCGCCAGACCCACCGCGGCCTGCTTGCGCTCGAAGCGATCCCGGCTGCGCGCTAGCCGCTCGGCGAGCATCTCGGTACTCTGCGCGGTGGCGAGCAGGCCGTAGGCCATGGCGCTCTGCTGCAGCTCGTCCCGCTCGCGCGCCTCCAGCATGACCTTCACCACCGCGCCGAGCGCCTCCGTGTGGCCCAGCATGGCCAGCGCCACGGCATGGTAGGAGCGGCTCAGCGGATCCGTCACCCGCTCCATCTCCGCGAGGATCGGCTCGCCGGCCCCGCGCCAGCCGCGCAGCCCGAGGGCGACCGCGAACGCGACCCGATGGTCGAGGCGGCTTGCCGCGCGGAACTCCCGGAGCAGGACGGTCGCCGCGCGCCCGTCGTCATCGGCCCCGCGGCCACCGAGGATGCCCAGAGCCAGCCCGGCAAAGGGTCTCAGCTCGAGCAGGCGATCCTCCAGCAGCGCGACCAGGAAACCGCGCTCCTCCGGCCCTCCCGTCTGCCCCAGCGCGATGGCCGCGAACTGCCGGACTCCCTGCTCGGCGTCCTCGGCCGCGGCGATCCGGAGCGCGCGGCCGCGTGCGGCGTCGAACCGCTCGGCCTCGTTGGCCTCCCTGGCCGCCGCGGCCTCGAGCGTCGCGAGGAAGGCGTCCATGCGCGCCAGCGCTTCGGGCGCGGCGTCCTTCGCCTCGCGGCGGCGCGCGCGGGCCTGTGCCAGCCGCGCCGCCTCGGGCCGCGGGAAAACGAGGTTTCCCAGCGCCAGCGCCGCCGCCCGCCGCACCTCCGTGTTCGTGCTGCGCAGCGCCGAGAGCAGCGCCGGCCGCGCCAGCTCGCCCCCGGTGTGCCCCAGTGCGATCGCCGCCGCCGCCCGGATCTGCGCACCGCTGTTCTTGCGCTCGAGCACCTCGACGAGGTGGGAATCCCCTCCCTCGCCATCGAGCAGCCCGATGCCGAGCACCGCCGCGGCGCGCACGTCCCGAGGCTCGGTGCGGTCCGTGGCCGCGGCGAGCCCGAACAGGGCGTCCGCGCGGCCCGTCAGCCCGAGCGCCAGCGCCGCCGTGGCTCTGAGCCGGTCGTTCACCTGGCTCTGGCGCACCAGGCGGGCCCCATTTGCCGTCTTCCCGAGGAGTTCCTCGAGCGCGCGGACGCCATCGGGATCGCCCACCATCCCGAGCGCAAGCACCGCCGCGTCCTGCACGTCGGCGTTGGAGTCCCCCACGGCGTCGAGCAGTGCGCCCGCCGACCGCGGATCGCCGAGCTGCCCGAGCGCGAGCGCCGCCGCCACCCGCACGAGGGTCTTGTCCTCGCGGAGCAGCAGCTCCAGATCGGGGCGCACCAGCCGGACCCGCGCATCGGCGCCGAAGGGACGCGCCGCCGGATCCGGCGGGCGCCGCGCTCCGACAAACGGCTCGCCCTCTCCCGTCTCGCCGCGCCCCGGCATCCGGTCGCGCCGCGCCAGCCCGAGGTAGTGCTCCTTGTTGAGCTCCCACCAGACCTGCCAGGCCGCGCCGCGGCTTTCCGCGAGGCCGCCGCCCGAGCGCAGCGGCCGCACGTAGCGCCCGAGCCCCTGCAGACGGCCCTCGGGCAGAGAGACCCCCGGCAACGGGATCGGCTGGGCGGGAGCTCCGGCGGCCGCGACCAGCAGCACGGCGAGCCCGGCGAGGCCACGCCAGTCCGCGCGGCGGTGACGAGTACGGCTCATGCTTGTTCTCCGCGGGCATGCCCCGGAAGGGCCCCGACCCCGCTTGCCACCATACACCCGCCGCCACGCGCCGAGAAGCGCCGAGCCGTGCAATCGCCGGGAAGGCGGGGCGGCGCGGCCGCCGGGCGCGAGGACGATTCGCACCGCCGTCCTTGCCGCAACTGCTTCCGTGGTAAATAGAAGGAATGAACGACGGCCGGGCGCCCGCGCTGCGGGGGCCGCCAGACGTTTTGCTGCTTGCGGGAATCCGACCATGCCGCGCATCCACATGCAGCCGGTCTTCCGGCCCCGCTCCATCGCCGTCATCGGCGCCTCCACCCGGAAGGGCTCGATCGGCTGGTACGTCGTCCACAACATCGTGAGCGGCGACTTCAACGGAAACCTCTTCCCGGTGAACCTCCGGGCGGAGACGATCCACTCCATCAAGTGCTACGGCCGCGTCATCGACATCCCCGACCCCGTGGACCTGGCGGTGATCTGCGTGCCCAAGCGCTTCGTGCTCGAGGTGGTGGAGCAGTGCGGCCGCAAGGGCGTCAAGGCGCTCGTGGTGATCACCGCCGGCTTCAAGGAGATCGAGGGCGAGGGCATCGCGCTCGAGGCCAGGCTGCTCGAGGCCGCGCGGCGCCACGGCATGGTGCTGGTGGGGCCGAACTGCATGGGCGTGATCAACACGGACCCCGAAGTGCGGCTCAATGCCACGTTCGCACCGCAAGGTCCCCATGCCGGATCGATCGGGTTCATGAGCCAGAGCGGCGCGCTCGGCGTCGCGATCCTCATCATCGCCCGCCAGCTGGGTCTCGGGCTGTCCACGTTCATCAGCCTGGGCAACAAGGCGGACGTGAACGCCAACGACGTGCTCGAGTATCTCGAGCACAACGAGCGCACCCGGATCATCGCCATGTACCTCGAGAGCGTGGGCGACCCCCGCATCTTCAAGGAGCTGGCGCGGCGCATCACCCGCAAGAAGCCCATCGTGCTGGTCAAGGCCGGCCGCACCGAGGCCGGCGCCCGGGCCGCCTCCTCCCACACCGGCGCGCTGGCCGGCCCCGACCAGGCGGTGACCGCGCTCACCGAACAGGCCGGCGTGCTGCGGGTGTGCAGCATGGAGGACCTCTTCGACGTGCTCCAGGCGCTGCGCGGATGTCCCCTGCCGCACGGTCCCAGCGTCGCGGTGCTCACCAACGCCGGGGGCCCGGCGATCATGGCCACGGACGCGATCATCGGCATGGGGCTCCAGATGGCCCGCCTCGCCCCGGAGACCGTGGCGGCGCTCGGCGCGTTCCTGCCGCCGGAGGCGAGTCTGAGGAACCCGGTCGACATGATCGCCGGAGCGCAGGCCGCGGACTACGGCCGGGCGCTGGAGTGCCTGGGCCGCGACCCGGGCGTCGACCAGATCATGGCGATCTTCGTGCCCCCGCTCCTGATCGATCCCCTGGATGTCGCCAGCGCCATCCGCGAGCAGAGCCGCCGCATCGACAAGCCGATCGTCAGCGTGATCCTGGCCCCGCTGGAATGGCACACCACGATCCGCGACCGCATCCCCGACCTGCCGCCCGTTTACCTCTTCCCGGAGGCGGCCGCCAAGGCGCTCCACGCGCTGGTGACCTACGCCAGCCGCCGCAACCGCCCGGAGGGCAAGATCCTCGAGGTCGACGTCGACATCGGCGCCGTGGACGCGCGGCTCGACCCGGCCCGGGCCGATGCGGAGGGCTACCTCTCCCCCGACCGCGTCATGGAGGTGCTGGTGCGCTACGGCATTCCGGTGGCGCGCTGGGCCACCGTGACGAGCGAGCAGGAAGCGCTCGACGCGGCGCGCGGGATCGGGTACCCGGTGGTTCTCAAGCTCGCCGGCAAGGGCATCGTGCACAAGACCGAGCTCAAGGGAGTCCGGCTCGACCTCCACGACGAGACCGAGCTGCTCGCGGCACTCCGGGAGATGCGCGCCGACTTCGAGCGGCTCAGCCGCGGCGCCCAGCTCTCCGGCTTTCTCGTCCAGGAGATGGTGGCCGGCGAGCGCGAGGTCTTCATGGGCGTCAGGGAGGATCCGTCCTACGGCGACCTGGTGGTCTTCGGCATGGGCGGCAAGTACGTCGAGGTGCTGCAGGACACCTTCATGCGGCTGGCGCCGATCACGGACCTCGACGCACGCACCATGATCGAGGGCATCCGCGGCTATCCGCTGCTCGAGGGCGTGCGCGGCGAGCCGTCCTCGCGCATCGACATCCTCAAGGACTGCCTGCAACGGCTCTCGGCCCTGATCACGAACCACCCGCTGGTGATCGAGATGGACGTCAACCCGTTCATGGCCGGCTCGACGGCCGAGACTTGCAAGGTCGTCGACGCGCGGATCCGGGTGCGGAAGGACTGAGCAGCCGCGCGGGCGCCCGCGGGTGCAACCCGCCCGCGCCACGCAGCGCGCGCACGTCTCTTCTCGTGCTCGTGCTCGTGCTCGAGCGCCCCTGCAACTTCCGGTGCCTGACCCCATCGAATTGCGGACCACCGTGTCTGCAACTTCCGGCGCCTGACCCCATCGAATTGCACTTCACCCGAATCGGGGGTCAGACCCCAGGCCGTCCCCGCACGCTTCACCCTCACCCCTCACCCCTCATTCAGTCCCCGTGTCCGCCCTGCAACCGCGCCAGCGCGAGCGCCAGCAGCGCCGCGCGCTCCGGGAGCGAGCTCGTCCGCACCGCCTCCCGGCCGGAGACGTGCATGCCCACGCCGACCGCGCCGAGCCCGTCGAGGGTCGGTGTGCCGGCGCGCGCCGTGTGGTTGCCGTCGCTGGTGCCGTTGCGCCGGCCGGGCACGAGGCGAAGCCCCAGCGCCGCCGCGGACTCGAGCAACACGCCGAGAAACGGCTCGACCTCCGGGAACCGCGCCATGGGCGGCTTGAGTCCGAGGACCGCGACCGTGGCCCGCGTCCGGGCGCCCGTGAGCGGATTGTGATCGGCGGTCTCCGCCGCGATTCGCTCGATCTCCGCGCGGCTCGCCTCCCACTGCGCGGACGCCGCAAACCGCACGTCGATCCCGAGGACAGCCGCGCCCGGCACCTGGTTGATGCGGTGTCCGCCGTGGAACGTGCACACCTTCACCAGGAGGTCCTGCGCGGGCGCCGCCAGCGCGTCGATCGGCCCCACCATGCGCGCCGCGGTCGCGACCGCGCTGAGACCGCGCTCCGGGTGGTTGCCCGCATGGGCCTCGGCGCCCTCCACCCGGACCTCGACGCGCGCCAGACCGGCCCGCGCCACCACCACCGTGGTGGCCCCGTCATCGAGGTCGAAGCCCGGCTCGAGCACGAGCGCGAGCGCGTGGTCCCGGCTTATGCGCGCGATCGTGTCGGCCGAAGCCGGCGAGCCGATCTCCTCGTCCCGGTTGAGGACCACGGTGAGCGGAGCCTGCTCGAGCAGGCCGACCGCCGCGAGCGCCTCGAGCGCCGCGGTCAGCACCACGAGCCCGCCCTTCATGTCCACGGCGCCCGGCCCCCGGAGCATCGGGCGGCCGCCGGCATCCACCGTCGCCCCGAGCCCCGAGAACAGATCTCCGGGCGGATAGACCGTGTCGAGGTGGCCGACGAGCAACACCGGGCGCGCGCCGGCGCGACCGGTGCGGCGCGCAAGCAGCACGTCGCCGGGCAGCCGGCTCGTCGGGAAGCCCTGCGCCGCGAGCACCCGCGCCATGACCGCCTCGACGCGGTCGAGCCCCGCCGCATCGCCGCTCCCACTCGGAATCTCCACGAGCTCCCGGAGCAGCCGCACCATCGATTCAACCCGGGCGGCCTCGTGCACGAAGCGGCGGATTCGCTCGGCCAGGTCGTCCATCATGCCGTTCTCGGCGCGTGCGGACGCGCCGCCGGAGCCGCCTCGACCGCCCCGGCGCGCGCCGCCCGCGCTATGGCGTCCTCAGCTTCCCGGGGTTAGAGATGGTCTGGATGCCGCGCCGGTCGAACGTGACGAAGGCGACGTACACGTCGATCGAGCTCGGCAGTCCCGCTGGAACCCGGACGCGGGCCAGACCGTCGCCGAGGCCGTCCAGGACGCCCAGCGTGTTCTGGAACATCGGCGGGCGGACCACCACGGACAGGAGGAAGAGGTTGTCGAGGTTCAGCGGGATCGTGCCCACGCCCGGCACCGGAATGCCCGGCGTCGCGCCGAAGCTGAAGCCGACCCCGTAGTTCATTCCGGCGCTCGCCCGGTGGCGCACGCCGACGTAGAGCGTCGTTCCGCCGGTCAGGCTGCCGGAGAAGATGGGGGTCGGCGTCCTGGGCGTGCTGAAGATGTCCAGGTAGTTCGAGCCCGCCAGCGCCTCGTCGAGGTTGGAGACGCCGTCGCCGTCGAAGTCCCTGGCCCCGTTCAGGATCACCGCACTGTGGTAGCCGCTGCTGTCGCCCATGGCCACGGTGCTGCCGCCGCGCTGGTTGCGCTGCAGCAGGTTCACGCCGCTCAGGCGATCCCACTTGTTGATGTTCGGGCTCACGTTGCCGAGCGACCAGAGATCGCTGTTGGCGTCGACGAGCGTGCCGCAGAGCGGCGAAGCATTCGGCGTGTTGATCGTGCGCAGCAACGCACCGTCGGCTGCCCTCAGCTGAAAGACCGCGCGCCCCGCGTGCCCTGCCGCCCAGACGTTGCCGACCACGTCGACGGACACGCCCCGCGCGTAGGCGGACACCGGGGTCTCCCAGAGGAGCGCGCCGTTCGTCGCGATCTTCATCACGGTGGAGCGATCCTGGTTCGCCACGTACAGATCCCCGACGGGATCGCAGGCGATCCCGCTCAGGCCGAAGGTGGCGGTCGACACCGGGGTGAACGTGAACGTGACGAGCGTCTGCAGGCCGCTGTCGTACCGGTAGAGCTCGAAAGGAACGTTCGCGCCGAGATCGAAGCACGGCACCCAGACGTTGCCGCCCGGGTCCACGATGCAGGACAGTGCGCCCTTGGGGGTGGGCGCGGTGGCGATGGGTTTGCCCGCGGGATCGAACTTCGTCACGGTCCGGGCGCCCCGCGAAACGACGATCAGGTTGCTCGCCGCATCCACGGCCACGCCCTGGGGCGACGCGCCCGTGGTGACGGTCAGCAGGATCCGGCCGCCGGTGTCCAGCTTCAGCGCCTGGCTCCCGCTGGTGGTGATCCACACGTCCTGCACGTAGTCGACGGCCGCCGAGTAGCAGAGCGTGCCGGGAAGGGGCACGTCCACCAGCAACGTCCCGTCGAAGGCGTACTTCGTGATCCCGGGGCTGCCCGTCTGATAGTTCGCCAACCACACCCCGTCCTGGGCCGAGACGGCCCCGGCCAGGACGAGCGACAGGCCGAGAAGCAGACCGAAACGGGTCATGGGCGTCGTCTCCTTCCGCAAGAGAACCGCAAGGCACTGTCCCAGGCGCCGATCCAGGCTCGCGCCACACCCGGTCTCAACCCATCCATGCTGCCAAGTCCGGACCGGCCGAAAAAGAGGATTCTCGAAAAAAAACTTGCCGTTTCCCGGTCCCGTTTCCTATGTTCGAGGAGTTGAGGAATCCGGCCCCGGCGCTGGGACGGGCCGGAAGGGAGAGCGCCGAAGGACTGCGCGAGAGTCCGGCAGGAAGGACGAGCCGTGTACGGAATTCGTGCCCTCGGCCTGGGGCTGTTGCTGGCGGCAACGGCCTGGGCCGGAGACTACTACGTCGATGCCACGACCGGCAGCAACCTCTCGGGAGACGGTTCCCGGCTCCGACCCTGGAAGACGCTGACCCACACGCTCGGCCAGCTGCCGCTGCCGTCGCCCGCCGGCGGGCTGTGCGTGCACATCCTGCCCGGGTTCCACGAGTCGCGCATGGGCGAGCAGTTCCCGCTCACGATTCCGGCCGGGGTGGCGCTCGTCGGCGCGGGGCCGGAGCAGAGCGTCATCTACGGAGACGGCAAGGTCGGCGAGGCGCTCCTCGAGTTCGCCGCGGGCACCGACCTCAGGAATGTGCTGAGCGGCCTGGGGCTGCACGGGGGCGATCCGGCGGTACGGGTCTCCGCCGCCGTCGGCAGCGGGCCGGGGCCGGTGGTGCGGGACTGCTGCCTGTCCTGGAACCTCGGCGCCATCGTGCTCGAAGGCACGAGCCCGGGCGCGCGGGAACCGCTCGTGGAGCAGTGCGCGATCCAGTCCAACACGAACGTCGGCGTCCGTCTCGAGGCCGCCGCGGCCGACCGCCTGGGCGGGCGGATCCGCGCCTGCCGGTTCGACGCCAACGGCGGGGCGGCGATCGAGCTCCAGGCGAGCACGGGGGAGATCCTCACCGTGATCGAGAGCTGCGCGCTGATGGACACCGGCGGGGACGGCGTTCGCTTCCTGGCGGGCGCCACCTCGCAGCCGCTGTTCACCCATCTGACCGTGCGCGGCGCCGCCGGCGCCGGCTTCCGGTTCCTGAGCGGCGCTTCGGCCGCCGGCCTCCAGATCCGCAACAGCATCTTCCACGGCAACCTGGCCGGCGATCTGGTCGACGTGCCCGCCCCGGCCGTCACCCACTGCTGCTTTCTCACCGCCTCCGGGACCAACCCGCCGCAAGCCCACCACAACGGCAACCTCAAAATCGACCCGATCTTCCAGACGCCCGGAGAGCCCGACCTCTCGCCCTTCTCGCCGCTGATCGATCGGGCCGCCGTGAGCGCCGCGCTCGATCCGACCACCGACCTCGCCGGGCGCGCCCGCACGGCGGACGGCGACGGCGACTCGCTCCACGCGCCCGACATCGGCGCGCTGGAGTACGTGCCGCTCCGCGAGGACAGCCCGACGCCGATGCCCGGCGGGCTCACCTCGCTCGACCTCGACCTGCCCACCAACGCGTCCATCCCCTACGCCATCGGGCTGTCGCTCCACGACCGGGGGATCGCCGTGGCGGGCCCCCGCACGATCCCGCTCTGGCCCGACGAGCTCCTCGTGATGGTGGTCGCCGGCCAGCTCCCCTTCGTGACGAAGTTCGCCGGTTCCATGAACGCCTCCGGCTTCGCGCGCGCCCACATCCAGTGGCCCGCCAACCCGAAGCTCCGGGGTCTCCTGGTCTACGCCGCCGCCGTCACGATCCAGGCGGGCTACCCCGGTGGGCTGCGCTGCGTGACCAACGGCCTGAGGCTCGCGCTGCTCTGAGCGCCGGCGCGCGGCGCGCCGCTCTTGCCCGGGCCCGCGTCCCGACTATCCTTGGACTGAAGACCCCGAACGACGGAAAGGAAGCCCCGATGGAGTTCACAGTTGACCGGGAAGCCCTGCTCGCGCGGTTCTTGGCCTACTGCCGCATCGACACGCAGTCCGACGAGAACTCGACGACCTGCCCCTCCACCCCGAAGCAGAAGGATCTCTCCCGCCTCCTGGTCGAGGAACTCCAGGCGCTCGGCCTCGAGGACGCCGCCATGGACGAGCACGGCTACGTGTATGCGACGCTCCCGGAGAACTTTCCGCCCACCCACCCGCGGCGTGGCCGGGCGCCCACCCTCGGGCTCATCGCCCACGTCGACACCTCGCCGGCCGTCTCGGGCCAGGGAGTGAACCCCATCGTGCACCGCGACTACCCGGGCGGCGCCATCCCGCTCCCGCAGGACCCCTCGATCCGGCTCACCCCCGAGACGGACGCGCCGCTCGGCCAGTGCATCGGCCACGACATCGTCACCGCCGACGGCACCACCCTGCTCGGCGCCGACAACAAGGCGGGAATCGCCGAGATCCTGGCGACGCTCGAGACCCTGCGGGGCCAGCCCGAGATCCTGCACGGTCCGATCCGCGTGGCGTTCACCCCGGACGAGGAAATCGGCCGCGGTGCGGACAAGTTCGACGTGAAGAGATTCGGCGCCGTGGCCGCCTACACCGTGGACGGCGGCGAGGTCGGGGTGATCGAGGACGAGACCTTCTGCGCGGACACCGTCATCGTCACGTGCAAGGGCATCAACGTGCACCCCGGCTACGCCAAGGACCGGATGGTGAACTCGATCAAGATGGCGGCCGCGCTGCTGGAGCACTTCCCGCCCGACCGCCTCTCGCCCGAGACGACCGAGAAGCGGGAGGGCTACATCCACCCGTACACGATCCAGGGCGACGAGGAGAAGACCGTGGTGAAGATCCTGATCCGCGACTTCGAGGCCGCCGGCCTCGCGGACAAGGAGGACCGGATCCGCGGCTTCGTCGCGAAGGTCAAGGCCCGGTTCCCGAAGGGCGACGTCGACTTCGAGGTCAAGGAGTCCTACCGCAACATGAAGGCGGTGCTCGACCGCCATCCCGAGGTGGGTGCGCTGGCCGAGCGGGCGACGGCGGCGGCGGGCCTCGAGGTCGGCAAGAATCCGATCCGCGGCGGCACCGACGGTGCCCGGCTGTCCTTCATGGGGCTTCCCACCCCGAACCTGTTTACCGGCGCGCACAACTTCCACTCCAAACGCGAGTGGGTCTCGCTCGACAACATGGTCCTCACCGTGCGCACGCTCGTGCACCTCGTGCGGCTGTGGGGTGAGTGCAACTCCACGGACGTCGCCTGACGGCCGGCCGCCGCGCGCAAGCTCAAGGGAACGCTCGCGTTGGCGGCGGGGCGGTCGCCCGGCCCGGCTGGGGCCGGGCGCCCCTCAACCCGCGGTGCGGAAATCTCGATACTCCTCTCCGGTAGCACTGTCCGTTACGGAGGGGACCATCGCGATGAGAACCTTGGCGTGGATTGTGTCTTCGCTGGCCTTGCTGGTTTTCCTCGGCGCCTGCGGGTCGACGCTGCCGACCTTCGCGCCATCCGCCGACGCCGGCGGCCACCTCACGGCCGGGGTCGCCGGGACGATCAATGGCAAGCCCATCGTCCTCGAGCAGGCCCTGATCACGGCCCAGCACCGAGTGCTGGGGCTCGCTCTGTTCGACCGCACGACGGATCCGGACATGGCCAATCTGGCGCCGGGCACGTGGTATCTCGGCGTCCGGTTCGCCTACGAGCAGCCCGGGCCCGACCTGACCGCACAGCTCGTGAGCTACGACCGGGGCCTGTCCGCTGCCACGGCCTGTGTTCGCCTGATCCATGTGGACGCCAGCGGCGCGCGGCACGACGTGCCCGTGACCGAGGGGAGGCTCAGGATCACGGACTGGCAGGAGCGCGGCGGGCGGATCGTCGAGATGACCGGCTCGATCGATCTTGAGACCCCCGGCGGAGGACACCTCGGCGGCACGTTCCTCGCTCCGGTGCGGGGCTGGTATCTCGCGCCCTGAGGGCCGGCGCCCCCGCGTGCAGGTAGTCCTGCGGAACAGGCCGCGCAGTGGGCCGCGGGCCGTGCCCGCGCTATGATTCGCGGTCCGGCGCGACGGCCCGGCGCCGCAACGCCGCCGACAACGGGCCACGGGCTCCCCATGGCCGCACGCCGTTCGAGAGGCGCCTGAGCCGAGATGCTGTTCCACTCCGTCGAGTTCGCCCTGTTCTTCGCGGTCGTGGCGCTCGTCTACTTCCAGCTCGGCCGGCGCGGCCAGATCGCGTTGCTGCTCGTCGCGAGCTACTTCTTCTACGGCTGGTGGCGGTGGGAGTACACGGGTCTCCTCGTCTTCTCGACGGGGCTCAACTACGCGGGGGCGCTGGGGATCCGCCGCGTGGCTTCGCCGACGTGGCGCCGCGTCCTGCTCGTCGTCACCGTGGCGCTCAACCTCGGGGTTCTCGCCTTCTTCAAGTATCTCGAGCTCCTCCTCCGCACGGCGGCGAGCCTGCTCGGCCTGCTGGGCGCCGACGTCGCCGTCGCGCCAGCCGCCGCGTGGATGCCCTGGTACGTGCTGCCGATCGGCATCTCGTTTTACACGTTCCAGACGTTGAGCTACACGATCGATGTCTACCGCGGCGTGCTCACACCGACTCGCAATCCGCTCAAGGTCGCGCTCTTCGTCTGCTACTTCCCGCAGCTCATCGCCGGCCCGGTGCTGCGCGGCGACGAGCTCCTGCCGCAGATGGACGCGCGCCACCGCTTCGACTGGGACCGCATCCGCCTCGGGCTGCTGCTCGTCTTCTGGGGGCTCCTGAAGAAGGTCTGCCTCGCCGACAACCTCGCCCCGCTGGTCGGCGAGGTCTATGCCGCGCCGGCCGCCTTCAGCGGCGCCGCGCTGCTCCTGGCCACCTACTGCTTCTCCTTCCAGATCTACTTCGACTTCTCCGGCTACACCGACATCGCCATCGGGCTCGCGCAGATCCTCGGCTTCAAGCTCATCGTGAACTTCAACCGCCCGTACCTCGCCGCCAACATCACCGTCTTCTGGCGGCGCTGGCACATCTCGCTGTCGCGCTGGCTTCGCGACTACCTCTACATCCCGCTGGGCGGTAACCGCATCTCGGCGGCGCGCACCCACGTGAACCTGATGCTGACGATGCTGCTCGGCGGGCTGTGGCACGGGGCGAGCTGGAACTTCGTGGTGTGGGGCGGGCTGCACGGTCTCGCGCTGATGGCGCACAAGGCGTGGCGCGGCGCGCACCCGCGTGACCGGCAGCGATTGAATCCGCTCGCCGTGCTCCTCACGTTTCACTTCGTGTGTCTGACGTGGATCTTCTTCCGGGCGCCGGATTTCGCCACGGCGTGGCAGGTGCTGGCCGGCATCGCCACCTGGCAGGCCGGCGCGAGCCTCGACTTCACCGTGCCGCTGTTCGTCTTCGGGTTCATCCTGGCCGTGCAGCTCTACCAGGAGACCCGGGGGGAGATCCGCCAGCGGGTGGACCGCGTGCTCCGCCGCTCCCCCTGCCTCGCCGGCGGCTTCCTCTACACCGCCGTCGCGCTGGCGCTGATCCTGCTGGCGCGCGGCGAGGAGGCGTTCATCTACTTCCAGTTCTGAAAGGCGTGAACGTGGCCGCTGGCCGCATCGAGACCCGCACGCGCTGGCCCGCCGGCGTGCTGAAGTCCCTCGCCGGGGTGGCCCTGGCGCTGGTGTTCTTCGAGCTCACCCTCGCGCTCCTCTGGCCGCAAGAGCGGGAAACCCCGCTCTTCGACACGACCGAGGCACTGCCGCTCGTGCTGAGAAAGAACCTCGACGGGCGGCACGTCTCCCGGGAGTTCTCCGTCCGCTACCGGACCAACTCCCACAGGCTCCGCGATCCGGAGCGCCCGCTCGGCAGGCCCGCGGGCGTTCGCCGCATCCTGGTGCTCGGCGACTCGCTCACCTTCGGCAGCGGCGTCAACGACGAGGACACGTTCGTCCGGCAGCTCGAGCGCCGGCTGAATGCCAGCGCGGACGGCGGGCACTACGAGGTGATCAACGCCGCCTGCGCCTCCTGGGGCACCGCGCACCATCTCGTGTTCCTCGAGGAGCTCGGCTGGAAGTTCGAGCCCGATCTCGTGCTCATGGCCTTTCACGACGACGATCCCAAGGACAACCGGCTGGCCGACTTCGTGCATCTCGAGGAGGATGGCCGCTTCGTGCTCCTCCGCCGCTCCGTCGGGGCGGCGACCAAGTGGACCGCCCGGATCCCGCTCTACGCGTGGCTCGCCCAGCACTCCCACCTGTTCTCCCGGCTGCGGCTCCAGCTGGCCCAATGGGTGAAGAACCGCAGGGCCGCCGAACCGAGGCGGACCGACTTCCTCGCGCCGGACAAGCTGCCGGAGGCGGTCTGGCCCGAAGCGGACTGGCGGCTGACGGAGCGCCTGCTCGCGGCGCTCGCCGACCGCGCGCGGGCGCACGGCGCGAAGCTCGCGCTGCTCCATGTGCCGTTTCCGCGCTACAACCGCGCGGTCGAACGCCGCTACGTCGCGATGGCCGAAGCGCTCTCCCTCCCCCACCTCGAGCTGATCGATCTCCTCGACCAGCACAACACCCCCGCCGACCCCACCTACTTCCCCGTGAACCGCCACTTCACGCCGAAGGGCCATCGCCTGATCGCCGAGGCGCTCGCGGCCTTCCTCGCCCGGGAATCCCTCCTCCCGCACTGACCGGCGTCACCGGCAGCGACTCGTGCTCCTGCTCGTCCTCGTGCTCTTGCTCGCGGCCTCCCCGGGCTCGCCATGTCTGCTTCGTGGTCTTCGTGTCTCCTTGGTGTGCTTCGTGGTTCTCTTCTGTTCCTGGTCGCCGGAGCGCTACTTCGCGATCGCGAACGAAAACGTGTTCGAAACGGACCCGACGCCGGAGGGTGCGGCGGCGGCAAGCGTCACGAAGGCAGTGTAGATGCGGATGCCCACCAGGCCCGGAGACGGCGGAATCGCGAGCGAAGCGCGGGCCGTGCCCTGGGCATCGATCCGCCCCGCATAGTTCACGAACACGCCCGGCAGCATACCGCTCAGGGAGACCTGGAGCAGCGCGTCCAGCCCGAGGCCGATCTCCCTGGTGTCGATCGGGATGGGGCCGGCGCCGAGCGCGGAGCCGACCTGGTAGGGCTGGCCCGGATCGTTTGCGGCCGTGAGCTGGAAGGCGAGGGTCCCGCCCGGGCTGGTGCTGCCGCTCGCGCCAAGGTGCGTGGGCAGCGTGAGATCGAGGTGGGGCTGGTTGGTGCTGTACTCCCGGCTGTAGAAGTACATCAGGGGGATGTTCGCGGTGCCCCACTTCTTCAGGTCCATGATCTGCCAGCCGTGGTTCGGCAAGGTGCGGTCGACGAAGGCGCGGACATCCGCCGTCACGTCCCACGTCATCCACGTGTAGCTGGACGGAACGAGGGCGCCCGAGGTGGCCGTCGAATCGTACGGCGGGCGCGTGTTCCAGGTGACGGCGGCTTCGCTCCAGGTGCCCGTGATCCGGTGGCAGGTCAAGTTGCGCCCGACCGGACTGCTGTCCCGGTACGCGTAGTAGTAGACGTGGAGCGTGGCCGTGGTGAGAATCGCGCCCCGCGGAATGCCGCTGAGATCGAAGCGGAACAGGCCGTCGAGCTCCCAGATCGCGGAGCCTCCGTACTGGTTGCGGACCGCGATGTTCGTGCGCGCCCCGTTCACGCCGGTGGGCACGTACTGGTCGATGTAGGTGTCATCCGTGGGCGAGAGACTCTCGACGCCTTGCGCCGCGCACGCGACGCCCACCATCAGGAGCAGGAGAGTACCGAAACCGAGTCGCTTCATGGCGCACCTCCATCAGTTCGCACGCTTCTTCCACCCGCTGTCCGCGTGGCGCTACACCGGCGCCGCACGGCGCCCGCTCATTCTATCTCCGGAGTGACGCCGTGGGTAGAAGCCCCCTGTCCCTGGCCCCGGCCGTGGAATATACTCCGCCGGGCCCCGACGCCGGAGACGAGCTGTGCCGCCGCTGCTCACCATGAAGTCCATCCGCAAGTCCTTTGCCGGCGTGGAGGTGCTGCACGGCGTCGATCTCGAGCTTCACGCCGGCGAGGTGGTGGCGCTCGTGGGGGAAAACGGCGCCGGAAAGAGCACGCTGATCCGGATCCTGGGGGGGGTCTACTCGGACCACGCCGGGGAGATCCGGCTGGGCGGCGAGCCCGTGCGCTTTCGCCACCCGCGCGCGGCCCGCGCCGCCGGCGTGCAGCTCCTCCACCAGGAGCTCAGCCTGGTGGCGGCGATGACCGTGGCCGAGAACATCGCGCTCGGCCGCGAGCCGACCGGCCGGTTCGGCGTGCTCGACCGGCGCGCCCTGCTGGCCGCGGCCCGCCGCGCCCTCGAGCCCGTCGATCCGGCCATCGATCCTGAGCGTCCCGTGGAGTCGCTCCCCGCCGCCGCGCAGCAGCTGGTGGAGCTGGCCAAGGCGCTCGCCGGCGAGGCCCGCATCCTGGTGATGGACGAGCCCACCTCGAGTCTCGGCCAGGCGGACGTGGCGCATCTCTTCGCGCTGATCCGGCGGCTGCGCGCGAGCGGGGTGGGGATCCTCTACATCTCGCACAAGCTCGAGGAGGTCTACGCGGTGGCCGACCGCATCACCGTGCTCCGCGACGGCGCGCTGGTGGGCACAGCGCTCGTGGCGGAGCTCCCGCCGGAGAGGCTCATCCAATGGATGGTCGGCCGGCGGATCGAGCAGCTCTTCCCGCGCACGGTCGCGCAGCCCGGCGCGGAGCTGCTCCGGCTCAGAGACTGGACGCTCCGCGACGCGGAAGGCGCGCGGCCGGTGTTCGAGGGGATCGACCTCGAGCTCCGCGCCGGCGAGGTGGTGGGCCTCGCCGGGCTGCGGGGCGCGGGCACGAGCGCGCTTCTCGGCTCGGTGTTCGGCCGCTTCGGCCGGCGGCCGACGGGACGGCTCTGGCTCCAGGGCCGGGAAGGGGCGCCTGCCTCGCCGGCCGAGGCGATCGCCCGCGGCATGGCGCTGGTGACCAGCGACCGCAAGGACTCCGGCCTCGTGCTGCCGCTCAGCGTGCTCCACAACATCACGCTGGCCTCCCTCGATCGCATCGTCTCCCGCGGGCTTCTTTCCGCCCGCCTCGAGCGGCGCGCGGTGGCGGCGGCGCTGGCCGCCCTCGAGCTGCGCGGGCCGTCGCTCGACGCTCCGGTGGAAACGCTGAGCGGCGGCAACCAGCAGAAGGTGATCCTCGCCCGCTGGCTCCTCACGCGGGCCGATGTGCTGGCGCTCGACGAGCCCACGCGCGGGATCGATGTCGGCGCCAAGGCCGAGATCTACCGGCTGCTCGACCGCTGGACCGCGGAGAGGAAGGGCATCCTGCTGATCACGTCCGAGCTCCCGGAGTTGCTCGGGCTCAGCGACCGCATCCTCGTGCTGCACCGCGGGCGGCTCCGCGCCGCCTTCACGCGGGCCGAGGCCACGCAGGCGAAGATCGCGGCCGCCATGACCACTTCCGCGCCCGCCGAGGTGGCCCATGCGTGACCGGGGCGCGGCCGGCCGGGTGCTGCGGGGCAGCGCGCTCTACCTCGGGCTCGCGGCCGTCTTCCTGACCGGCTGCGTGCTGAGCGAGGAGTTCCTCACCGTCGCGAACCAGCGCGACGTGCTGTGGCAGGTCTCGCTGAACGGCATCCTCGCGGTCGGCATGACGCTCGTCATCCTCACGGCCGGCATCGATCTGTCGGTCGGGAGCCTGCTTTCGCTCTGCTCCGTCGTGTGCGCCATGCTGCTGATGGAGCGCGAGTGGACGCGCGCCCATACGCTGGCCGTGCCGGCCATGGCGGTGTTCGGCGCCGTCGCCGGCGGCGGCCTCATGCGATGGCTGCTGGCGGCAGCCGGCAAGCGCAGCGCGGTCGCGACCGGCGCCGCGGCGGCGGCCGGGGCGGTGCTCCTCGGCGGCGCGGGCGCCCTTCAAGCCGCCTCCGGCTTCTCGGTCCTCCTCGTGCTCCTCGCGGTCCCGCCGGTCGGCATGGTGCTCGGGCTCGTGAACGGCTTCGTGATCGCGCGCGGCCGCCTGCAGCCCTTCATCGTCACGCTCGCGATGATGATCTCCGCCGTGGGGCTCGCCAAGTTCGTCGCCGGCAAGGGCGGGCAGATCCACGCGATCTACACCGAGGGCAGCGCCGCGCACGCGCCGGCCGGCTTCGAGCTGCTCGCCACGAACCTGCAGTTTTTCGGCCACCCGCTGGTGCCCGTGCCGGCGCTGTTCTTCCTCGGCGCGGTCGCGCTCGCCGCGTTCGTCCTCGTGCGCACCCGCTTCGGGCGCCACGTGTACGCCGTCGGCGGCAACGAGGAGACCGCCCGCCTGTCCGGCATCCAGGTCGACCGGGTGAAGCTCGCCGTCTATGCCATCGCGGGATTCCTCGCCGGGCTGGCCGCGGTGCTCTACGGCGCGCAGTACACGCAGGGAAAGCCCGACGCCGGCATGATGAAGGAGCTCGATGCCATTGCCGCGGTCGTGATCGGCGGCACGAGTCTCCGCGGCGGACGGGGGCGCATCATGGGCACGCTGGTGGGCGTGCTGATCTTCGGCTACCTCTCGAACTTCCTCAATCTCAAGAACGTGCCGAGCGATTCGCAGGACATCGTGAAGGGCGTCATCATCGTGGGCGCGGTGCTGCTCCAGGAGGGAACGCGGCTGGGCTGGCGGCGCCGCCGGCCGCGGTAGCGGCGGCAAACGCGGCGACGCGACGCCCGCGCTACGGCAGATAGTCGTCCACGTTCTCGGCGGTGATCGTCGCGGTCGGAAGCGACACGCGCTTGGCGGCCGGCGGCCTGCCCTGGAGGAGTCCGAGCGCGAGCTCCAGCCCCTGCTCGCCGGGCGTGGGATAGAGAAACGTGGCGGTGAGCTCGCCCTTCTTCACCCAGGTGCAGCCTTCCCCGGGAATGCCGTCGATCCCCAGGAACCGGATCGCCTTCTCACGACCGGCCGTGCGCGCCGCCAGGAACGCGCCGTGCGCCATCGGATCGTTGTGCGCATAGACGATGTCCACGACCGGAAGCGTCTTGAGCGCATCCTGGAAGAGGTTGTGCGCCCGGTCCTTCTTCCAGTCGCCGTCCAGCCCGCCCTTCAAGACGATGCCGGGCTCGCGCTCCACGATCTCGTGGAAGCCGTCGCGCCGCTGCTGCGCCGGGGTGGAAGCGAGCCCGCCGCAGATCTCGTAGACGACGCCCCGGGCACGACCGGCGCCGCCGAGGAGCTTGACCGCGTGACGGCCGGCCGCGCGGCCGATCTCCAGGTTGTCCCCGCCGACGAACGCAGCGTAGCCGTCCCAGTGGACGTCGCGATCCAGCACCACGACCGGAATGCCCGCCTCCGTCGCCTCCCGGACCACACGCGTGAGGCCCGCCGCCTCCTTGGGGCTGATCAGGATGGCGTCGACCTTCTGGCGGATGAACGCTTTCATCTGCGCCACCTGCTCCTCGGTGCGGTCGCTGGCGTTCAGGATCCGGAGCTCCACGTCCGGGTGTCGTCGTGAAGCTTGCTCGAGCTTCTCGTTGAAGAGCACGCGCCACGGCTCGGTCACCGTGCACTGGGAGAACCCGATCACGAACCGCCGTGGCCCGGATGGCTGCGGCTCGCCGCCGCACGCCGAGACCCACAACCCGGCCAGGACGAGGAGGATCCGAGGATACGGCACGACAAGCGCCTCCTCATGACGCCCGATCCTGCCCCCGGCCGCCTTCCGGACCGAGGGCACCGCCCGCGAGATTACCACGTCTCGCAGGCGCTGTCAGGTGCATCTTTCGTAACTAGCGATCTGGTTCATTGTGTCGGTTGCTGACTCTTTTGGACTAGCATCTTGATCAGAAATGGAGATTCGTTCTTGCGTTGGGATGCCGATCGTGCAGAATAATACACTCCAACGGCTACACAGGACCGCTCGCGTGGCCGGTTCGCCGGAGGCTGCCCCGAGGTCCGCGGTTTGCCGCCGGCCTCAGGTCATCCTGACGAGCGCCTGGGCAACTGGCCATGTCGGCCGACGGGCGGGAAGGGACCGAGCCTTGACGCCTCCTCGTCGCCTCGCCGCCGCGCTGGCGGTCGCAGTGCTTGCGGGCGCCGCCACGGCGCCGGCGCAGCCGCGCCACCGCATCTCGACGGTCCGCGACCGCTTTTTCCTTGAGGAACAAGACCGCGGGCACAGTCGTCCCTTCGAGATGTGGGTGACGCGAATCGCCAATGCGCTCTTCGATCCCCGGTTCACCGACGCCGTCGTGGAAAACCTCGACGACTACCTGCGCTACGGAGTGAACACCGTGGTGGTGGGTATCCAGGGCGGAAACCTCCAGACCGGGAAGAACCACCTCTTCCCCAGGGTCTATCACGCCGACGGCACGCTGGATCTCACGAGCGTGGTGTGGCCGAGCCTCCTTCGGCTGCTCGCCGAGACCGATCGCCGCGGCATGGTGCTCATGATCCAGTACTGGTACTGCCTCCGGGACGAGGAGGTGCCGGACGACGCCAGCGCGCTCGCCTGCACCCGGCGTGTGACCGAGTGGCTGCGGAACACCGGCCACCACAACTTCGTGCTCGATGTCGTGAACGAGTTCGGCCACAGCGCGTACGAGGTGCCGGGCCAGCCCGGGGTGAAGCGGCCGCTCTTTACCACCCTCGACGGCGCGCTCGCGATGCTGCACGCGGTGTACGGCGTGATGCCGGACGTCGTGGCCGGCCTCAGTCCGGTCGGCGGCCTCGCCGCGCCGGAGGGCTTTCATGTCACCCGGTTCGGGCTGTCCTGGGTGGAGTCGGGGATAATCCTCGGCCACAACCAGGTGAGCGACCCACTCAACCCCTCGAGCTACAGGGTCGGCTCGAAGCCGCGCGACCCGAGCTCGAAGCCCTGTGTGAACAACGAGTTCGACTCCCACCTCGGCTCCGAGCGCTACCCGCAGAAGGATCCGGTCACCGGCCAGCTCACCTACGGCCATTTCACGGCGAGTGCCGTCGATCGCTACCTCGCGGATCTCCGGCGGCTCCGACAGATGGGCACCTACGCCAACGTCTTCTCGTCGCGCCAGCAGTTCATCCCACCTGCGGGAACGATCCCCAACGCGTTCGTGGGACCGGAGGGAACGCAACCCGAGGCGTCGTCCGGCGCTGGCGAGGGCTCGGTGCACTGGATCTTCGCCGAGATCGCCGCCCAGCAGAAGCGGGGATCACTGGCGCACTGGCACGACTTCGAGAACGGCCTGGCGTCGGGCATCGAGCGCCATCTCGGCGGTGCCTGGGCAATCGCAGGCGGCCGGCTGGAACAGACCGAAGCGCACCTCGGTAGTGGGTTCGCCCGCCTGGTGATCGACGGCGGCGACATGGAGGTCGCCTTGGATGCCGCATTCCTCGCGGAACCCGGAGCGGCCGGACGCCTGGCGGTGCAGCTCGGCGCGCCGACGCCCGCGGGACCCGCGTATCGCCTGCGAATCGGGAAGAGCGCGGTGGCGCTGGACCAGCTCGGCGGCAGCCTCGGCCCCGCGCCTGTCGTGCTCGCGAAGAACGCCGCCGACCGCTACCGGCTGCAGATCGAGGGCGGTCGGGTGCAGGTCTTCGTGAACGGCAGCCGCGTGTTCGACGAGCCGGACCCGACGCCGCTCGCCGGCCGCAACCTGCTGCTCGTGACCGAGCAGGCCGCGGGCGCGTTCGACCACGTGCGGAGCGGACCGGTGCGGGCCACCACGTTCGACGACGGCTCGCCGGGGCCGTGGATCGCGGGGGATCCGCAGGCCTGGCAGGTGCGGCTGCGCCAGGGAAGCGGCACCGATCGGATCTGGGAGGCGACGGTGCCGGCGAACGACGCGCGCCATGCGTGGCTCGACCTGAGGTTCGCCGACTTCGAGTTCACCCACGAGCTGGATCTGTCAGCCGGTTCCCGAGCCGCCTTCCGCTTCCGGATGGCCGACGCGCGCCAGGCGTGGTCCGACGGCTACTCGCTGTGGGTGGACGGCGCTGGGAACGTCGCGCTGGACCGAGTGCAGGCCGGCACCCCGCCGATCCAGCTCGCCTGCGGCCAGGCGGCCGTGACGGCGGCTGCCATCCGGGTGCGCACCACCGTCGAGGGCAACCGCATCGTGGCCCGGGTGGACGGCAAGAAGGTGATCGACACGGTCGATCCGGGGGCGCCGTTCGAGCCCGGCGCGCTCGCGCTCGTCGCGCTCGCCGGAACCACACGATTCGACAACCTGCGGATCGAGGGTGGCCCGAGCCGGATTCCCGCGGCGGCCGTCCTCGCTCCTGCCGGACCGGCGATCCCCGCCGGGCTTGCCGTCGAGTTCACGGATCCCGACGGCTTCCTCGATCTCGCGCACACCAAGCTGCTGCTCGATCTCGGCGCCGGCTTCTTCGAGATCACGTCGCTCCTCGCGCCGGGAGCCGGCCTGTTCCGGTTCACCCCCACCGCCGACGGCAAGGGCGCGCGCTTCACGCTCGTGCCGGCGGTTCCGCTCGGCCCGACCCCGCTGCGCCTGAAGGCCGTGGCCACCGACGCCGCCGGCAACACCGGCGAGGACGTGGTCGGCTTCAACCTGCCGTGAACCCCGGCCGGATGCGGCCGGGACCGCCACGAACACCGCCCGGGTGAAGCGGGACGGCCCGGACCACACCGCAACCGCTTGGTCGCGCGACCTCCGTCTGGTAGAGTCCTCTGCCCTGGGGGCGGGATGACCGTGCGGTCTGCCAGGGGCAGTCCGGGTCAGCGCGCCCGAGTTCCGAGGAGACGAACATGATTCGGCGGAAGGCCTGGTGGCGTTGCGTGTGCCTGGCCGTCGCGCTCGCCGGCGCCAGCGCGGGGAGTTTGGGTGCGCAGGACTCCGATCGGCTCTTTCCCATCTCGCGCGACGGCAAGATGGGCTTCATCGACCGGAAGGGCGCCGAGGTCGTCCGGCCGCAGTTCGACAGCGTCGGGTCATTCTGCGAGGGGCTCGCGTGGGCGAGCGTCGGTGGCAAGCACGGCTACATCGACCGGACCGGCGCCTTCGTCGTGAAGCCGCAATACGGCAATGCGTGGGACTTCGCGGAGGGCCTCGCGCCGGTCTACGTCCGCGGCGGCAGCAAGTGGGGGTTCATCGACCGGGCCGGGAAGAGGGTGATCGCGCCGGAGTACGACTCCGTGCGCGGCTTCTCCGAGGGGCTCGCGCGCGTCTGCATCGACTATCGGTACGGATATGTGAACAAGGCGGGCGCCGTGGTGATCGCGCTCGCGTACGAGGATGCGGGGCGATTCCGCGGCGGGCTGGCCAGCGTGAAGAAGGACGGCTGGTGGGGCTACATCGACGGCAAGGGCGAGATGGTCATCAAGGCGCAGTACGATGCAGCAGGCGAGTTCGAGGAGGGGCTGGCCATCGTACGGACGGAGGGGAAGGAAGCCTGCATCGACAAGGAAGGAAAGGAGCTCTTCCGCTTCGATGCGGTCGACGGCTTCTCCGATGGACTGTCCATCGCCCGGAGCGGCGAGAAGCACGGCTACATCGACCGCAAGGGCGCCTGGGTGCTCGAGCCGAAGTTCGAGTCGGCGGGGTGGTTCTGCGAGGGGCTCGCCTCCGTGACGGTCGGCGACAAGCAGGGCTACATGGACCGGACCGGCAAACTCGTGATCGAGCCGCGGTTCGCGGCGGCGGCGCCGTTCTCGTCCGGGCTTGCGGCGGTGCAGACGGGGGACCAGAAGACGGGCCTGTGGGGCTACATCGACCGGACCGGCAAGTACGTCGTCGAGCCGCGGTTCGCCCGGGCCGGGCCGTTTCTTGACGGGATCGCTGCGGTGGAGCTCGAGGAGGAATCCGGCTACATCGACACGCGCGGGAAGTTCGTCTGGGGACCGGCGAAGTAGCGGCGCCGGAGGAGCCGGGAGCTCGCGCGGGTTCGGCTCTCCCAATTGGCGCGGCCGGGAAAGCCCGCACCGGCACCGATCCCATGCAAGACCGCGGTCGTTCCCGGCCGCAGCAACCCCGGTCGTTCCCACGTTCGGTACTGCCCGCGGCGGCGGTAACTCCGGTCGTGCCCCGCTGCAGCAACCCCGGTCGTGCCCCGCTGCAGCAACCCCGGTCGTTCCCGGCCGCACCAAGTCCGGTCGTGCCCCCCGGCATCAACCCCGGTCGTTGCCCGCCCGCGTCAACTCCGGTCGCGCCAGGCGGAGTCTGTAATTACAGACTGCCGGACTCGCAGGTCCACTTGCAGGCGGTCAGCTCCGATCGCGCCACGCGGAGTCTGCAATTGCAGACTGCCGGTCCGAGCGGTCCGATCCGGCATGGGTGCCTGTGGTCGGGTCGAGCGCGCTGCGGCTCGGGCGGATTCCCGCAGAACCTCCGAACCCGCCCCCGCGGCCTGGCGGGTCGCTCGGTTCCAGCTCGGGTCCCACGAGAACCTGCGCCTCTCGGCCGGTCCGCTTGACGGGACGCCGGGCATCAGCGATGCTCCTTGAAGGAGCGGCGATCATCATGGGAGTGCTTCTTTCCACCGACCTCGACGATCCGCAGGCGATCCCGTATTTCCTGTGGGACGAGCCCCGCAGTGTCGCAGAGGTCAAGGCCGCGCTTCGGACCGGTTCGCCGGCAGAGACGTCGCGTCTGCTGGGCAAGATCCTGCGGGAGGCGCGCGACACGGACGTCTGGCGCTTCGTCACCCCCGACGAGGTGTCCCGCCGGTGGAGCGAGCTCGTCCCGTACCTGGGACGGCGGCGACCCTTCTGGGAGTTCCTGCTCGGCCGGTGGCGGTCCGAAGGGCTCGTGGATGGACAGTAAGCTCACCGCGCTGCAGCGCGACGTGCTCGAGGCGTTCTTCCGCCGGGAGACGCGCTTCTTTCTCAGCGGCGGCGCCGCCCTGGCAGGGTTCCATCTGGGCCACCGAACGACGAGCGATCTCGATCTCTTCACCACGGCAGCCGCAATGCTGGATGCGGGCGATGCCGCCCTTGCGGAAGTCGCCACGGAGCTCGGCGCGAAGATCCAGAAGATCCAGACGGCGCCTAGCTTTCGCCGCCGTCTTCTGCGGCGCGCGGCCGAGAGCATCGTCGTGGATCTGGTGCTCGACGAGTCCCCCCAGAGGCATCCGGAGAAACCGACCGTCGGGCGGATCCGCATGGACGCGGCCGACGAGATCCTGGCGAACAAGCTCTGCGCGCTGCTCTCGCGGGCGGAGCTCCGCGATCTGGTCGATGTTCGTGCTCTCGAAGAGGCGGGCCATTCCGTGGAAGAGGCATTGCCGTTCGCGCAGGCCAAGGACACCGGGCTCACGCCAGCGCAACTCGCCTGGGTGCTCTCGCAGATCCGGATCGACGATTGCGCCACGATTCCCGGCGGCGCCACCGCCGCCGAGATCCGCGCCTACCTGCACGCGCTCATCCAGCGGCTGGCGTGGCGCGCCCATCCTGACCCGGACGCGTCGAGCTGAGCCTTCCCGCGATCCAGCCGGCGACGGCGCCCGCCGGTCGTGTGCGTCCGCGCAGCGTGCAAGATCGCCGAACTTGCGCACGGCCCCGCCGAACGAATCCCTCCCGAGCGCCCGCCGGTACACCCGATCCAGGCGATCGACATCCCAGCGGGAATCCACCGGGACGCCCCTCGCAGGATTCTCCCGGATTCTTCGAAACCACCCGGTTCGGGCTCCGACCTTCCGGCCCGTCATCCCTGGCCCGCCGTCCGGCCGGGAGAGATG
>JAFGQW010000341.1 GCA_016935485.1 Planctomycetota bacterium | reverse complement strand
GCGGGTTCGCGCGTGAAGAGCACGCGCTGGCGTGGCGCGGGCGGCGTGCGCCCGCGGGGCGGGCACGGGGTCAGGCGCCGTTCCCGGACCCCGTTTCCGCAGGCGGGGACGGGTGCTACACTGCCGGTTTTCCGGGAGGAACGGCCTCGTTGAACGCGCTCCGCATTCCCGCGCTGCTGGTCCTGCTCTGTGTCGGGGCGTACTGGACCTCGCTCGGAGGAACGTTCGTCTACGACGACCGCGACCTGATCGAGCGGAACACGCTGCTCTCCGACTGGGTGCTCGGCGCCCGCGACGCGCGCGGCCGTGACGTGCCGTACGTCCGGCGCCTCCTCACCGCGGACTTCGCGCAGCTCGCCAGCCGCGGGGACGCGCTGAGCGATCTGCCGCCGATCAACTACTACCGCCCGGCCGTCGCGCTCACGTACCTCGCGGACACGCACTTCTGGACGGGCGTGGTCCGCGGCGAGGACGGGGATCCCGCCGGCGCCCGCGTGGTGTTCAATCCGACGGGCTTCCACCTCACGAACCTGCTCTTCCACGCGCTCAACACGCTGCTCGTCTTCCAGCTCGGGCGCGCCCTTGTGGGCCGCCGGTCGGCGGCGCTCGTCGCCGCGGTCCTGTTCGCCGTCCACCCCATCCACACCGAGAGCGTGAGCTGGATCGCCGGGCGCACGGACGTGATCGCAGCGACATTCTTCCTGGGCGCATTCTGGAGCTACGTCCGCTACCGCCGGACCCGGCGTGCCGCTGCCTGGTGGACGGCGCTCGGGCTGTTCGCGGTGGGCATGTTCGCGAAGGAGGTGGTGGCGGCGCTTGCCGGGGTGCTCGTGCTCCTCGAGTGGCTCGACCACCGCTTCGGGTTCCGGCGGCGCACCGGTTCCCGGCCCGCGGCCGCGGCACGGGCGGCGGCCGTGCTGCCGTTCTTTCTCGCGGTCCTGCCCTACTTCGTGGCGAAGTCGTTGCTGACGGGGCAGGCGCCGGGGCCGGGCAACTGGGCGGAGGTCGGCGCCGTCACCGCCGTGCTCTCCTTCTTCAAGGCCGCCGCCTGGTATCTCGCCAAGGTGATCTGGCCCCTTCCGCTCGACATCTACCCGATCCTCCGGTTCGCCTCCCCGGCGCAGGGCCTCGTCTTCCTGGCCCTCCACGTCGCCGTCATCGCCGCGGCGCTCCGGCTCACCTTCCGGCGCCGCGAGCCCGCCATCGCGCTCGCGGTGCTCGGTTTCTACATCGCGCTCTCCCCGGTGAGCTCGCTCGTTCCCGGCACGCGGCTGCTGCGCTTCGCGGAGGACATCGACTTCCCCGTGGCGGAGCGCTTCCTCTACGTGCCGTCGCTGTTCGTGGTGCTGGGCCTGGGGTGGTGGTTGGCGCGCCTCTGGCGCCGCGGCACCGGCGCGCTGCGCGCCGCGGCGCTGGTCGTGACCCTCGCGCTGGCGGCCGCCGCGACCTGGGCCACGGCCCGGCGCGGGCTGGACTGGCGGAGCGACCTGCAGCTGTTCACCGCCGCGGCGGCCACCGCGCCCGCCAGCGTGCGGATGCACAGCAACCTCGGGCTGGAACTCCTCGAGAACTACCAGCCCGAGGAGGCGAGAGTCGCGCTCTTCCGGAGCCTGAAGCTCCAGGAGGAGTTCTATGCCCGCGATCGGGTCCGGCGGGCGATCGATCCCTACGTTCACAACAACCTCGGGCGCTGCTTCATGCTGGAGGGTGATTTCCGGACGGCGATCCGCCACTACGAGACGAGCGCGCGCCTGCACCCCGATTCGCCGGCGCACTGGAACAACTGCGCCTTCGCGACCTCGATCGCGGCCGCCGCGGAGGGGGATCTAGAGCTCGCGCGCCGCAGTCTCGCGGCCTATCGCCACGTCCAGGCCCTGGCTCCGAGGTTCCCGCTTGCGCGCGAGATGATCGAGTTCCTGGCGGAGCTGGTGGCCGCGTGGGAGCGCTTCGCCGGCGGCGGCCGCGACGACGATGCGGTGCGCTGCGCGGTGGCGCGGACCTACGGGGTGACCGCCCGGAACGGTCTGGTCGTCGAGCGTCCCGAGCACGCGCTCCGGGTCTTGCTCCGCGGGCTCGCAGTGACCCGACCGGCGGACCCCGGCGCGTTTCCCGCCACGGCGGCAGTCGCCGCGGAGCTCGACGCGCTGGCCCGCCAGGCGCTGGAGGTCGGCCGCGCGCAGTATCGCCGGCTGCTCGCGCAGGATGCCGAGCGCCCCGCCCTTCACTACCTGCTCGGCGAGGTGGAGCGGCTGGGATGGTCGCTCCACGGCGAGATCGGCGCGCGCGCGGCGGCCGAGCGCTCGCTCCGCCGGGCGCTCACCCTGGCGGCCGAGTTCACGCCGGCCGCGCTCTCGCTTGCCGCGCTCCAGCGCGCCGAGGGGGATCCGCGCGAGGCCCTGCGGACGGTGGAGACCGCGGCGCAGGCGCGGGCGCGGAGCCACTGGCCGCTCTGGCACGAGTCCGCCTACCGCGCGGCGCTCGCGGGAACCGAGCAGGCGGCTGCGACGGCCGAGGCGAAGGGCATGCTCGGCCGGGTGCTCGATGCCATTGCCGCGCGGCTCGAGGCCGAGGCCGGCGCGGATGCGCAGGCGTGGAACAACCTCGGGTGGGTTCGCTACCGGCAGGCGGTCCACTTCGCGGAGGCCGCGCGCTACGAGGCGGCTGCCGCCTCCTTTCGCCGCGCGCTCGAGCTCGACCCCGGGCTGGTGAATGCCGCCGGCAGCCTGGTGGACACGCTCCGCCAGCTCGGTCGCGCCGATGAGGCCGAGGCGCTGCGGACCGAGATGCGCGCGCGCTTTCCCCGGCACCCGTTCTTCCGCTGAGCCGGGCTGCCCGCGCGGGGCGCCTGCACCCCGGCGGCGCGGCTCAGGGCGTCACGGCGGCCTGCGGTTCCCGGGCCGGCTCGGTCGCCTCGCCCGCCGGCCGATCCGCCAGCGCCAGCTCGACCAGCCGCGCCACCAGCGGGCCGATCGTGAGCCCCTCGCGCTCCCAGAGCTTCGGGAACATGCTGATCCGCGTGAAGCCGGGCATGGTGTTCAGCTCGTTCAGGAAGATCTCGCCGCGATCGGAGAGGAAGAAGTCGGCCCGCGCGAGCCCGCGACAGCCGAGCACGCGAAACGCCGCCACGGCCAGCGTTCGGATCCGCTCGCGGACGGTGGCATCAAGGTCGGCCGCGAGGCGGAGCGCTGCGCCGGCCTCGTCGAGGTACTTCGCCTCGTAGGAGTAGAAGCGGTGCCGGCCCCGCACGACGATCTCGGCCACGCCGGAGGCCTCAGGGCGCTCGTTTCCTAGCAGCGCGCACTCGAGCTCGCGCCCCCGCACGGCGCGCTCGATCAGCACCTTGCGGTCGTGCGCGAACGCCAGCGCGAGCGCCGGGCCGATCGCGTCGAGGCGATCGACCCTGGAGATGCCAACCGAGGAACCGAGGTTGGCCGGCTTGACGAAGTAGGGCGGGGCGCCGAGGCGGTCGCGCAGCCGCTCGGGGGCGGCGCGTTCGGTCTCGTCGCGGCGGATCGCCACCCACTCCACGACCGGCAAGCCGGCGGCGCGCAGCACGGCCTTCGTGTGGTCCTTGTCCATGCACAGCGCCGAGGCCGTCACGCCGCAGCCGACGTACGGAATGCGCGCCGCCTCGAGCAGCGCCTGCACCTTGCCGTCCTCGCCGTAAGGGCCGTGCATCACCGGGAAGACGACGTCGAGGGCGACTGCCGCGCCGCGGCCGTCCAGCGGCCGGAGCTGTCCGCCGGCGGCGGCCGGCGCCGCGACCACCGGCCGGCCACCGGGCGCGAGCGCCACGGTGCGCGGATCGTCGGCGGCGACCAGATGATCGGCCGCACCGTAGAGGAGCCACCGGCCGGCCATGTCCACGCCGATGCACACGGCCTCGAAGCCGGCATCGCGCGCCCCCTCCACGATGTGGCGGCTGGACAGCAGCGAGATCCGGTGCTCGGCCGAGGGGCCGCCGCACAGCACGCCCAGTCGGAGACGGCGCCGCGCGCCGGGGTTGCCTGCCATCAGGGTCGCACCTCCCCGATCCCGGGCCTCAGGTGAGCACGTGGTACGCGCCGCCCAGCGCGAGCAGGATGCAGATCGCCCAGCTGCCCTGGGTCTGGTAACCACCCCCGAGCCCGAGCACGAGGGTGAAGATCGTCATCATGGAGACCACGCCGAAGTAGTAGACGTCGTCGTAGACCGGCCCGCCGAGCAGGCGCGCCTCGATCGCGAGGATCGCCGTCACCAGCAGCGCCAGCGCGTGGCCGAGCGGCTGGCGCTGGCCGAACACCGCGAGGCGGGAAAGCAGGAGCAGGTAGAGGCAGAGCACGACGGTCGAGTTCTCGATCAGCTTCGGGAAGTAAGACCTGACCTGCTGCGGGAGGGACGGGATTCCCATCACTGGCCCGCCGCCCACCCAGACGGCGCACAGGAAGATGGCGATGCCGAAGGGCCGGCGGTGCGCGTTGAAGACGTCGCTGGCCACGCCGCTGAGCAAGGCGATGGCCACCGCGCCCGCGGTGCTGTAGCCGATGGCCTCCCGGACCTTCGCGGGCGACACGCTCATCCAGCCGAACAGATGGAAGGCCAGCAGCGCGCCCGCGCAGATGTTGGCCATGATGACGAGCAGCGTGATCAGTCGGTTCATCGCTGCGGCCCGCCCTCCCACGGTGGTTCCGCCGGCTCGCGCCGGGCTTGACGTACGGGCTTGCTCGATGTAGGACCGCCCTCAAGCTCCGCAGCGTACCCGAGATGACGCCCGGGCCCAAACGAAAACCGGACAAAATCCGGGGCGCGCCGGCCGGCGGCGGGACCGCCGGGCGGGGTGCCCGGAAGCCGGGGGCGCCGGGCCCGGGCCGGACCCGCGGCGGCGGGAGACGAGCCGATGGACTTCTGGAAGGCCTTCGATCAGAACCCGATCACCCACTCGGCGGCGCACCACGTGGTGGCGATCGCGGACCTCATCGATGCATTCGGCTACGCCCGGGTCTCGGACGTCGCGCGGCTGCTGAGGATCACGCGCGGGAGCGTCTCGGTCACGCTGAAGAGCCTGAAGCAACGGGGGCTGGTGATCGAGGACGAGCGGCGCCTCCTGGGGCTGTCCGCGCAGGGCCGGCGTATCGCCCAGGGCATCCGGGCCAGGAAGCAGATCCTGATCCGGCTGTTCGTGGACGTGCTCGGCGTCGAGGCCGAGCAGGCGGGGATCGACACCTGCAAGATCGAGCACCTGGTCAGCGCAGGCACGGCGGGTCGGGTGCTCCGCCTGCTGCGCTTCGTCAAGTCCGCTGCGCCCGAAGCGCAGCGCTTCCTGGCGGCCTTCGCGCACTTCGAGGGCGCCTGCACCCACGACCCGGCCACCTGTCCGTGCTGCGACGAGGTCTGCCTGGCCGACGCGCTCGCCGCGATCGAGGAGTCCGAGCTCAGGGACGACGATTGAGACGCACCGACCGGGAAGGCGACCGATCCATGGCCACCCCAGAACAGATGCAAGCCTTGAACGAGCTGTTCGCCGAGGAGATCGAGGCGGCGATCCGGTACCTGCACCTGGCCGTCACCGTCAAGGGCCTCGACCGGCTACTGGTGCAGAAGGTGCTGCTCGCGAACATGCGAGAGACGATCGAGCATGCGCAGACGATCGCCAACAAGATCGTGCAGCTCGGCGGGGTTCCGAGCCTCGAGCTGCGCCTGAGCCTCGCGCCCAGGAAGGCCAGCGGCGCCGAGGCGATCCGCACCGCGCTCGCCTTCGAGCACGCGGCGCTGGACGCGTATCGGGAGCTGCTCGACACGATCCACGACGACGTGCCGCTCGAGGAGTTCATCCGCAAGCAGGTCGAGGTCGAGGCGCAGCACGCGGCGGAGCTCTCGCTGCTGCTCGAGGAGTGACGGTGGCTCGCGGCGCGCCCGGCGGCGGCCCGGACCGGGCGCGGTGTGCCGCGCTGCGGCGCCGGCTGCTCGCCTGGTACCGCGCGAACGCGCGCGATCTGCCGTGGCGCCGCACGCGGGATCCCTACCGTATCTGGCTCTCGGAGATCATGCTGCAGCAGACGCGCGTCAAGACGGTGCGCCCCTACTACGACCGCTTCACGCGCGCGTTTCCCCGCGTGGAGGATCTCGCGGCTGCCGGCGCCGGCGAGGTGCTCAAGCTCTGGGAGGGGCTCGGCTACTACTCGCGCGCGCGGCACCTGCTGGAGGCGGCGCGATGGGTGGTCCGGGAGGGGGGCGGGCGGTTTCCGGAGACGGCCGCGGAACTGGTGGGGCTCCCCGGCGTGGGGCGATACACCGCGGGCGCGATCGCGAGCATCGCGTTCGGGGAGCGCGCGCCGGTGCTGGACGGCAACGTGAAGCGCGTGCTCGCGCGGTTGTTCCTCGTGCGCGAGCCGGTGGATGAGGGGGCCACGGAAGCGCGTCTCTGGACACTGGCGGCCGCGCTGGTTTCGCCGCGTGCGCCGGGCGACTCCAACCAGGCGCTGATGGAGCTCGGTGCCCGGGTGTGCCGCCCGCGGCGGCCGGATTGCACGGTGTGTCCGGTGCGGGCGCTGTGCCGGGCGCGCGCGGCGGGCGAGGCGGAGGCCCTGCCGGCTCGGCGGGCGGCGCGGCGCGCTCTGCCGCACCACGAGATCGTGGCGGCGGCGATCGGGAGGAACGGGCGCTACCTGTTCGGCCAGCGGCCGCTGGGCGGGCTGCTCGGCGGGCTGTGGGAGTTTCCCGGGGGCAAGGTCGAGCGCGGCGAGGCGCATGCGGAGGCGCTCGTCCGGGAGCTCCGCGAGGAGCTCGGCGTGGAGACCGCGGTCGGCGCGCGGATCGCTTCCTTGGAGCACGCTTACTCGCATTTCCGGATCACGCTGCACCTCCATCGCGCGCGCATCTCGCGCGGCCGCCCGGTGCCCCGTTTCCACACCGAGCTGAAGTGGCTCCTCCCCGCGCAGTTCGATCGGTACGCGTTCCCCGCGGCCACGCGGAGGCTCCTGGCGGTGCTCGGGCGGGCGAAGACCGGAGCGAAGAGATGAGAGAGGCAACCACGAAGGGCACGAAGGGAAGACGCGAAGGCGACGAAGGGAGGAGAAGGGGAGGACGAGAACGAGAGAGAACAACTGCGAAGGGCACGAAGGGGGAGTGAAGAGCGCGCAAGCTGACGGAGGATCCGAGCACGAGCACGAATACGATCACGACCACAATGACGAGCGCGACCGGCTGGGTGAAGCGTGCGGGTGCGGGTGTCGCGCGCAAAGTGCGCGCGCTCAGGTGGCGCGGGCGAGGTGCGCCCGCGGGGGTGCGGGTGTCGCGCGCGAAGTGCGCGCGCTCAGGTGGCGCGGGCGAGGTGCGCCCGCGGCGCTGCAACCGGCTGGGGTCAGGCGCCAGAAGTTGCAGTGCGGTCGAGCACCAGCACGAGCACGAGCTGCTGCAACAAGGTGGGGTCAGGCGCCAAGACGTTGCAGGGTGGTCGAGCACGAGCACGAGAACGAGCTGCGGGTGCGGGTGCGTGTGAGCGTGCGGGTGCGGGTGTCGCGCGCGAAGTGCGCGCGCTCAGGTGGCGCGGGCGGGGTGCGCCCGCGGGCTTCCGGGCGGCCTGTTCTCGTGCACCCGGAGATTCGCTATCATGCCGGCCATGCCACCTGCTGAGTTCACCTGCTGGACCATGGTCCGCGGCGCCGCCTCCGGTAACCCCGAGGATCGCGATCTTTTCGCGCGGAAGTACACGCCGGTCATCCGGTCCTACCTCGAGGCCCGGTGGCGTGACTCGCCGCTCGAGGGGCACGTGGACGACGGCGTGCAGGAGGTGTTCGTCGAGTGCTTCAAGGAGGGCGGCGTGCTGGACTGCGTGGAGGAGATCCGGCTCGGGAGCTTCCGCCGGTTCCTCCACGGTGTCGTGCGAAACGTGGCCCTGCGTTTCGAGGACCAGCAGGCGCGGGCGCGCGAGGGCCAGGCCGAAGACGGCTACGATTTCGACGCGATCGCCCGGCGGGAGGAGACGCTCTCCAAGCTCTTCGATCGCGCCTGGGCGCGAACGGTCCTGGACGAGGCCGTGGCCGTCCAGGTCGATCGCGCGAAATCGCTCGGCGAGGCGGCCCTGAGGCGGGTCGAACTGCTCCATCTGAGATTCCACGAGGGGCTGCCCATTCGCGAGATCGCCAGGCGCTGGGACGCGAACCCGGACGTGCTGCACGAGCAGTTCCGGCAGGCGCGAAACGAGTTCCGGGCCGCCCTCTTCGAGGTCGTGGCGTTCGAGAACCCTGGCTCCGCCGAGAGCATCGAGCGCGAGGTCGAGGAGATCATCGCCATCCTCACGGCGTGACGCCCGGACCTCGAGACGCCGCTTTTCTTGCCAGAATCCCGCCCGAGTTCCCCAGAAAACGGCTCGAGGTCTGACATCTAGGAGGACGCGCACATGTCCGGGAAGCCGCCCATGCCCAGTCCCGCAGCCGATCGAGACCCGATCCGGGAAAACCCCGCCGACGACAGCTTCGACGTCCTGCTCGAGGAGGCGTACGGGCCGCGCCTCGAGCAGGCTTCGCCGGACGGCGGGGAGGCGGCGAGCTTCCTCGAGGTCATCCGGGAGCGGACTCGCTCGACCTCCCACCGGGCGCGGAGGACCGCTGAACGCGAGACCGTGCCGCTGACGGATCAGGGGGTGCTGGCGCTCGAATGGCAGGCGGACAGCGCGCAGCGCTACCGGATGCTGGAGGAGATCTCGCGGGGCGGGATCGGCGTGGTCTTCCGGGTGCGCGACACCAACCTCGACCGGGACGTCGCCATCAAGGTCCTGCGCGGAGGGTATCGGGCGAGCGAGACCATGGTCCAGCGCTTCGAGGAGGAGGCGCAGATCGAAGGCCGGCTCCAGCATCCGGGAATCGTGCCGGTTCATGACGCGGGCCACCTCGCGGACCGGCGGCCCTTCTTCACCATGAAGCTGGTCGAGGGAGACACGCTGGCTTCGCTGCTCCGGCAACGCCGGACGCCGCAGGAGGACCGCCGCCGGTTCCTCTCCATCTTCGAGAAGCTGCTCGAGACCGTGGCCTACGCCCATTCCCGGGACGTGATCCACCGCGATCTCAAGCCCTCCAACGTCATGGTCGGCGCTTTCGGCGAGGTGCAGGTCATGGACTGGGGCCTCTCGAAGGTGCTCGGGGCGGAGACGGCGGAGGCGGGGCCCGGAGGCACCGAGCCTGCCGCCGAGCTCGCGGCGCCGGCCACCACCGCGGAACCCCGCTCCGAGACGGGCTCGGTGATGGGCACGCCCGCCTACATGCCGCCGGAGCAGGCGCGCGGCGAGGTGGCGAAGCTGGACGCGCACTCCGACGTCTTCTCGCTCGGGGCGATCCTCTGCGAGATCCTGACCGGCGAGCCGCCGTTCACCGGCAGCTCACCCCGGGAGATTCGCGCGCGGGCGGCGGAGGCGGATCTTCGCCCCGCGCTCGAGCGCCTCGCGGCGTCGCACGCCGACCGGGAGCTGGTCGAGCTCGCCACGCGCTGCCTCGCCGCCGACCCGCTCGCCCGGCCCCGCGATGCTCGCGAGGTCGCTGGAGCCTTCGCCGGGTACCTCGCCTCGCTCGAGGAGCGCGCGCGGGCAGCGGAGATCGCGGCGGCTCGCGCGGAGGTCAAGGCTGCCGAGGAACGGCGGGCCCGCCGCCTGACGCTGGCGCTTGCGGCAACGATCCTGCTCGCGCTCCTCGCGGCCGGTGCGGCGTACCTCTGGCTCGACGCCGCCCGCCGCGCACGCGTGGCGGAGAACACGCGGGCGGTGAACGGCGCGCTCGCGGAGGCGGCGTCGCTGCGCGGGCAAGCCCGCGGCGCAGGCGTCGGCGACCTGTCGCCGTGGGTGCGGGCGGTCGAGGCAGCACGGCGCGCCGTCCTGACCGCCCGTCCCGGTGAGGTCGATGCCGACGTTGAGATCCGCGCGGCGGCGCTTCTCGCCGAGGTCGAGGACGAGCAGCAGGCGGCCCGCGCCGCGGCCGCGCAGGCCGCCGCGGATCGCGCGACGGTGGAGCAGCTCGAGGACATCCGCCTCCGTGCCGCCGACCTGTGGGACACCGCCAGCGACTACGAGGCGCAGACGGACGCTGCCTACGCCGCCGCCTTCCGCGATCATGGCATCGACGTGGATGCACTCTCGCCCGACGAAGCCGCCCGGCGCATCGCCGCGAGCACCGTCTCGATGCCCCTCGTTGCGGCTCTCGACGACTGGGTCGGTGTGCGCCGCCGGCAGGCCGAGCGCGGAAAGGGCAAGCCGGACTGGGCGCGCCTGCACGCGATCGCCCAGGCGGCGGATCCGGATCCGGTCCGGAGGCGGGCACGCGATGCGTGGCGTGCCGACGATCTCACGACCCTCAGGGCTCTGGCGGGCGAGGCCGACGTCGCGAGCTGGCCGGTCGCCACGCTGGTTGTCCTCGGCGGCGCTCTCGGCGGAGCTGGCGACCTCGAGCAGGCGGTTTCGCTCCTCGCGGAGGCACGCCGGCACCATCCGCGCGACTTCTGGATCCACCACAATCTCGGCGTCCTGCTGGATCGCTTGAAGCCGCCGCGACTCCAGGAGGCCGCGCGCTGCCTCGAGGTGGCCGTCGCGATCCGGCCGACCAGTGTCTCGACGCGAACCAGCCTCGCTGTCGTTCTGCTCAGGATGGGCGAGCTCGAAGCGGCCGAGCGCGCCTGTCGGGACGCGCTCCGCATCGCGCCGGGATACGCGGGTGCCCTCCACACCTTGGGACTCGTGCAGCAGCGAACGGGACGGCTCGCCGAGGCCAGGGCGTCGCTCGAGGAGGCGATCCGCCGCCGGCCCGACTCGCTGGCGAGCCACGCGGCGCTGGCCGACATCCTCCGCGCCGCGGGAGCGCCTGCCGATGGGCTCACCAGGATCAACGCCGCGATCGAGGGTGCTCCCGGGCAGGCGGGCTTTCACTACATGCGCGGTCGCATTCTGCAGGACCTCGGGAAGCACGACGAGGCGGCTGCCGCCTTCCACAGGGCGATCGAGCTCGACCCACGCCATGCCGATGCACACGTGCAGCTCGGGCTCTCGCTGAAGAGACTCGGCAAGGCCGGGGAGGCGATCGCGGAGTACGAGGCAGCGCTGCGCATCGATCCCGGCCATGCAATCGCGCACCTGAATCTCGGAGTTGCGTTGGTCGAGCGCGGCGATCGCGCCGGTGCGGCAGCCGCCTTCCGCCGTGCCGTCGAATCGGATCCGCGACTCGTTGCCGCTCACAACAGCCTCGGGGAGCTGCTTGCGCGCCAGGGAGACCTCGACGGGGCGGCGGCCTCGTACCGGCGCGCGCTCGCCGTCGAGCCCGAGGACGTGACGGCGCTGGTGGGACTCGGCCGCGCGGTGTCGAGGCAAGGTCACCCACGCGAGAGTCTCCGGTGGTTCGACGAGGCCCTGCGGGTCCAGCCAGGCTGCTACGCCGCTCTGGATGCGCTGGCGGTCGTCTGGCTCGAACAGCTCGG
>JAFGQW010000340.1 GCA_016935485.1 Planctomycetota bacterium | reverse complement strand
GCCCTGAACCCGCCAACGTCAGCCATCCGAGTCAACCCGCCCGGCCGGTCCTGCGCCCCGCGCGGCTGACTTTGACGGGGACCTGGCGCGGCAGCCGGGGCGCTGGACCTGCGCGGCCAGCAGTGGTAGGCTGCGGATCCCGAGGCCGCGCGAGGCGCGAGATTCCATCCCTTGCGCCGGCCCCTGGAGAAGGCTCATGGACCGCATCCACATCGGCGACCTCGCGCTGCGCTGCATCATCGGCATCTTGCCCGAGGAGCGCCGCGAGCTTCAGGACGTGCTGATCAACGTGACGATGGCGGCGGACCTCCAGGCCGCCGGCAGGAGCGACGATCTGGCCGACTCCGTCGACTACAAGGCCATCAAGCAGCGGATCCGCACGCTCGTCGAGGGCTCTCGTTTCCGGCTGATCGAGAGCCTCGCCGAACGCATCGCCGCGACCTGCCTCGAGGATCCGCGCGTCCGGCGCGTGCGGGTGCGGGTCGACAAGCCGGGTGCCTTGCGGTTCGCGCGCACGGTGGCCGTGGAGGTCAGCCGCACCCGGAAGGCGTGAGCGATGGAGGCCTTCCTCGGCGTCGGCTCCAACATCCGACCGGAGCGCCACATCCCGGCGGCCCTCGAGCTGCTGCTGGCTCACCCGAAACTCGCGGTGATCGGCGTGTCGCCGTTCTATCGCACCGCCCCGGTGGGGTCGCTCGACGGCGACGCGGAGTTCGTGAACGGACTCTTCGCGATCACGACCCCGCTCGCGCCGCGGCCGCTCAAGTTCGGGGTGCTGCGCGCCCTGGAAGCCCGGCTCGGGCGCTCGCCCACGCGCCGCCGGGGCGCGCGCACGATCGACCTCGACATTCTCGCCTGCGGCGAGAGGGTCGTGGACGCCCCGGATCTGAAACTGCCCGATCCGGACTGGGTCGAGCGGCCGTTTCTCGCCATCCCCCTGGCCGACCTCGCCCCGGATTTCGTCCACCCGCTCACTGGCGAGACCGCGGCGACGATCGCCGCGCGGATGGACCGGCGCATGCTGTGCCTCGACGCCGCACTGACGGCGGCGCTGCGCGGACGGCTCGCCGCTCAGCCGCCCAGGTAGGCCGGTGGCCACGAAAGGCAGTAGACGAGGCCCATCGTGACTGCGCCCAGGGTGAGCAGGACCGAGCCCCAGAAGAAAAGCGCGTGGAGCGGCGCCCGTTCCCGGATCAGCAGCGCCCCGATGCCGGCGCCGGCGACGAGCCCCACCAGATGCGCGACCCAGTCGATCACTCCGCTGAGCAGGAATCCGAGCACCACGATGAGGACCACCCACCGCAGCAGCTGGCCATAGATGACGCGGTCCACGGCGCCCCCGCTCAAGCGCGCCCGGGCGAGAATCGCGCCCGCGAGCCCCAGGATCGCGCCCGAAGCGCCGACGCTGAACTTCCCGGCGAGAAACGAGCCCGCGAACCCCGCGACGCCGCTCACGAAGAAGATGACGTAGGTCCGGCGGGCGTCGAAGTAGAGCGCGCACAGCCGACCGAGCTGCAGTAGCACGTAGGTGTTGAAGAGGAGGTGGAGGAGGCCGCCGTGAAGGAACATGGCCGTCACCAGCCGCCAGACCTCGCCCTGCTCGCCAATGCAGTACGGCAGCTGGGCGCCGCAGCGGACGAGCGTCTCCGCGGAGAACCCGCCGAGCAGGCGGCGCAGCCCCGTGCCCGACTCCGGAACGAACAGCGCGCCCTGCATCGCCACCATCCCGAGGAACACCAGCCCGAAGGAGACGGCCAGGATCCCGGACGTGCTCGCGTGCTTGCGGAACAGCCGGCGGACGGTCGCGAGCCCGTGCCCGGCCGTGCCGAGGCGCAGTCCGCACGCGTAGCAGCGGTCGTCCTCGGATCCCACGAGGTTCCCGCAGCGCGGACAGAGGCGCGGGCGGGCGGCGGCCATCGCGGGGCCTCCTTTCTCGAGTGGCGTCCGGCGCCGGCCGGCAACGCTCAGGACAGCATCTGCTCGTGCATGCGGATGAGGTGCAGGAACTCGTTGCGCGTGTTCTGCGACTCGCGGAAGAGCCCGAGCATCGAGGAGGTGAGCATCTTGGAGTTCTGCTTCTCCACGCCGCGCATCATCATGCAGAGGTGGCGCGCCTCGATCACCACCCCGACGCCGATGGGGTCGAGCACGCGCTTCAAGGTGGTGGCGATCTGCTTCGTGAGCCGCTCCTGGAGCTGCAGCCGGCGCGCGAACACATCGACGATCCGGGGGAGCTTGCTCACGCCGATCACCTTGCCGCTGGGGATATAGCCGACGTGACAGCGCCCGAAGAACGGCAGCATGTGGTGCTCGCAGAGGCTGTAGACCTCGATGTCGCGCACGATGATCATGTTCCTCACGTCCTCCTCGAAGAGGGCGTCGTTGACCACGGCGTCGATATCGGCCCGATAGCCCTGGGTGAGGAACTGGAGACTCCGCGCCACCCGCTTCGGAGTGTCGCGGAGACCCGACCGGGCAGGGTCCTCGCCGAGCGCCTCCAGCAGCTTCGTGATCAGCTCTTCCATGCCGACTCCTCGTCGTCCTCTTCCTCGCGGCGGGCCACCTACGCTCCGCCGGCGCCGGGCTCGAGGTCCCGCGCTCGTCGGCGGAGGCGAGCCGGGTTCCTCCTGGCCCGCGCGGAGACTTCCGGCAACTCCTTCCCGAGTAGCGTCGCGGCGGCGCCGCGCGCAGGCGCCCGGCGCTCAGCGCCGGCGCATGAATCGCGCAATCGCGTCGTAGGCCCGCTCGAGCACGTCCTCGGGCGGCAGGTAGACGATGCGGAAGTGCGCCGTGCCCGGCCGCTGGCGAAAACCGCTCCCGTGGACCACGACCACGCCGGTCTCGTGGACGAGCTCCGTCACCCAGCGCTTGTCGTCGAGCCCCGGCACCTCGAGCCGCGGGAAGCAGTAGAAGGCGCCCTTGGGCTCGACGCAGGAGATCCCCTCGATCGCGTTCATGGCGCGCACCGTGAGGTCGCGGCGGCGCTTGAGCTTCACGAGGACCTCCGTGAGGAAACCGAGCGGCCCGTCCAGCGCGTGCGGCACCGCACACTGCATCGGGCCGTTGGCGCAGATGCGGGCGCGCGTGAGCTGCTGCATCGCCCCGACGTAGTCCTTCAGCACGCCGGCGGGGCCGCTCGTGACCGCCCACCCGACCCGCAGCCCCGGTCCGATGAAGACCTTGGCGAGCCCGCTGAAGGTGATCACCGGCACGTCCCGGCGGAGCGAGGCGATGGAGACCATGGTCGCGCCGTCGAAGACGAGCCGGTCATAGATCTCGTCGGCGAACACGACCAGCCGGTGGCGCGCGGCGATCTCGAGCACGCGCTCCAGCACTGCGCGCGAACAGACCGAACCGGTGGGGTTGTTGGGATTGATGAGCACCACGGCGCGCGTCCGCGGATTGACGCGCGCCTGGATGTCGTCGGGGTCGGGCTGCCAGCCATTCGCCTCATCGAGGTAGTACGGGTTCTCCTCGGCCTCGAGCTTGGCCAGCACCGCCGTGTAGAGCGGATAGCCCGGCGCCGGCGTGAGCACATTGTCGCCGCGATTGACCAGCGCGCTCAGCGCGATCTCGATGGGCTCGCTCGCGCCGTGCCCGATGAAGATGTCCTGGATGTCGCGGATGCCCTTCCCCTCGGCCCAGCGGCGGATCGCCTCCAGGCTCTCCGGATAGCCCGCGGACGGGGCGTAGCCGTTGCGGCCGCTGTCCAGGGCATCCTTGATCGCCTGGCGCACGTGCGGCGGGGTGTCGAAGTCGAACTGGTTCGGGTCGCCGATGTTCAGGTAGAGGAGCTCCTTGCCCCGCGCCTGCGCCTTGCTGGCCTCGAGCAGGATGTCGCGGATCGCGTAGGTCACTCCCCGCGTGCGCTGTGCGGGTGGAATCGTGGGCTGGGACAGTTCCGCCATGGGACGCTCCTGGCTCCGGGTTCCGGCCGCTTGCGGCGCGGCGCCCCGGGGCCACGCTCCCGAAGAGGCCGCTTCCGCAGGTCCGCGCTGCTCACCGAACCCGGAACGGCGAGCTTCCGTGGTCGCACCGGGGGCTCGAGCGGCAGCTCGCGCTACTCGCTCCAGTCCTCCTCTTCCTCCGCCGCTTCCTGCACCTCCGCCGGATCCAGCGAGACGATCTCGAGCTCGATGCCGCACTCCGGACATTCGATGATCTCGCCCTCCTCGGCATCGTCATCGAAGACGATCTCGGCGTCGCAGCTGGGGCAGTTCGTGATCATGTCTTCCATGGGTCATTCCATCCCGGCCGATGGCCCTCTTCCTGGCATGGCTCTGCCGTGGACTCGACGCGGGGCAACCGGAGTCCCGAGACTCCCGCCCCGACTCGACGGGAAGCGAGCCCACGAGCGGCGCCGCTCCGCGTCCGTCTTTGCGCAGTTACACAATGGGGAGTCAGTTTTCAAGGGATGATTGCCGCGAAACCGGCGCGCTCGAAAATCCCATTCCAGTACTCCCGGGCGCCCCGCGGGCGCAACCCGCCCGCGCCACCCGAGCGCGCGCAGTTCGCGCGCGACACCCGCACGCTCACCGGCCGCAACCGGGGTCAGACCCCGTTCCCGGAGCAGGTCCCGCAGGCGCAGTTCGCACTGACGCGGGAACGGCGTCAGACCCCAGTCGTCCGGCTCGTGCTCGACCTGCCGCAACTTCCGGCGCCTGACCCCAGGGAATCGCGCTGCTCCTCACTTGAGCGCCTTGATCGGCACCCCTCCGCGGCCCTTCTGCCCTTCCTCCACCCGCAGGCGGTTGTCGAGGTTGAGCTGCTCGAGCTGCTTTCGCACGTTGCCGAGCCGGAGCTCGGCCTCCTCGCTACCAGGCTTGGTCGCGTCGCGGGTGCTCGGCCTCCCGAGAGGCACCGCGGAGCGGAAGAACGCGTAGTGATCGCCCCGCCGGGCGATCACCGTCGGCTCTCCTTCGATCCCCTCCGCCTCCGCCACCCCCCGCAGATCGGTGCGCGCGGTGGTGAAGGCCCGGTCGCCGCTGCCCACGAACTTCACCTCCACGCGGCTCGCAAACGCACCGCACGCCCGATCGTAGACCGTGGCCCTGAGCTTCCCGATCCGGGCCGTCGTCTGGACGTCCATCCGCAGATCGGTCCGGAGCACCATGGCCGTGCTCTCGGTCTCGCCGGACCGGACGACGAGCAGGTACGCGCCGGCCTCGGGCAGCACCAGCGCAATCGGATCCCCCGGCCCGGTCCGCTCCCGGGGCTCACGACAGATCAGGAGCACTACCTCGTCCATCCGGTAGGTCGACGGCCGGACGGCGAACACGCCCTCGAAGAACGGCTGGATGCCCGCCAGGTTGATGCTGGCGATGCGACTGAGCGAGCGCTCGCGGAGGTAGAGCGTCATCAGATCGACCCGGTAGGCCTGGATCTGGACGCGGTCGACGTTCTTGTATGCTAGCCGCACGCTGCGGTCTTCGTTCACCGCGAGCTCGGTCAGCTCCGCAAGCTCGAGCACCCGCCACTCGAAGTACTCCAGCGCCTGCGCGGCATCGCCGAACTTGTCGCGCACCTTCCGGTAGGCCTCGACGGCCCCGGGGATGTCCCCCCGCGCGTGCCGGATCTTGGCCAGCATGTGGAGGGCAAGGAAGCGGTTCACCGAGGGCCCGAGCCGTCCTGCCGCATCGCGGTACTCCCCCGTGGCGAGCCGCCGGCAGATCTTCTCCGCATCGTCGTAGCGCCCCGCCTCGAACAACGCGTACGCCTCCACGTATTCGAACCCGTCGCGAAGCACCGACTGCGGCTCGAGGCTCACCGCCCGGCCGGCGAGCGCCGCCGCCTCCTCGTAGCGTTCCTGCTCCAGCAGCGTACCCACGAGCGCGAACGCGGCGGCTTCGGTCTCCGGCCCGCCGCCTCCCGACGTCATGGCCGCCCGGAACGCAGCCGCCGCGTCGGCGAGCCACTTGACGCGCTGCTCCCTGCGGTCCGGTCCGAGCCCGAGCGCTTGCTCGAGCAAGGTCTGGCCCAGGAAGTAGCGGCCGTCGCGGGTCACCGGCCCCGCCGGGTAGAGCTCGACCAGGGAACGGACGAAGCCACAGAACCCGGCGAGATCGCCGGCGCTCCACAGCGCCTTGCCCAGCCCGAAATCGACGCGGAAGAAGCCATCCAGGGCGCCCCGCTGCACCTGCAGGGCCCGCTCGAACTCGCCGAGCGCGGCGTACGCCTCCGCCACCGGCAGGACCTTGCGCAGCGGCACGGATCGCTCCGGACTGCCCTCCTTCAGGATCTCGAACTGCTCGACCATGGCACGGGGGTCGTTGCGCCGGACGGCCATGTCGAGCCTCAGCGCCGCCACCCGGACGCGCGCGCCGGCGCGCAGCCGCCACTTGCGGTCCACCGCGTCGAGGTGCGGCTCGGCCCGGTCGAACTCGCCGTCGATCCAGTGCAAGCGCCCGAGGGCCTCGTGCTCCGCCGGACTGAGCTCGTAGCCCTTGCGGGCCTCCTCGCCGCCCGGCGCGATCGTGATCCGGTTCGTGCCACCCTCGAATCGCGGCGCGAGCGCGGGCCCGCCGGGAACGATCGCCCCCGGCAGCCGGAAGGCGCAGGTCCCGGCCAGGGCGCCCTCGAGCTGGTAGGAAAGGCTGTGCCAGCGCACTCCCGAACGGCGCCCTTCCGGCGGGCGGACGTGGAACTCGAGGAGGCCGTCCCGCTCGGCAACGCCGCCGGTGCCGGAAGCGGATCCCGGCACCAGCCAGGCCCCCGCTGGCAAGGCCTCGGCGATCACCGCGAGCGGCCAGGCGCAGGGAAGCTCGACGTTGAGCGTGACGCGAACGCGGGCGCCCTCCGCCACGCACTCCGTCGCCGTGCCGCGATCCCGGAAGTCGACGACGTCCCCGAATCCCCGCGGCAGGGTGTAGCCTCGCACCTCGAGCGGCAGCAGGTGGACCTCGCGCCGGAGGCGCACCGGGACCGGAGCGGCGACCTCGTCCTGCGCGGGACGGACCGACCAGCAGCGCCCGTCCTTCGGAGCCACCTCGGCGCGCACCACCGCTTCCAGCGCCACGCCGGCCGCTTCGCGCCCCACCGAGATCGGCCGCTCGTCGAGGCAGGCCAGCGCACGCTGCGTGACCGCGTCGTCCAGCCCGACGAGGGCCAGGGCGGCAAGCGCCGTCGTTGCCCGCTCCCCGCTCAGCGCATCCACCGACTCGCGGGCGGCAAACGACCCGTCACCGCCCGCCTTGCCCGCCAGCCGCTCGGCCAGGCTCGTCACCATGGGACTCGCCTCGTCCTGGCGGCGCACAAGGAGGAGCACGATGGCCAGATCGCGCCCGGACAGCGTCTCCCGCTCCCGGTAGAGGCGGTTCAAGAACGCGAAGTCCACCGCCTCGAGGCGCGAGAGGCCGAGGAGCAACGCCGTCGTCGCCCCCTCGTCACGCGCCGAGGCGAACGCCGCGCGCAGATGCGCGACGAGGCGGCTCCGCACCGCCGCGGGAATCTCGAGCCCCGCCTTCTCGGCATCGCCCAGCGCCCAGGCCACCAGCACCGAGGTCTCGGCGTCGGCCTGCCGCTCGGGCGGACCGGCGGGCCAACCGCCGTCCTCCGCCGCGGCGAGCAACAGCTCGGCCAGCCGCCCCTCGAGCTCCAAGTCCGCGGACGCATCGGCCCCCTGCGCGCGGATCTCGGCCAGGCGCGCCACGACCCACGCCGCCCGCGCGAGGTTCCCGCGAGGTTCCGCGAGCACGCTGCGGAGGACGGCCAGTGCGGAGCCGGCACCTGGGTCGCCCTCCGCCGCCGGCTGGCGCACCACACCCGCAGCAAGCTCCACGCGATCGCCCGCGATCGGCGTCTCCACCGCCATGCGCCGCTCGCCGACCGAGACGGTTCCCCGCAGCGCGCCGGCACCCGTCTCGATCGTTACCGGAAAGCGCACCCGCACCGGCTCGCCCGCCGCGAGGGCGACCGTCCGGCGCTCGGCCTCCGCGCCGTCGCGGTGCCACCCGACGGCGATCTCGCAGGCCGCCTCGGCCTCGACCACGACGTCGACGCTCGTGCTGTCCCCCGCGAGCGGCGATCGCGGCGCGATCACGCGCGCCCGGACCGGCCAGGCGGCGCGAACCTCATCCGCCGCGGTCCCGAACCGGCCGCGCTCGTGCCCGGCGACCAGCACGACCACCCTCCACTCCCCCTCGGGCTGCGAGAAGGTGACCGCGCCGCGGCCGTCCTTGCCCACGTCCGCGCGGAAGACGCGCGGCGCCAGGCCGGGGAACCCCTGCGCGAGCCGGACCTCGGCCAGCCGCCGCCGCCGGACCTCGATGTCCTCCGGCACCGCCGGGATCGACCCGCGCGCACACACCAGCACGCTTGCCGCGTTCCAGGCGTTGCGCGACCCATCGAGGTCCTGGAAGACGCCGGTGCAGTCGCCGTCGACGCCGAGCGCGAGGATCCGGGCGAACTCGCTTCGCGCCATGAACACCTGTCCGGGCCCCTGGTTGAGGAACGCCGGGTTCGCCACGCTCGCCGCCTCGCCGCGCCAGCCCGCGTGGAGCTGCTGGGCGCGAGGCGCACGTCCCTGCGCCTCCACCTCGAGCTGTTCCTCCTGCGGCAGCTCCACCTGCTGCATCGGCTGGCCGGCCATGCCGCGCAGACGCGCCGCAATGTCCTCCTCGAACACGGCCGCCGATCTCGTGGCCTGCCGGCCCGTCCCCAGCGCGGCGAGCACGGCGTTTCGATCCACGACCGTGGCCCAGTTGGAGCCGAGCGCCGGTCCGGAGGAGGCGCGCTCGTCGAGGATCCTCAGGCGCTCGGCACCGGCCGCGTACAGGAACGGATAGGAGGAGACCAGCGGCGAGTCGGCCGTCCGCGTGTCGCCGACGAACCGCTCCGCGACGCCCTGGAAGACGCCCCGGTAGAGCGGCGCCAGCGCCTCGGGCACGAGCAGGATGACCGCGCTGCCCGGCGCCGGACGGCCGGCGCCGTCGGCCACCTTCAGGCCGACGGTCACGTTGCGGTCCGGCAGCCCGCTCGGCGGCTGCACGGCCACCTCGACCCTCAGCGGGTCCTCCACCGCCACGGTCAGCTCGTCGCTGTGGAAGGCCCCCTCCACACCCGCGCCGATCCGCAGGCGGATCCAGGGCAGGTCCTGCTCGCGGATCTCCACCGGGATCTCGTTCAGGCCGCGGTCGAGCTCGACCCGACGGATCCGGTGGTCGTGGTGGTTGGCCGCCACGAGCACGGCCGCCGCACGGTCGGCGCGGCAGTGGACGCGCACCGCCAGCGTGTCCCCAGGGCGGACCGCGCGCGGCCCCCCGAGGATCCGGATCCTCTGCGGGTCCTCGGGCCCGCTGATGAAGACGGCCGCGCCGCTTGCGACCATGCCCTCGTCGCCCTCGAGCACGATCGAGAACGCGCCCTCGCCCGGGATGGGCAGCTCCACCATGACGTCCTGTCCCCGGGCCGCCGTGTGCACCGGCACCCGGCACACCTCCTCGGAAGGCCCGGTCTCCCGCACGCGACGGACGACGACCGTCACCTCGCTCGCGCGTCGCACGCCATCGAAGGATTCCGCCGACACCGTCGCACGGACGGCCTCCCCCAGCAGGTAGAGGGTCCGCTCGGGCTCGACACGGGCACGAAAGCCGTCCCAGACGACGGCGACCACGGCTCCCGCCTGCCAGCGGCCGGTGCGGAAGACGTCGAGCGCGATCGCATCGGCAAGACCGTGTCGATCGCTCGGCAGACGGACCGTCGCCCGTCCGTTCCCGTCGGTCTGGAGCGCGCGCGGCGCCGGGTCTCCGGACAGCCGGTACTCCAGGCGCTCGTGCGACGCGGGATGGCCGGAGCGGTCCGTGGCGAGCACCGCGAAGGAGACCTCCTCGCCGAGCCGCACGCGCGCGCGCGCCGGCCGCACCTCGACGTGCACGAGTTCCTCCGCCGCCGGTGCGACCTGGACGACCTGCGCCGCGATCACGGAACCGCCGCGCGCCACCCGCACCGTGAGCGCACTGTCCTTCGGCACTGCCGGCACCACGAGCGCGCCGCCGAACACGCCGCCCGCATCGGGCAGCAGCTCGAAGCGGCGGATGCGGATCTCCTCGGAAGCGACGGCCTCGACGTCGAAGGGCTTGCCATCGGGCCGGGCCGCCACGGCCCAGAAGCGGAGCGTGTCGCCAGGGCGATAGTGCGTGCGGTCGGTCCAGAGCAGCACGGCCGTCTCGCTCTCCGCCTCGGCGGCCGCCCGGCCCGCCACCTCGAGACGCGCCCACGCCACCTCCTCGCCATGCTCCACCAGCACGGCGATCGTCCCGGCCGGGCGCGCGGCCTCGAGGATCCGGCCGGTGTAGCCGCCAGCCGCGTCGGTCCGGCCCCGCGCCACAACGCGATCGGCCCCCGCCACCCGGACGGTCGCCTCCGCAACCGGAGTGAGCTCATGGCCACGCCCGACCAGCACGTCCACGCGGTCGCCCGCCGTCCGGGCGAGCAGCCTGAGCCCGCTCTTCAACACGAGCGTGGTGCCCCGCAGCTCCTCGGCCACCGCGGACAGCACGAATGCCCCCGCGCCCGTGCCGGGCAGCTCCACCGGCAGCTCGAAGCGCTGGTACTTGCGGTAATCCGGGACCTTCCAGGTCCAGGTCTGGTCGGGGCGGATCAGGGGCACGTCGAGCCGCGCGACGTTTTCCAGACCGAGGTGCTTCTCGAAGTAATCGCTGGCCGAGATCCGGTAGAGCCGGAACTCGACCTGCTCGACGTTGCGCGCCGTGAGGTACGGCACCGGCTCTCCGCGCACGTTGCGCGTCTCGAGCGACAGCGCCGGGCGCTCCACTTCCTGGAGACGGGCGCGACCGCCCGCGCCGGGAATCGACGCGAGCGTCGCGCGCGCCGCCTGGAAGTCGCCGGCCTGCTCCTCGAGGCTCGCCCGCCTCAGCAGCGCAGCCCGGGCCTCGGCGGCCTCCGGATAGCGTGACGCGACGGTGGTGTAGTAGCGAGCCGCCGTGGTCGGCCGCTCCGCCTTCTCCTCCATCTGCCCCAGCGCGAGCAGGATGGACGGCACTCGCGGGTCCAGCGGTTCCTGCTCCAGGAAGGCGAGGAACAGGCGCGCGGCACCGGCGCGGTCGCCGCGCCGGCGGGCATCGACGGCGCGCTCGTACTCGCAGTCGATGCGCTCGCGCTTGAGCTCCTTCCAGATGCGGTGGTTCGGGAACGCAGCGAGCGCCCGATCGTACGCCTCGAGCGCCAGATCGTAGGCGCGGCGGGTGCGATGAATGCGCGCGATCTCCTGGGCTGCCGGCGCCGCCAGGTCGGAGTCCGGAAAGCGGCCGACGAGGTCGCCGAGATAGCGGAGCGCCGCCTCGGGTCGATCGAAGGCGCGATGGGCGCGCGCGAGAAGATCGAGCGCCTCCGCCACCCGGGCGTCCTTCGGGAAGGAGGCGATCAGCCGCTCGAGGGCAGCGGTGCCGGCCGCGAGGGCGTGCCGGTACGCGGGCGCCGGAAGACCGTGGCTCCGCGCCACGCCGAGAAGGCATGCCGGCGCCTCGGGCCCCTCGGGGCGCTGCGTGAAGAGCTGCTCGTAGACCTCGCGCGCGCGGCCGGGCTCGCCCGTGGCGAGGAGCGCGTCCGCCACCAGGCGGGCCGCCTCGTCGCGCGCGGCGGGATCCTCGAGACGGGGCTCGTGCCACGGCCGATCCGGATCGGCCTCCGGCACGAGGTACTCGCGGCGCGGATTCGCGGCCGCAACGGGCGGGGCAGCGGGCGCGATTCCCGCCAGGGGCGCGAGCCACGCGATCGCCTCCCGGGGTTGCCCGAGCAGACCCCGGACCTTGCCCGTCGCGAACCGCACCTCGCCGGCGAGCGCCGCGTCGTTCTCGCAAAACGGCAGCGCCTCCTCAAGAAACGCGAGCGCCCGCCCGTGATCCGGCTTGCGGTCCGCGGGCGTGGGATAGGCCGCGTCGCGTGCGCGCTCGAGGAGAAGACGGGCCAGCGCGGCGCGGCGAGCCGGATCGGCCACCTGCGCCAGCCCGGTCCGCGTGAGCTGTACGGCCTCCTCGAACCGACCGAGGCGCCCGAGGGCTTCCGCCAGCCGGAACCGGGCGCGCGGCGCTTCGGGCGCCTGCCCGGCAAGCGCGAGGTAGTGCCGGAGCACCCGCACCGCGTTCTCCAGCTCGCCCTGGAAGAAGTGCACCTCCCCCTCGAGACGGTGGCGCTCGGGCGTTTCCGGCGCCGTGGCAAGAAGCTCCAGGCACCGATCGTAGCGGCGCTCGCTCAGCGCCTCCCGGGCCCGCTGGAGTGTCCCATCGTCGACCTGGGCGCCCGCCCAGGAACCGATCCACAGCATCGCGAGTAGGCCGCTGGTGCGCATGGTCTGGTGCTCCCTTCCGGTGCATCCGACGGTCATGGTATACGGTGCCGCGGCACGGCCGGGAAGAGAGAAGTGCGCGGGACGAGAAGAACACAAGGCAAGTCCGGAACCCGGCCGGGCGGTGGACGGCAGCGCGCGCCTGCGCTACCCTGCGCGGCATGAATGACAGGACACGAGCCGTGATCGCGTTCGGCGATTTCCAGACGCCGCTGCCGCTCGCCGCGGAGGTGTGCGCCCTCGTCGAGCGGACCGGATGGCGGCCGGCCACGATCGTCGAGCCCACCTGCGGCACCGGCAGCTTCCTCGCCGCCGCGCGGTCCCGATTCCCCGCGGCCACGCACATCCTCGGCCTGGACATCAACCCGGAACATGTCGCGCGCGCGCGCGGCGTGCTGCCGGAGTGCGGCGGCGGCATGCACGCCGAGGTCGTCGTGGGCGACTTCTTCCGCACCGACTGGCACGCCCTGCTGGCGCCCCTGCCCCGACCGTGGCTCGTGCTCGGCAATCCCCCCTGGGTCACGAACGCGGCGCTCGGGGTCCTCGGCGCCGACAACCTGCCCGTCAAGGCGACGTTTCCCGGGCTGAGCGGCCTCGAGGCCCGCACCGGCAAGAGCAACTTCGACATCTCGGAATGGGTGGTGGTGCGGCTGCTTGAGGCGCTCCAGGGAAACGAGGCGGTGCTGGCGATGCTGGTGAAGACGTCGGTGGCCCGCAAGACGCTCGCGCGCGCCTGGAGGGACGGTCTCGCGGTGCGCCGCGCCGCGCTCTACCGCCTCGACGCGCGCCGCTGGTTCGGAGCGGCGGTGGACGCGTGCCTGCTGACGGTCGCCACCGGCGGCGGCCGGAGCGCGCGGGACTGCACCCTGCACGCCGCGCTGGAGCCCTCCAGCGTCGAGTCCGTCTTCGGCTGGCGCGACGGCGCGCTGGTCGCCGACGTGACGGCCCACGCGCGGGTCCGCGAGCTGGCGGGCGCCGAGCGCACAGTCTGGCGCTCCGGAGTGAAGCACGACTGCGCGCGCGTGATGGAGCTGCACCGCGCGGGCGACCGGTGGCGAAACGGTCTCGGCGAAACCGTCTGCCTCGAGCCGGATCGGCTCCACCCGCTCGCGAAGTGCTCGGATCTCGACCGGGGACGGCCGCCGAGCCGGTGGGTGGTGGTGACGCAGCGCCGGACGGGCGAGGACACGGCCAAGCTCGAGCACGAGGCGCCGCAGACGTGGGCCTACCTGCTGCGCAACGCCGCCCGCCTGGACGGCCGGGCGAGCACGGTCTACCGCGGGCGGCCGCGCTTCGCGATGTTCGGTGTGGGACCGTACGCCTTCCAGCCCTGGAAAGTCGCCGTCTCCGGCCTCCACAAGCGACTCCGGTTCCGCGTGGTCGGTCCGGTGGATGGCCAGGCCGTGCTGCTGGACGACACCGGCTATCTCCTGGCCTGTCGCGGCCGCGCGGAGGCGGAGCGAACCGCGCGGCTGCTCACGTCCGAGCTGGCGCAGGACTTCTTCCGGGCGCACGTCTTCTGGGACGCCAAGCGCCCGATCACCGGCGAGCTCCTCGGGCGGCTCGATCTCGGCGCGCTCGCCCGCGCGCTCGGCGCCGGCGGCCCGTGCCTCAGCGCGCAGCGGCGCGGGCGAGCATCACCGCGCTAAGCGGGACCAAGCTCCAGACGACCGCGCGCATCGCGCCGGAGCCGCCCGAAGACGTGCACGGGATCATGGTAGAGGACCGCCAGCCAGCCGCCGGCCTCGGCCGCAGCCGCGAGCGATTCCTTGTCCGCGACGGTCCGGGCCGGCTCGAGATCGTAGGCCATCACCCACAGCGGTCGGAAATGCGAGGCCAGCGGCACGAGGTCGCCGAGGAAGACCGCCGTCTCGTCGCCAGACCGGAGCAGCACCACGCAGTGATCCTCGCAGTGGCCGCCGGCCGGCCGGAGCGTTACCCCGGGGAGCACCTCGGTCTGCCCGGCAAGGCGCTCCAAACGAACGGCCCGTGCCAGCGGTTCGAGGCGGTCGGGATGGTAGGACCCGGCCCGCGGCCCGGGTCGGAGCGCCGCCTCCCAGGTGCGCCCCTGCACGTGGTGGACCGCGCGCGGAAACGCCGGCTCCAGCCCACCGTCGCCGCGCCGACGCACCAGCCCGCCGGCATGATCCCAGTGCAGGTGCGTCATCACCACGTGGTCGATCCCCTCCGGGGGGACGCCCGCCCGCGCGAGCGCCCCCTCCAGGCCCCGCGGCGTGGCCACGCCGTAGCGCTCGCGGAAGCCCTCGCCGCCGGCATCCCCCAGCCCCGCCTCGATCAGCAGGTTCCCGAACGGTCCCTGAACGAGCAGCGGGCGTGCGCGGAGCGCGATCCGGTTCAGGGAATCCGGCGGAGACACCTCGGCCCAGAGCGTCCTCGGCACGATGCCGAACATCGAGCCGCCGTCGAGGCGGAATTCCCCGTCATCGAGCGACACAAGTCGCAACTCGCCGATCTGGCGGGCGTTCGCCTGGATCATCGCGGACCGCTCCCGGGAGCGCCGGGCCGGGCGAAAAGACCGCCCTGGCATTCATCGATGCGCAAGAATCCTATACTATATAAACAGTCTCAAGGAAGGCGGGCCCACGTCCCGCGCTCGACGTCGCCGCTGGCACGGAGGACGCCCCGATGAAAGCGATGTGCCTTGTTTTTCCCGCGCTGACCGGACTTCTGTTCACGGCCCCCACCCTCGCGCAGCGCCGCGACAAGCCCCCGGAGATCGTCTTCGACATCGGCAAGCTGTACCAAAGCAACTCGCTCCACGTCGAGTTCAAGATCCCCCGGCAGTTCCGCTACCAGGACCAGAAGCTCCCGCAGAATTTCGCGGCCGTCTTCTCCGCAGACGGCCACAACCTGCAGATCGAGCTCGGCCGGGTCCTGGCCCCGCAGCTCGAAGATGCCCGCGAGTCCCTCATCGGCGACCTGCAGCGCGAGCAGCCCTCCGCGAGCCACGAGATCAAGCGCGGCTTCCAGGTCGGGGGCATGAACGCCATGACGATCACGCTGGCGGGATTGCGCGGCTCCCCGAACCGCGACACCATGATCTTCAACATGGTGGATGTGCCGGTGCAGGGCCTGGTGCGGCTGGTCATCATCGGCGAAAGCAAGGAGCGCGAGCTGCTCCAGCGGATCAGCAACTACATCCTGCCGACGTTCCGGCTGTCGGGCGACGAGGGCGACGACCTGCTCTTCGAGAAGCGCGTGGTCGATGTCGAGTACGGGCTCAGCTACCGCGTCCCCAAGGGCACGGTGGGCAACCCGACCGAGCAGCCGGGCGTCGTGTTCGAGGGCACCGGAGCGGGCGGCATGTTCGTGCGGCTGGACGCCCCGGCCGAAGCGACCGGCGATCTTGCCGCCCTGCTCGCCCAGTGGGCCCAGGGCGCCCCGGCGGCCGTCAAGCCCGCGGAGATCGCCACCCGGGCCGCCGAGGCCAAGGCGGCGATCGCCCTCTACGCCCCGTACGGGGGCCGGCCGGAGCGGGCGCTGCTGGCGTTTCGCCCGAGCCCCGAGCGGACGTTCCGGGTCGAGGTCGCCGCCAAGGAGCTGCCGTTCCTTCACGCCGAGCGCATCGCCTCGGTGCTCGACTGGATCGACATCCCCGCCATGGAGAAGCGCGTGGCGGGCTGGATGCCCAAGGTCGAGGCCGCGCTCAAGAGCGGCGACGAGCAGGAGCTCCGCAAGTTCGCACGCCGCGTCGCCGACGCCTACTACCTCCGGGCCTCGCTGGACATCGCGAAGAAGATCTTGAGGGACGGTCCGGAACGGGCGCAGGTCTACGCCCTGGACTGCATCGAGAAGGGCGGCACCACGCCCGGGGACTTCGAGGAGGTCAAGCGGACGCTGGGGAGCTCGAAGTTCAAGGATCGCACCAAGATGCGCGAACGCGCCGCCGAGACGATGGGCGCGCTGGTGAACCTCGATTCCACCAACTACCTGATGCGGCTGGCGCGCAGCGACCCGGATGACATGGTCGCCAAGGCAGCGATCGTGGCGCTGGGCAGGCACCGGGCCAACCGCAAAAACACGATCCCCTTCCTCATCCGGGAGTGGGACAGCGCGCTCAAGGACATGAAGAGCCGCACCGACGCCAAGCGGCTGCGCGCGTCGCGGCTCGGCGTCTCCTACCGCGACGCGCTCCGCATGCTGACCGGCCAGGACCTCAAGGACCCCAAGGAGGCCCGCGACTGGGAGCGCGACAACAAGAAGATCCTGAACGCGGAAACCCTGGCCAAGTAGGCGCCGCGCAGGCGCGCACACGCAGCGGGCGCGCGGCGGCCGCTCTTCCCCGGCGGGCCGCGCGCACCGCCGGCGGCTGGCGCAACCCGGCGCGGCTCAGAGACCCACGACCGACCGGGCCAGCCGCCGCTTCACCAGCGCCAGCTCGTCGAACCCGACCTCGCACATCTTGGCGTCGCGGCAGTAGCGCTCGACGTCGTACTCGTGGCAGTAGCCGTAGCCGCCGAGAAGCTGCAGGGCCTCGAAGCCCACGTCCAGCACCGCACGGCCCGCCTCAAGCTGCGCGGCGATCGCCAGGTTCGTGAAGTCGCCGCCGGCATCCTGGGCGCGGGCAGCCGCATAGACGGTCTGGCGCGCGCTCTCGAGCGAGGTCGCCATCAGCGCGAACTTCTCGCGCGACCCGTCGAAGGTCGCGATGGGCTTTCCGAACGCGATCCGCTCCCGGCTGAAGGTGGCCGCACGATCCAGCGCCGCGCGGGCGATCCCGACGTTCACGGCGCCCAGCGCGACCCGGGCCGCATCGAGCGTCCGCTGCGCGTTGGCCAGACCGCCCGCGGGATCTCCGAGCACCGCGTCCTGCGGCACGCGGACGTCCTCGAACCGGACGGACGCAATGTCCATGGCGCGCAGCCCCATGGTGTGGATGGGAGCGCCGCGGACCAGTCCGGGCGCATCTCCCGGCACGACGAACAGCCCGGCGGTCCTGCCGGCGGGATCGGTCGCCGCCAGCACCACGAGCGTGCCGGCGCGGCTGCCGTTCATCACCCAGTCCGCGCTGCCGTGGAGCACGTGGCCGTCCGCCGCCGCCCGCGCCGTGACGCCGCCGAGCGCCGGCCCGGGAGCGAGCTCGCCGGCCCCGAGCACGAGCGCCCCGAGCGGGTCGCCGGCGGCGAGCGGCTCGGCCCAGCGCGCATGCTGCTCCGTCGAGCCGCCGAGAACGATCGCCCCCAGCGCGAGGTTGGTATGCGCCACCACGGTCATGGCCGTGGACGCACACGCGCGGGCCAGCTCCTCGAGCACGAGCGCGTGCGTGAGGAAGCCCATTCCCACGCCGCCGACCGCCTCGGGATACGGCACGCCGGCGAGACCGAGCTCGGCGATCCCCTCCCACAAGTCGGCGGGAAAGGCGCGCTCGAGATCGCGCGCGGCCGCCCCGGGAGCGACGGTCTCGTCCGCGAACTTGCGGATGGTCTCGAGGAGCAGCGTCTGCTCCTCGCTCAGCGGTCCGGTCAGGTTGTCAGCCATCGGTCTCCCTCGGTCCTTCTCGCTTGCTCGCCGGCGTGCGGGCCGCGGACGCGCCCCGCCGGATCGGCGACCGATTCTACGCATCGAGGCGTGCTGCGGCAAGCCGCCACGTCACGCGGCGCCGGCGCCGCGCCGCCGGGCCACCTCCTCCTGGAGAAACGCAGCGATGTCCCGCGTGGACGACCCCGGACGGAACACCCGGGCCACCCCCGCCTCGAGGAGCGCCTGGGCCTCGTCGGTCGGGATGATGCCGCCGGCCACCAGAACGACGTCCTCCCGGCCGGCCGCGCGCAGCGCGGCGAGCACGCGCGGCAGCACGGTCATGTGCGCCCCGCTCAGGGAGCTCACGCCCACCACGTCCACATCCTCGTCGCGCGCCGTGGCCGCCACCTGCTCCGCGGACTGGTGGAGACCCGTGTAGATGACCTCCATCCCGGCGTCGCGCAGCGCGCTCGCTACCACCTTGGCGCCGCGGTCATGGCCGTCCAGCCCGACCTTCGCGATGAGGACCCGGATGGGGGCTTTCATGCCTCCGTCGCTCCTTTCGTCTTGCCGAGCCGGCGGATCAGCTCCGCGCGCGCGGCATAGCGGTCGATCTCCAGATCCATGACACGACGCGCGAGATTCTCAAGCAGCCCGGTCCAGTCCGGATCGCCCGCAAGGCGGTCAGCGAACTCGAGCTCCACCTCGCGGCGCAGGCGCCGTGCGAGCCGCGCCTGCCGCTGCGCGCCCAGCTGTCCATCCGCCTCGCGGGCCGCACGGATCCGCCGGACCTCCACGAGAAGCTCGCCCACCCCGCGATTCTCCCGCGCCGAGGTCATCCGCACCGGCGGGGCGGCGCGGTCCTCCCGGAGACGAAACGCCCACTCGAGCTCCGCCTTGAGGCTGTCCGCGCCGATCTGATCCGCCTTGTTCACGGCGAACAGATCCCCCACCTCGAAGAGACCGGCCTTGAGCGCCTGCACCGTGTCTCCGGTGCCCGGATGCAGCACCACCAGGGTGGTGTCCGCCTCGTTCAGGATCTCGAGCTCGCCCTGGCCGGTGCCGACGGTCTCGATCAGGATCCAGTCCCGCCCGAAGGCGTCCAGCAGGTCGGCCAGATCCAGGGAGTGGCGCGCAAGCCCGCCCGGAGTGCCGCGGCTCGCCATGCTCCGCACGAACACACCGGGATCGTCCAGCACCGGCATGCGAAGCCGGTCGCCCAGCAGGGCTCCGCCCGAGAGTGGACTGGACGGGTCGACCGCCAGCACGCCCACCGTCTCCCCCGCCGCCCGCAGCGCCTCGATCAGACGCCCCACCAGCGTGCTCTTGCCGGCGCCCGGCGGACCGGTGACACCGAGGCGGTGCGCGCGGCCCGGCGCCCGGCGCAGCGCGGCGAAGATCCGCGGCACCTCGGGGCTCTCGTTCTCCGCCAGCGTCATGAGCCGCGCGAGCGCGCGGCGGTCGCCGGCCTGCATGCGCTCGACGAGGTTCTCCACCACGGTCACATCCTCGTCACGCCATTACCCGTCTGTAACGGACCTCCGCCCGGAAGGGCGGCCGGCCCGGGACCGCGCCCCGCAGCACGCAGTGCACATCCACTCCCCGCGAACCAGGAGACTGCGCGAAGATCGTCACAAACACCGCTCTACTAGAAAGATACACCGTACGCCTTGAGGCTGCTGCGGGTGCCTGTCCTGCTCCTGGACAACCGCGTCGGCTTCGGCCCGCGCTTTGCGAAAGGGCCTGCGGTATGGCGTGACCGCTGGTCGGGGCGAAACGCCGGCGGGCTGCCGCGAACCTGTTCCGGTTGGCCCACCCGAGCCGCGCACCCCAAGACCCGAGCCTTCTGTGGCTCGGTCCTGAGGAGAGTCGCGAGACGTCCCGCCGCGCGCGTGCCCCGGCCGGCCGGCGCGCTGACCTGAGCGCATGAACGTGCTCGAGGCGCCGATCGAACAGGTTTTGGTGTCCCCGGATTGTCGTGTCGAATCGGCGCCTCGTTCCTTGTACCCGCCGCTCCCGATCCGAGCGGTCCGTACCGCCTCCCCCCATCCTCCGGCCTACGCCTCGAGCGTCCGGGCAATCACGATCTTCTGGACCTCGGTCGTGCCCTCGTAGATCTCCGTGATGCGGGCGTCGCGGTAGAACCGCTCCACGCGGTGGCCCCGCTTGAGTCCTTCCCGGCCGAGAAGGCTCACCGCAACCCGGGCGTGCCGGTTGGCCGCCTGGGAGGCGAACAGCTTCGCGGTGGAGCATTCCCGCAGCGGATTGGGCGTGCGCTCGCGCGCGCACGCCGCGCGGTAGACCAGCAGACACGCCGCATCATAGTCGGTCACCATCTCGGAGAGCTTCCAGGCCACGTCCTGGTGATACGACAGCGGTTTCCCCTGCCGCTTGTGATTGCTCGAGAACGCGTTGACCTCGTCAATCAGGCCCCCGAGGATGCCGGTCGCCTGGCAGGCGATGCCGATGCGGCCGCCGTTCAGGACCTCCATGGCGATGTTGAAGCCCCGGCCGAGCTCCCCGAGGAGATGGCCGGCGGGAACGCAGCAGTCCTCGAGGTGGATCTCCGTCGTGCTCGAGCCGCGGATGCCCAGCTTGACCTCGGACTTGCCCACCGTGAGGCCCGGCGTGTCCGCCTCCACCACGAAGCAGCTGATGCCCTTGGCGGGCTTGTCCTCCTTGGAGGTGCGGGCAAACACGACGAAGAGGTCCGCCTCCTTGCCGGTCGTGATGAAGATCTTCGAGCCATGGAGCACGAAGTGATCTCCGTCCCGGACGGCAGTCGTGCGCTGGTTGGCCGCGTCGCTGCCCGCCTCGGGCTCGGTGAGCGCGTAGGCGCCGATCATCTCCGCGGCGGCGAGCTTCGGCAGGTACTTCCGTTTCACCGCCTCGGCGGCGTGGTGGATGATCGGATAGGTCGCCAGCGAGTTGTGCACGCTGCAGACGACCCCCGCGGACGCGCACACCCGGTTGATCTCGAGCAGCGTCACGCACAGCGCCAGGTTGCCGAGGCCGCGGCCGCCGTATTCCGGCGGGATGAGCATGGCCATGAAGCCCGCCTCGGCGAGCGCATCCACCGCCTCCTTCGGGTAGCAGGCCTCCTCGTCGTAGCGCACGGCGTTGGGCGCCACCACCTCCCGGGCGATCTCCCGCGCGCGGGCCTGGATGGCGAGCAGCCCCTCGCTCAGCACGAAATCCACGAACTGGCCGCGGGGGACCGCCGCGGCGGAGGTCGCGTCGTCCATCGTCTACCCCTTCCTGTAGTCGTAGAATCCCTGGCCGGACTTTCGCCCCAGGTCTCCGGCGGCCACCATGCGCACCAGCAGCGGGCAGGGGCGGTACTTCGGATCGCCGAGCTCGCGGTGCAGCACGCCGAGGATGTTGAGACAGATGTCGAGCCCGATGAAGTCCGCGAGCGTGAGCGGTCCCATCGGGTGGTTGCAGCCGAGCTTCATGATGCCGTCGATCGCCTCGCGGGTCGCGACCCCCTCCATGAGCGCGAACGCCGCCTCGTTGATCATGGGCATCAGGATGCGGTTGGCGACGAAGCCTGGGTAATCGCTCGATTCCAGCGGCACCTTGCCAAGCGCCTCGCACACGGCCACCACGCGCGCCGCGGTCTCGGCCGAGGTGTGGTGGCCGCGAATCACCTCCACGAGCGGCATGATCGGCACCGGATTCATGAAGTGCATGCCGATCACGCGCTCCGGCCGGCCGCTCGCCGCCGCGATCCGCGTGATCGAGATGCTCGAGGTATTCGAGGCGAGGATCGTCTCGGCCGGACAGACCGCATGGAGCTCCTTGAAGATCCGCGACTTCACCGCGAGATCCTCGAAGACCGCCTCCACGACCAGCTCGGCGCCG
>JAFGQW010000339.1 GCA_016935485.1 Planctomycetota bacterium | reverse complement strand
GCGGCGCCGAGGAAGAGGCTCGCGACCTCGAGGCCGGCCAGCGGCTTGAAGCGCATGCCGCGCCTCAGCAGCGCCTGGTGCTGGACCGCGAGGCCGCCGGCGAGGATCGTGGACGCCAGCACCACGGTCACGGCGACCATCGCCGGCTCGTTGTAAAACCAGGCCACCGCCGGTGCGGCGGCCGCGGTGATCAGCGCCAGCGAGGCCGCCATCGCGGCGTTGATCCAGAAGAGCGTGCTGACCTGCGGGTGCGAGATCTCCCAGCGCTGGATCGTGGACATGGGCAGGCCCAGGTCCTTGAACCGGTCGGCCAGTCCGGTGAACGCGACGACGCCGGCGACCAGCCCGAAATCCTCGCGCTCAAGCAGGCGGGCAAGAATCGCCGCGGCGCCCAGCGTCACGGCGAACTTGGCAGCCTGGGCCGCCATGATCACCGCCCCCCCGCCGATCGAATGGCGCTTGAGATCGGCCGTCAGGCCGGCGGTGTCGAAGACGCGCTGGGATTCCGGGGAATTCCGCATGGGCGGTGTCTACCGTGGTGGCCGGGGCGGCCCGGGGGGTTCCGGGCCCACACCGGAAGCGGGCCCGTAGACCCAGAGCGTGTACGTCCACGGCACGAAATCCTCGGCCTTCGGGATGTGCGACGGGGGCTCGTCGACCGTGATCTCCTCGACTGCAACCGCGCGGGCATGCTCGCGGCCGACCGCCGCCACGACGGCGGCGACCCAGGGCGCGCGACTTCGGCCCACCAGCAGCACCGGAGCCCGGCCTTGGCGAGCCAGGTTCCCGAGCAACTCATCGAAAACGGCAGTCGATCCGGTGAACTGCCGGCTGACGAGAAACGTGCGCCGGCCGGCGAGAAAGCGAAGTGGCACCTGCCAGCGCCGGGCCAGCGGGTCGTCGGCCGACGCGAACCAGACGGCGCCGGGCGGCGCCGCCCGGGCCAGCTGCTCCAGGGTCGCCCGGACGTTCTGCCAGGGCCGCTGCAGCAAGTGGGGCCAGGCGATTCGGATCGAGTGCACCCCGAGGACGAGGATCAGGCCAACGCCCGCCCAGCGTGTCCACGGGCGCCACGGCCTCGAAACGGGCAGAAACCACGGCACCGTCGCGGCCAGGAGCAGGACCGGCAGGGTGACGGACAGGTGGCGGCGGAACCCGTGGAAATGGTACGTGGAGCCGCGGTCGATCGTGATGTTCGCCACCAGGATGAACGCGAGCTGTGCGACCGCCAGGGCGAGCAGCACGAAGGCGGGACGAGCGTCGCGGCGGCCGAGCAGCAGGAAGACGCCTCCGAGCCCGGCGAGGAGACCCGGCAGGGTGACGTAGGACACGAGTCCCTGGAGGCCGTGGCGAAACTCGAGCGCCCGCCCCGGTCCGACCGGTTCGGGATGATAGGGGAACGCGAACTCTGCCAACGGCTCCGCCGGCGACTCGAAGGCGACGGGCGGGAGCACGGCAAGCACCAGCGCCCCGGCGCAGGCGAGGACGGCCGTGGCCGCGAGGATCCGGCCCCAGGGCCAGCGGCCGAGCGCCGTCCGGAACCGGCGGAGGAGGAGCCCCGCACCGATCAGCCCGCCCAGGTACGCCGCGCCCATGACGCCGGACACCGTGGCCGACGCCTCGGTCCGCCGGTGCGCCCAGCCCAGCACCACGGCCGCGAGGTCGCGCATCTGGGCGTGAAAGTAGACGCTGTGGGTCGTGAACCAGAAGAAGACGGCGAGCGCGAAGGAAGCGACGTACGCCGCCAGGAAACCCGGCATCCCCCGTGCTTCGCGCACGCCCGGCAGAAGCGCGAAGATCATGACCGCCACGGGCAGCAGGAAGAAGTCGATCTTCACCTGGTGGACCGCGCCGAGAGACAGGCCGGCCACCACCAGCGCCAGGAGCGACAGGCCGCGCGGCGAGGTGCGCGGACCGGACGGCCAGCCGACAACGAGAAGCGCGCCGCCGCCGAGAAGCAGCGTCTGGCACAGGACCTCCGCGACGGTGATGCGCGCGAACCAGACGACCAGCGGACTCAGCCCGAGGAGCAACGCCACGGCAAGACCGACCCAGCGTCCCGCGAGGCGGGAGGCAAGGAGATAGATCGCCCAAACCGAGAGCAGCGTGAGCAGCCCGGGACCGGCCAGGCCCAGGGAAACCCCGCCGACCGCGACCAGCGCCGCCAGGAACGCGGTGTAGAAGTGAAACCCGTGCGGCACCACGGGATTGCGCGCGCGCAGATCGCCGAAGTAGAACCCCTTCAGGTAGAAGGGAATGTGGCAGTCCCGCTGATCGGGCGGCAGACCGGCCAGGAGCTCGTCCTCGAACCACAGCCCCCCGCACGCGTTCACCTGGACCGCCGCGTTCGCGTAGATCCCCTCGTCGGCGTCGCCGAACACGTACTCGGCGGGCGGGAAGTAGACGAAGGCGAGCGCGACCCCGAGACCCAGCAGCAGCCATCCCGCCCCGTCGGGCCGGCCCGGGGGGACGCGAAGGCGCCGGCGAATCACGACCGCGACGAGGGCCAGCGAGACGAGGGACACGAGGGCCAGCAGCGCCGGCGCCGAGAACCAGCCCGCGGCGGCCAGCCCGTGGGAGATGCCGGTGGTAAGCAGGACGCTGAAGAGCACGGCGACGAAGAGGCTCGCCACGGCATCGCCACGTGGCCCGCGGCGTCCTCGTGCGACCACGACGGCCAGGTGTCCCGGCACCACGAACAGCACCAGGAGAAGAACTGCCGAGAAGAGCACCGTCATGGCATCCGCTTCGTGAATCCGCGCGCGACCGGTCGCGGGTCCGCACCCGGGCACGTCGACATTGTAGTGGCAACCCTGCGGGGCGACACGGGGGCCGTGGCGAGCACCGCCGCGGGCGGGCTCGATCGGCCGGCGGAATGGCGGCGAGCCGGCGGGAATCGCCCGGCCCGGAACGGGCGAGCGAGTCTCGCGTTGCCGGTCGGCGGTCGGTTCGCGGCTCCCGGTCGGGCGGCTTGTCGCGACCGCCCTCGCTCGTGTAGAGTGCGCAGCGCGGCGGCGGCGAGCTCTCGGGTACGTTCCGGGCGCCTCGCTCTCCGCAAGCGCCGGCACGCGGTGACAGGCACATGTTCCGGATCGAGCGGTTCGCGAACAACCCCATCATCCGGCCCGGCATGCCCGGGCTGACCGGAGAGGACGGGGCCAGCATCAACGGCCCGTCGTTGATCCGGGTGCCGTCGTGGGTGCCCGGGCGGCTCGGCGCCTACTACCTCTACTTCTCGCACCACAAGGGAACGAGCATCCGCCTGGCCCACGCCGACTCGCTGCAGGGGCCGTATCGCGTCCACCCCGGCGGGGTCCTGTCCCTCGGCGAAACGCCCTGCCGCGATCACATCGCCTCGCCAGATGTGCACCTGGACGACCCGCGACAAGAGATCCGCCTCTACTTCCACGGGGCGGTCGGCCGCAGGCAGCGGACCTTCCTCGGGACCTCTCGCGACGGCCTGCGCTTCACGCCGCAACCGCACGCCCTCGGCCCGTTCTACTTCCGCGTCTTTCGCCACGGGGACCGGTGGTACGCCGTGGCGAAACACAAGAACCGGTGCGGCGTCCTTCTCAAGTCGCGCAACCCCGGCTCCCGGTTTCGCCGGGTGCGACGCATCCTGCCGAGAATGCGCCACGCGGCGGTCCACGTGGCGGACGACACTCTTCTCCTGTTCTTCTCGCGGATCGGCGACTGCCCGGAGTCGATCCTCGTCTCCCGGATGGACCTGGCGCAGCCGGCTCGCAACTGGCTCCCCACCGAGCCCGTGGAGATCCTCCGGCCGGAGGAGCCGTGGGAAGGCGCGGCACTGCCGCGGCTCCCCTCGCGCTCCGGACCCGCATTCGCCCCCGTGCACCAGCTGCGGGATCCCGCGGTCTTCGCGGAGGACGGCGCGCTCTACCTCCTCTACACCGTGGCGGGAGAGCACGGGATCGCCATCGCGAGGCTCGTGGCGGAGCCGAACGAGCTCCCGGACTCCCCCCGCGAGCCCTCCAGCCGCTGAGCGCTGGAGCCACTGCGTGCGCGGGCCGTCAGGGCAGGAGGTTGCGGTGGCGCAGCGCCCGCGCGACCCGGTCCAGGGCGCGGAATCCCGCGTACGCGATCCAGCTCGCGGCGCGCCCCGGCAGGGCCCGGTGGGGAAAATCGATCTCGGGGAAGAGCCGGGAGGTGCAGCGGCGCAGCGCCCGCCCGCCGACGATCGCGTGGAAAGCGGCATTGCCGGCGAAGGCGCGCCACCGCTCCAGGACGTCCATCTCGTGGGCGCGCTGACTGTAGGCGACGCCGTCGAAGGAGCTGCCCTCGCCGTGCACGGCGACTTCCTTCAGGCTGTCCTCGCGGTAGGTGCCGTTCAGCCGGGCGGAGATCTCGCGCCGGTACTGCGCGTCGCGAAACCAGCGGTTGTAGAGGATGACGATCCGCGGCTCGTCGATGTGCCGGGTCTCGTCCAGGGCCTCCCGGGCGTACTGCACGTAGAGCTCGCGGGCAAGAAGCGCCTTGGCGAGGTCCTCCCGCGGTACGTCCGAGCCGAGGCGCACCCGCTTGATCCGGCTCGCCAGCAGGTTGTAGTGGTCGCGGAGCACCAGCACGTTGTAGCGCTTGCGGCTCGGGCCGAGCGCGCGCTCGCGACGCACCCTCTCCTCGGACGAGAACACCCGCCTCAGATCGGTGTCCTCGAAGTTGAGGATCAGCAGCTCCTTGCGGGTGAGACGCCCCTCTTCTTCCCGCCGATACGCCTCCGCTTCGTCCGCGCGACCGGCCCGCTCCAGGCTTCTCCGGTTCTGCCGGAACGGGTTCTCGCCGACCACGCAGTTGTTCACGTGGAAGGGCGTGCCGGGAAACTGCTCCGCCAGCCAGGCCATCACCGCGTGATGGCCGGAGCGCCGGCAGGCCACCACGCAGAACTCCACGTCGTTGATCGGTTGGAAATCGCTCATCGCGTGGATCCTCGGAGCGCGTGGCGCCGGGTCACCCGCCCGCCTCCGTCCGGGACCGCGGCGCCGGAGGTGCGCCCTTGGCCCTCGGCAGGCCGAAGACGTCCAGGAACCGGCCGGCCACCTCGGCGAGCTTGAACCTCCCGAGCCACTCCTCGCTCGCGCCTCTTCGCTCGCCGGCGAGCGCGCGCCGGATCGCGTCCGCCATGGCCTCCTCATCGTCCATGGGCACCAGGAAGCCGTAGCGCCCGCCGTCCAGCACCTCGGCCGGTCCGCTGGGACAGTCGGTCGCGACCACCGGCGCGCCCATGGCCAGCGCCTCCGCGACCACGTTCCCGAAACCCTCCCAGGACGACGACAGCACGAAGACCCCGGCCCGCGCCATGTAGGCGTACGGGTTGGCCACGTAGCCGGCCAGGGAGACCTCGTCCTCGAGGCCGAGCTCCTGCACAAGACCCTCGAGGCGGGCGCGCTCCGGACCTTCCCCGAGGAGGAGGAGCCGCGCGGCGACGGTGCGCCGCACCGCGGCGAACGCGCGGATGAGCAGGGCGAAGTTCTTCTGCCGGGCGAGCCGGCCCACCCCGAGCACCACGGGGGGCGCCGGCGCGCCGTCGGGGCGCGGGGCGAACCACGGGTGCGCGACCGGTTCTGTGCCCTGGCGGGCCATCGCCTCGGTGATCGCCGGATTGTACAGCACGTGGATGCGGTTCCGCGGCATTCCCGTGATGCCGGCGATCTCTTCCGCCATGCCGGTGGAGCAGGCGATCACGCCGTGGGCGAGGCGCGGAAAGGAGCGGAGCGCCCACCGGACGGGGCGCGGAAACGCCGCGCGCTCGTGCTCGAAGCGCCGGGCCAGGTTGTTGCAGACCCGGACGACCACGCGGCAGCGCTTGAGCGACAGGTAACGCGCGGCGATCGCGGGGAGCGCCGAGAAGGGCAGCGTGGAGAACAGCACCGCCGGCCGGCGCCGCCACAGGTAGCCGACGAGCTTCAGGGTCGTGCGCAGGTATCCGTGGGTCTGGAGGTCCACGACGCGCACGCAGGACGGGATCCGGAAGCGGTACTCGCTCGCCGCGTTGCCGAGCACCAGCTCGACCCGGTAGCCCGCATCGACGAAGCCGCGCGCGAGGTGCCAGACCACGGTCTCCGTGCCGCCGCCGCCGACCCACAGCAGGAAGATCGCAATGTCGGGACGGCCAACCACCATCGGCACCCTTGTCGTCTGCCTCGAGCGCGGTCAGAAGAGGCGATTATACAGGTCGACCAGCTCGTCGTTCAACCCGCGGGCATCGTAGTGTCGCCGGACGTGAAGCTGGCCGGCGCGGCCCATGGCGCGAGCGCGCTCGGGATCGGCCACGAGCTCGCCGATCCGCGCCGCGAGCATCTCGACGTCGCGCTCGGGCACGAGGAATCCCGCCACGCCGTCCTCGACCAGCTCCGGGATGCCTGCATGCCGGGTCGAGATCACGGGCAGGCCCATCGCCATGGCCTCCTTGAGGACGTTGGGGATGCCCTCCTCGTCGCCGCTCGCGGCGGTGACCGACGGCGCGACGAGCAGGGCCGCGCGGGCCAGCTGCTCGCGCACCTCCGCGTGCGTCCGCTCCCCGAGGAAGACCACCCGATCGGCGAGCGGCAAGTCCCGCGCGAGCGCCTGCAGGCGGGGGCGGAGCGGGCCGTCCCCGATGACCGCATACGTGACGTCGGGATGGTCAGGCAGGACCCGGGCGAGCGCCCGGAGGGCGTACTCCACGCCCTTCTTCTCCACGAGCCGGCCCACCGTGAGGACGTGCGTGGCGGAGCGCGTCCGATCCGGGCACGCCGGCGGCGCGAACGGCGCGAGATCGATTCCGGAGCGATGCACCACGACCTTGCGCGGATCGGCGCCGAGCTCGGTGACCAGGCGCGCGCGGAAGACATCGCTCGCGGCCAGGAACAGATCGCCGCGGTCGAGCAGATGGCGGTAAACGTCGCGGCCGTATTGCTGCACGTGGAGCGACAGATCGTAGCCGCGGAACGACGTGACCAGCTTGCCGCCGAGAACGCCCGCATCACGAAGCACGGCCGCGATCGAGCCGAGCGGGCCGAACTGGGCGTGCACGACGTCGTAGCGCGCTCCCGTTCCGGCCAGCGCCCGCGCGAAGTAGAGCGCATCGATGGCGGGCGTGGTGCGGTCGCGGAGGTACCGCGCGCCGATCCGCCACACCACGCCCGGCCGGCGGACGAGAAGCACCGGGAGCCCGCACAGGATCTTCGCGATGCGGCCGAGGCGCCTTAGGGGAATGCCGACCTGGACCGTGCGGCGAAGGAGGTCGCGCTCGTGGACCTCGGGTGGCACCGGGCCGGGAGGCGCGGGCGAGCGGGCGACGATCTCGACCGGATAGCCGCGATCGAGCAGCCCGGTGATCTGGGCCAGGATGAAGGTCTCGGTCACGACCGGAAACCGGTCCACGAGGAAGGCGATCTGCAGGGCACCCATGGCCCGATTGTCGTCACCGCGGCCGGCCCGGGCAACGCCGACCGGCGAGAATCTGCCGCGGCGGCCG
>JAFGQW010000061.1 GCA_016935485.1 Planctomycetota bacterium | reverse complement strand
GCACGCTCGACCTTCCTGCAAGTTCTCGGCGCCTGACCCCATCGAATTGCAGACCGCCGGGTCCGCAATGTCCGGCGCCTGACCCCACCGAGTTGCACTCCCGCCGTCCTCGTGCTCGTGCTCGACGTTCTTCTTTCTCCTCTTCTCTTCTCTTCTCTTTTCTTGTTCGTGTTCTTCCTCTTCTCTTCGTGTTCTTCGTGTTGAACTCCACCGCGCCGACTCCGTCACCCGCCCCGCTCCACCTGGCCGGCACGGCGCGGCGCCGGATCGGGCCCGTAGAGCAGGAAGCTCAGGTCATCCGGCTTGGAGGGCACTCCCGGACACGGCGTCTCCATCCGCTTGCGGCACAGCGCCACGAGCCGCCGCGCGGCGGCGAGCAGCGGGCCCTTGCAGACGATCCGCACGATCTCCTCCAGGTGCAGGTTGTCGAACAGCCCGTCGCTCGCCACGAGCAACCGGTCCCGGGGGACCAGCCGCACGCGGGCGCTCACCTCGATTCGCATGTCGGGGCTACCGAGGAAGTTGGAGATCACATGACGCAACCGGTGGTGGATGGCTTCCTCCTCTGCGATCACCCCCGCCTCCACCGCGTAGCCCACCGGCGAGTGATCGACGGTCTTCAGCTTGATCACCCCCTTGCCGCTCACCACCAGCGCCGGGGTGTCCCCGGCGTGGTAGCAGCGGCTCACGCCGCTCGTCCCGACCTCTGCCACCGCGAGCGTGGTGGCCGCTCCCCGGAGCGCGGAGACCGCGGCGTTGGCCCGGTCGAACCCCTCCAGGATCGCCTCGCGCAGCGGCCAGCCGTTGTGGCTCCCCTCCGCCACCGCCCGCCGGAGGCGTTTGAGCGCCCGGCGCGAGGCCGCGTGAGCAACGCGCATGCCGCCGGCACCGTCGGCCACGGCGAGCAGTCCCCGGTCCGCACCGACGGGCAGCAGCGCCATCGCATCCTCGTTCACCCGGTCCTTGTGGGGTGCCCGCGCGGAGTAGACGGCGACGCGCCCGCCCGCAAAGGCCCACACCTCGACGTCGGCAAGGTCCTGCTGGAACAGCAGCCTCCCCCCGACCGGCACCGAGAGAATCCCGCTCACTGCGCCCGGCCCTTCCCGGAACGTACCGCCCGCCGCGACGCCCGCGGCGCTTCTCCGGACGACGACAGGATACGCGAGACCGGGGGCAGACGGGAAGCTCCCGATCCGGCGGCCGCCCGCGCGCCCATCGACCGGCCGCCGCGAACCTGCGCCGGGTCCGGCGCGAGTCGCTCTTGCCTTGAAGCGAAGGGTCGCGCACGATACACGGCCAGGGCAGGCACCCGGCACCCGCATCCGGGGGCGGGCGGCCGCCCCTCGAGGCTGTTCATTCCAGGAACTCTTCTCATTCCAGGAACTCTTCCGCCATGCGGATCTCGCCCCTTGTCGTGCTCGGACTGGCCCTCCTGTCGGCGCCGCCAGCGGCGATCGCACAGGAGGAGCTGCCGCCTCCATCGCTGCTCGGCGACATCTGGGAAGCGCGGACGCTCGATCCGGCGGCGCTCGAGGCGCGGCTCGGCGAGACCCGCGAGGCCCTCAATACCATCCCGGACGCGGAGAAGGACGACAGCCCGGCGGGCAAGCGCCGCAGTTACCTCCGGCGGCGAGCTGCGCTGCTCGAAGAGCTGCTAGGCGTCCTGAAGCGACGCAACGCCCTCGGCGACGAGCGACGCGCGCTGCCGTCCGCCGCGGACCTGACGCGGGAAATCGAGGCCCTCGCCGCCGCGCCACCGCCCGCCGCGCCGGCGGCCCCGACCATCCAGGGTGCCGAGGAGAAGCTGGAGCGGCTCAAGGCCGCGCAGAAAGCGGTCGAGGAGGCGGAGCGGGAATCCGGGCGACTGGCCGCCCGGCTCAAGGACGCCCCCGCCCTCGCGGCGGAGATGAGAAAGCGCGAGGAGGAGGCCGAAGCGCGCCACAAGAGCCTCGAGAAGGAGCTGGCGGCGACCCCGGAGGAGGGCGACCGCGCCGTGCTCCAGGAACGCCGGCGCAACGCGCGGCTCGATGCGCGCGTCGCCCGCGAGTCCCTCGCCTGGCTCGAGGAGGAAGGAGCGCTGCTCAAGGAATCCGCGCTCGTCGCCGCGCAGCGGCTCGACCTCCTCCAGCGGCGCCAGAAGCGGCTGGCCGAGGAATACCGGCTCTACCAGGAGGCGCTCGGCCGCCAGCTCGAGGAGGAGCGCAAGCAGAAAGACGAGGCCCTGGCGCGCCAGCAGGCGGCGGCCGCCGCGGCCGAGGCTCCGTCCGAGCGCCTGCTCGCCGCCCGGGAAACCGCGATTCTCCAGCGCGACAAGGAGCTCGCCGAGCTCGAGCGGCGAAAGCTCGCGCTGCAGGAAACGGCCGAGAAGCACCGGCGCCTGCACGATGCAGAGCGGCGCGAGCTCGAGCGGCTGAAGAACATCGTCGAGAGGACGGGAAGCTCGGAGCTCGCCGCCGCGCGCCTGAAGGATGCGTTCTCCCGCCTCGGCCAGCGGAGCGCGCTGCTCCGGAGGACGCTCGACCGCAACCTCGCGCGGGAGATCCTCGCCCTCAGCTCGCGCCAGATCGAGATCGGCGAGGAGCTCGCCGCGCTCGAGGAACGCCAGGCCGAGGAGGCCGAAGAGGCGGACCGGATCGCGGCCGGACTGCCGGCCGAGGCCCGCACCGCGTTCCGGCGCGCGCTCACCGAAAAGTACAGCCGCCACGAGAAGCTGCTCAACAGCCTGCGGACCGCGCTCGACGAGGTCATCGCCGAGGCCCAGACGCTGGAGACGATCCAGCTCGACCGGCTGCGCACCCTCGAGGAGGAGCAGGTCTTCATCCAGGCCCGGACCCTCTGGATCCGCGATGCCCCCCCTCTCGACCTCGCGCTGGTCGCCGCGGCGCTGAAGGAGGCCGAGGCGATCGGAGCGTGGGCGCGAGAGACGTTCAGCAGTGCCTGGATCCGCCGCGAGGCCGAGAAGACCTCCGCGCTGAGGCTCCTCGTGCGGGCGATCGCGCTGGTCGTCGTCTTCCCCGGCATCCTCGTTTTCGTGCGCCGCCGCATCCGGCGCCTGGCCGACCGCAAGCCGGAGGGCGCCGCCGGCAAGCCGCGTCCGGTCCTGGCCACCGCCGGGGCGCTGGCCGGTGCGGTCCTGCTACCGGCGTACGTCTACGGGGCCGCGTGGCTGGTGGCGGGCCTCGAACTCGAGGGGTCGCTCCACACCGTGCTGGGCAGGATGCTCGGCATGATCGCGGTCCTCATGCTGATCGCGGGCGTCCGGCGCGTCCTCGTGGGACGAGACGGGCTGGCGACCGCGCTCTACGGCCTCCACGACGACACCGCCCGGACGATCCACCGCGCCGTCCGGCTGCTGGTGTTCGCCGCGTTCTCCTTCCTGGTGCCGTGCGTGCTGCTGCTGCAGGACCCGCCGTTCGGCCACACTTCCCTGGCGCGAATCGCCTACACGCTCTTCGAGGCGAGCGCGATCGTGGCGCTGGTCCTCCTCATGCGGCCGGGCTCGCCGCTGGTCCGCGACACCGTGGGCGAGCCCTCCCGGGCCAATCCGATCGCGCGCTTCTGGGGCACGCTCAGCAAGCTGGCCATCGCGCTGTTCCTCGCCATCCTCGTGATGGATGTCCTCGGCTATCGCTTCGGGGCCGCCCGGCTCACGAGAAGCGTGCTGCTGTCGCTGGGGACGATCATCGTGCTCATGGCCCTCTACCGGCTGCTCGTCCCCGTGGTGGAGGACATCCTACGGCGGCGGCGGCGCGAGCTCACGGCGGCGCCCGGCGAGACGCCGGCCGCCTCGGTGTACGCGCTGGGCGCGCAGGCCCGCCGCTTCACGCGGGCGGTCTTCTTCCTCGTGGGCGTCGTGCTGCTGGTGCTCTACTGGGGGATCGACGAGAAGGCTCTGAAGGGTCTCGACGGGATCGTGCTCCACACGCTCTCCTCGGTGGGTGATCGAGCGCCGGACGTGATCACCGTGGCCGACGTTCTCGTCTGCATGGCCGTCCTGCTGCTCACCGTCTGGATCCTCCACTACCTGCCCAGCCTCTACGAGATCGTGGTGTTCCCGCGGGTCCACTGGGACTCGGGGCTGCGCTACGCCGTGCTCACCATCTCGCGCTACGGCATCGTCTTCGTCGGCGTCCTCATCGCGCTCAGCGCCATCCAGCTCGACCTCGGCCGGCTGGGCTGGCTCATGGCCGCGCTCGGCGTGGGCATCGGATTCGGACTGCAGGAGATCGTGTCCAACTTCGTGTGCGGCGTCATCCTGCTCGTGGAGCGGCCGATCCGCGTCGGCGACACGATCACCGTCGGCGCCCTTTCCGGCGAGGTGACCCGCATCAACATCCGCGCCACCACCGTGCTCAACTGGGACCGCATGGAGGTGATCATCCCGAACAAGGATCTCATCACCAAGGAGGTCACCAACTGGACGCTCGCGGACAACATCACGCGCGTCACGGTGCCGATCGGGGTGGAGTACGGCAGCGACGTCGACGCGGTCCGCAAGATGCTGCTGGAGCTCGCCGACCGGCAGCCGGAGATCCTGAAGGACCCCAGGCCCACCGCCCTGTTCCTGCGCCACGGCGAGAGCTCGCTCGACTTCGAGGTCCGCTTCTTCGTGTCGCGGCTCAAGCACCGGCTCGAGCTCATCGACCGGATGAACACGCTGATCAACAAGCGGCTGGGCGAGATGGGGATCGGGATCCCGTTTCCCCAGCGCGACCTCCACCTCCGCTCCGACTTCCGGGCGCCGGCGCCCACGGCCGGGCAGGCCGCGCCGCAGGCAGCGGCAGACGGCGCCGCCAGCGCTGCGCCGCCGGATCGGCGGGGCGGAGGGCCCGCGCCAGCGGATCGCTGAGCGCGGGCCGCTGCGGGCGCAGGCCGCGCTACGAGCCGCTCGCGCCGCGGGGATCGAGGAAGCGCTCGATCCGCTCGGCCATGTCCCCGAGATGCGCCTCGGTCAGGCGGTCGGCGGCTCGCGGGCGCGCCTGGCGCACCCCGGCGAGGATCCGGTCGAGCTCGGCCCGCGCCAGCCCGGGCAGGTCGGAGGACCCGCCGCGGCGCTCGAGCTGCTGGCCGAGGTGCTCGGCGTGGGCGCGCTGGAGGTTCCGGCGGTAGAGGCCGATGGTGACCGGCGCCTCGCCGCGGAGCTCCCGCCAGATGGCGCCGGTGACCTCGGCCACCATCTCGTCGGGCGGGTACGCCGCTCCCGGATCCCGCTCCGCAAGCTCCGCCATGCGCTTCAAGCGCGCCTCGCCGAGCAACGCGCTCAGCACCTGGCGCTGGCCCGCAAGCACGCGGTCCGCGACGCCGGCGGCCTCGAGGCGATCGAGGACGTCGGGCCGCGTGAGCTCCGCCGGCGTCTCGAAGACCTGCGCGACCAGGAACGCGACCGCCGCGCGCTGCCGCTCGGCCTCGACCGGCGTGTAGACCCGCTCGGCGTCGCCGTACCAGAGGTTCGTCTGGTGGACGCCGCCCACGACGCTCACCACGTGGCCGATCTCGCGGTTGCGCTGGTTCACGAGCTGGTCGTACATGTTCCTCAGCAGCTCGTAGTCCTCGCCCTTGCGGCAGGTGGCCGCAACCAGGTAGTCCGCCACGCGCGCGAGGTTCCTGAGCCCGAGCGCGGTGGCCTCCACGGGGTCGTGGCCGAGGTCCTCGGTCTGGCGCGCCGGGTCCTCGCCCGGATCGGCGTCGCCGAAGCGGAGCATCGGGTCGTCCACCTGGCGCGCCACGATCGCGGCCAGCCCCCGTGCTTCCGCACCCGGCCGGAACTCGCGGTAGCCCCACTCGACCGCGAAGAAGTCGTAGGGACCGATCCGGGGGATCAGGCGTGCGCCGTCGCCGGGCTGCGCGACGTAGTTGAAGCGGCCGTAGTCCATGATGGACGCCTCGGTGCCCCACTTCGCGGTGAACTCCGGATCGCGGAGCTGCGCGACGGTGAACGCAGAGCTCGCCTTCATGTTGTGCGGGAAGCCGAGCGAGTGGCCGACCTCGTGCGCAACGATGTAGGCGAGCAGCTCGCCGAGGAGCTCGTCGGGCATGGGCAGCCGGCGCGCCCGCTCGTCCGACGGCGAGGCCTGCACGAAGTACCAGTCGCGGGCGAGCTTCAGGACGTTGTGGTAGAGCAGGATGTCGGCCTCGAGGATCTCGCCGGTGCGCGGGTCGTGCACGTGCGGCCCCATCGCATTCTCGATCGTGGCGGGCAGCCAGCGGATGGTCGAGTAGCGCGCGTCCTCGGCGTCCCAGTCCGGGTCCTCGCGCGGCGTCGGCGCGTCCCGCGCGAGGATCGCGCGGCGAAAGCCGGCCGCCTCGAAGGCGGGCTGCCACATCTCGATGCCCTGCTTGACGTACGGCCGCCACTTCGCGGGAACGCCGCGGCCGACGTGAAAGACGATGGGCTTCAAGGGCTCGGAGACGGCGGCCTCGGGATCCTTCTTCTCCAGGCGCCAGCGTGTGATGTAGCGCTCGGTCTTCACCTGGTGCTCGCCCGTGCCATAGTCCTCGAAGGACACCGAGAAGAAGCCCACGCGGGCGTCGTGCCGGCGCGGCGTCATGGGACGCTCGGGGAGCTTCACCATGCTGTGGTGCAGCAGCACGGTCACCGCGCCCTGGGTGGGATCGCGGCGCTCGCGCGGCGCCCGGCGCGGCGCGGGCGGCGTGGGCGTGGGGCCGGTGTCCACGGTGCTGGCGCTTCCGCCCAGCCGGTACGTGGCGAGCACGCGGGTCTCGAGGTTCTCGGGGAAGGCCTTCACCGATTCGAGGAAGGTGCGGCTGCGGTCGATGCCGGAGGCATTCAGGCGGCGCTGGGGGCTGAGCTCCCGGACGTCGCCGAAGAACAGGTCGCTCACGTCGATCACCGGCGCCTTGTCCTTGCCCCAGGCCCGCACCGGGAACGCCTGGATGATGGGCTCCAGCGAGGTGGCTTCGACCGCGTGCTTCACGGGGTCGTCGACCTCCGCGCGGATCTGGAACTTCACGTCGCGCAGCAGCACCGTCTCGTCCCGGAGCTGCCAGCGGACGACGCGGCGGCCGACCGCGGTACCCCCGTAGCCGAAGCCCGCCTGGGTCTGAGCCACCTGGGTAACCCAGAGGAACGGCTTCTCCAGCGCCTCGGGCGGGATCTCGTAGAAGAGCTTCTTCTTCACCTCGTGGACCCGGAAGACTCCGAGGAAGGACTTCGCCTCCGCGGGGATCACCCGGTCGTAGGGTTGAATGCCCTCCCGGGGTTCGGCGCGGCTCTCCGCGCGGGGTTCGCCACTGTCGGGGGCGCGCGGCGCGCGCTGCGGACCGCGGCGCTGCGCCTCCAGATCGGACCCGAAGCTGAGCGCGAGCAGCACGCAGACAACGCTCGCGAGACGGCTGGACATGGCTGGCTCCTTTTGCTCATCGGACGTCGGTATGCGGAAGGAAGGGATTGTAGCCGCGCGGCAGGAATCCGGATAGGGAATGCACGGCCGGACGAGGCGGCCGGCGGCCCGCTTCGAGGGGAGGGCTGTCTTCCTTCGAGATCCCGGCTACCTCTCGAGGAGCGTCCAGAGGTCGTCGTTCCGGCCGCCGCCCAGGTACTCCACGGAGCGCCAGAGAGCACGGACCGGATCCCCCTCGGCGTTCCGGCGGATCTCGAGAACGCCGCCGTTCAAGATCGCCGTCCAGCCTTGCTCCTCGAGGCCCTCGCGGATCTTCGCCAGCACGTCGACCGCGCGATCGGTGCCGAGGAAGGGCACGGTCACTTCCGACGTGCTCGTGGCGGATGTGGCCTCTTCGTGGCCCGCGGCGAACGCGACCAGGGTGATCGTCCCGTCCTGTTTCGCACCGCGTCTCTCGAGCCGGAGCGTCATCGCCGGAGGCGTCGCGCCGCGGGCTACGGGCGGGCTCTCCGTCGCCCCGTTCAGCCGCACCTGCCCGTTCGTCGCGCCCTGGGCGAGCGCGGTAACGCCGAGCAGACGCAGCACGGACCCGTGCACCGCGAAGTCGGTCCCTTCCTCCCAGCCGGCGTGGCACAGCAACATCGCGTAGTACACGGCAATGGCGCCGGCGTTGGCTCCTTCCGGGAAGTTGTGCCGGCCACCGACCTCGCCGGGCCGCGCGGCGCCGCTCACCAGAGGGGTCTTGCCCGGCTTGGCGACCGCGAGCACCGCCGCGAACCGACCGGTGGTCATGCCGCTCTCGGTCGGCACGACGAAGGCGATCGTGGCGTTCGTCGCGGCGGGCGGCGCGCGCTCGGCCGTCCCGGCGTCGAGCGGCACGATCCGATCGGCGGCGATGGCCACGAATGCGGCGGCCTTGCTGTCGGTCGTCCCGTTCACCTGGATCTCGGCGCCGGTCGCACCGGCCGCGAGCTCGGTGACGCCGAGAAGGATCAGCACGCCGCCGCTGACGCTGAATTCCGTGACTTCGCTCCAGCCCGCCTCGCGCAGCAGCCGGCGATAGTACTGGACGATGCCGATGGCGCTGCTTCCCGGAGGGCAGGCGTAGCGCCCGTCGACCTCGCCGGGTTTTACGTTCCCGTTCACGAGCGGGGTCTTTCCTGGCCTGGCCGCCACGAGCACCGTCGTGGCCGGGGACGCCGTGGCGCCGGTCTCGGTCGGCACGACGAAGGCGACCGTGGCATTCGTCGTGGCGCGCGGCGGCTCCTCGCCCGCCTGGGCGGCGAGCGGGACCGCAAGGTTCGCGGGAATCCCGGCGAGAAAGACCACCGCCAGCGCGAGCGTCGCAGCGCCGCTCCATCTGCGTGGCATGGTGATCATGACTGTGCCTCCTTGCTGCGGGATGGTCATCCCGGCACCCACCCTACCCCTTTGCGGCGCGGGCCGCGGCCCCCGGTGCCGGGACAGTACGTCGATACGGAGGAGAATAATCCCGCAGCCGAGCCCCGCGCAACCCGATGGCTCGCCGGTGCCCGTCTGCCGGCGGCTCCACGCACCCGCGCCGGGCGCAACGAGTCCTCGCGCCGGCGCAAGCTTCTGTTGCCCTTCGGCGCGTGCGGGCAGCCGGCGGCCTCACGCCAGGCGCGGATCGCGGGCTTCGGCCCAGCGGCGGCCGTCGGGGTAGCGGAAGAAGCTCGCCTCGGCGGTGGCCCGGACCAGCCCCTCCTGGTGGAGCTCGGCCTCGAGCACGTAGAGGTGCCGGACGGTGCGCAGCGGCCGGGCCACCACGGAAGCCGGGATGCCGAGATCGACCGGGTGGTGGTAGCGGATCGCGAGGCGGGCAGCCACCCCGTGCACCGCGCGCGCGAAGAGGCAGTGCGTCATCGCGGCATCGAGCAGCATCGCGACCACCCCGCCGTGGAGGCGGTCCGGGTAGCCCTGGAACCGCGTGTCGCAGGCGAACACCGCGCACACGCTACCGTCCGCACGGGTGTCGAACTTCAGACCGAGCCCGCCGTCCGCGCGGTCCCGGCAGGCGATGCACGCCGGATGACAGCCGCGGGAGAAGGCGAGCGAGGAGCCTGCCATCGCGGCCTGTGCGTCCATGAAACGCCTCCTTCCGGTGGTCGTCGCCCGGACCGGGCCGGCGACCGGGATCGACCCGTCACGGGATCTCGCGGCCCTCGTACCGGCCGTCGTACCGGTACTTGCTGAAGTAGCGCTCGGCCGGGTCGGTGAACAGGGTCACCACCCGCTTGCCGGCGCCGAGCTCGCGGGCCAGCCGCTTGGCGCCGGCCAGATTCGCGCCCGAGGACGGCCCGGCTGCCAGGCCGATCCGCCCGATGCGATCCACCCAGGCGAACGTCTCGTGGTGCGGGACGGTGTAGACGACATCGATCAGCCGGCGGTCCAGGATCTCGGGCCACCAGTGGTTGCCGATCCCCTCCACCATGTGCTCGGCCTCGCCGTCGCCGCCGCCGAAGATCGAATCCGGCGGCTCGATCAGCGCGCAGCGCACCGCCGGATTGCGCTCCCGGAGATAGCGGCACACCCCGGTGAACGTGCCGCCCGTGCCGGCGCCGAGCGCCACCCCGTCCACCTGCTCCACCATCTGCTCCCAGATCTCCGGGCCGGTCGTCTGGTAGTGGATATCGGCGTTGGCCGGATTGTCGAACTGCCGCATCATGACGGCGCCGTCCTCGGCGGCCGCCAGCGCGTGCGCCCGCTCCACCGCCCCCGCCATGCCGGCGGCCGCCGGCACGGTGACCACCTCGCCGCCGAGCCCGCGGATGAGGATCTTCTTCTCGCTGGCGTAGCCCTCGACCATGACGATCACGACCCGGTAGCCGCGGCTCACGCCCACGAGCGCGAGACCAACCCCGGTGTTCCCAGCCGTCGCCTCGACGATCGTGCCGCCCGGTCGGAGCGCGCCGCTCCGTTCGGCGGCCTCGATCAGCCCGAGCGCGGTCCGGTCCTTCACGCTCATGCCCGGGTTGAGGTAGTCCAGCTTTGCGAAGATGTCGGCCTCGCCCGCCTCGCGGAGCGCGGACAGCCGGATCATGGGGGTGCGACCGATCAGGTCGGTCACGTGTTCGACGACGCGCATGCTTCCCTCCCCGGAGTCAACGCATCGCGGAAACGCCGCGTGTCACGGGCGTCTCGAGCCCGAAACCGGAACCGCAACCGGGATCAGGCCGATGGCAAGGCGGCGGGACGATGGTAACCGCGGAAGGAACGCGCTGCCAGAACTTCCGCCGGAAAACCCGAGAATCGTGTGCGCCGGGCCCGCGCGGCCGTCGAGCCGCGGTGGTCAGCGGCGGTCCCGGCCGAGCGGGCGCCGGGTCCCGGGCTCCCGGGCGGTCCGCCCGCAGATGGGCCCCATCCCGCACGCGCCGCCCTCACGGCGCGATCGTGATCGTCATGGCCGGCGAGATCGACTGGATCCCCTGCGGAGCGAGCGGGCTCAGGGTCACGAACGCAGTGTGTATCCGCAAGCCGACCAGCGCCGCGAGCGGCGGAACGTGGATCGCTGCGCCGGACCAGCCCTGGCGGTCGATCCGACCGCGATACCCGCGGCGGGCGGACTTCGCAGCGAATCTGCACAGGCGTCCCGACCAGATTCGCACGGTTCCCGGACCCCTCAGGCGAGATCCCGGGGCCCGGCGCCCGCGTAGCGAAACGGCGTGCCTGCCCCCGCGGCCGGTGGGGAAGCCAGCCGGCGATTGTGTTATCCAAGCCTGCGCCCTGCCGTCGCGCTTGCGCCCGGAGCGCAGGGGGCGAGCTGGCGGCTGGCAGCGGCGACTGCTCTCGGATAACCTTTCACCCATCGAGTGCGAGCCATGCGGCGCAGCAGGAATCCCTCGCGCGGGCGCCCGGGGCGATCCGCCCCGAGAGGCTGCCAGCCACGGTCGGTTCCGGATCGGCCCGCCGTCGCCCGGCCCTCGCGATTGTCGTGTCCGGAGGAGGAGAGGCCCGTATGCCCGTGCACCCGACCGCCGTGCTTGATTCCAGCGCCGAGATCGGAAGCGACGTCGACATCGGCCCCGGTGCGGTGATCGGCGCCGGAGTCACCCTGGGCGACCGCTGCCGCGTCGGCCCCCACGCCTGCCTCGCCGGCCCGCTGGTCGTCGGCGAGGGCTGCGTCTTCGGACCCTCCGTCGCGATCGGCCACGATCCCCAGGTCAAGGGCAGGAGCGGCCCTTTCGGACGCACCCGCATCGGCTCGGGGAATGTTTTTCGCGAGTTCACCTCCGTACATCGCTCGATGTTCGAGGACCGCGAGACGGTCGTGGGCGACGACGGCTACTTCATGGCGTGCTCCCACGTCGCGCATGACTGCGTCGTCGGCGACCATGTCGTGCTCTGCAACGGCGCCATGCTCGCCGGCCACGTCACCGTCGGAAGCCGCGCCTTCCTGTCCGGCGCGGTCGGCGTCCACCAGTTCTGCCGCATCGGGGAGCTGGCCATGATCGGCGGCGGGGCCGTGCTCACCCGCGATGCGCCGCCTTACGGGCTCGTCGTCGATTCCCGGCCCTCGCGCCTCGAAGGCATCAACACCGTCGGGCTCCGCCGCGCCGGCGTGAGCAGCGAGGTCCGCCAGGCGCTGAGGCACGCCTACCAGATCCTGTTCCGCACGAACGCACCGCTCGAGGAGAGGTTCGCGCAGGTCCCGCCGGACTCCGAGGAGGTGCGCTGCCTCATCCGGTTCCTCCGCGAGAGCAAGCGGGGAGTCGTCGGGTTCGGCGCCACCCCGCGGGCGCCGTCCGCCCGCGCCACCTGAGCGCGCGCATTCCGCGCGCGTCACGCGCACCCGCACCCCGCGGGCGCCGTCCG
>JAFGQW010000338.1 GCA_016935485.1 Planctomycetota bacterium | reverse complement strand
GCTCAACGCCTACCTCGACGACCACGTGTTCCTCGCGCACGGTCTCCTCGACCTCCACGAGGCCACCGGCGAGGCCGTCTGGCGGGACGAGGCCGACGCTCTGCTCGGCGTGGTGCTGGCGCGGTTCGCCGATCGGCGAGACGGCGGGTTCTACTTCACGTCCGACGATCACGAGCCGCTGCTGACGCGCTCGAAGAACCCCTTCGACCAGGCGATTCCCTCCGGGAACGGCGTCGCCGCACTGGTGCTGCTGCGCCTGGCGCGCCTCACCGGCAAGCGCGACTACGTGCGGCTGGCGGCCCGGAGCTTCCACGCGTTTGGTGGCATCCTGGAGCGAGCGCCGCGCGCGAGCGAGAGCCTGCTGCTCGCGCTGGCGCAGTATCACGACCGGTTCACGGCAGAGGAGCGGCGCGAGGCGGAACGACCGGACGCTGCCGGGCAGACCCGGGTCGCGCGCGGGCCGGTCACGGTGGCGGTATCGTGTGCGGCGAGCGACGTTGCGGCCGGCGATGCCGTGGCGATCGAGTTGCGGCTCGCGATCGAGCCGGGCTGGCGCCTCGACGAGACGGGAGGCGAACCCGGCGGGCGCCTGCCGATCCGGATCCGACTCGACACGCAGGATGCGGTGCTCGGCGAGGTTCGCCGGGCCGCGTTCGAAACCGCGCCGGTTCGGCCGGAGCCCGGGGCACCGCCGACAGCGAGCGAGCAGACCCTGCTCCTGACCGCTGCCGTGCAGATCGCGCCCGACGCGAAGCCGGGGCGTCTCGGACTGCCGTTCCGGGTGACCTTCCAGGCGTGCGACGACCGGCAGTGCCTCGCTGCCGAGACCGTGTCGCTCGCCCTCGAGGTCATCGTGAGGGGTGAGGGGGTGAGGGAGTGAGGGAGTGAGGGGGTGAGGGAGTGAGGGGGTGAGGGGTGGAGCCTGAGAGTGCGCGTGAGGCGCGGAGGATACGGACGGCGGGCAAGACTTGGGGTTCGCCCCCCGATCCTCGTGCTCGTGCTCGCGACCTGCTGACGTCCCACCCGCATGCGCCCGCTTCACCCGCACCCGTACCCACCAGGCTTCACGCGCCGCGCTTCACCCAACCGCGCCCTCGCCCCTCGCCCCTCACCCCTCAATCGCCGACGCGCTCGAGGAGCAGCACCGAGTTTCGCCGCACGCGCTGCGCCGCCATGAGCGCCCGGAACTCGGCGTACTCCTCCGGCGGCACGATGCTCTTCTTCAACACGAAGGTCTTCCGGTAGACGAGCTTGTCGGTGCGCCCCACCGCAGGAGCAACCGCGATCTCGAGCCGGCCGACCGGATGGTCGAGCTTCACCGGCTCGGGCGCCCAGACCAGCCGCAACGCCGCGCCCAGCTCGATCTCCATCTCGATCGTCTCGCGCGCGACGCCGGCGAGGAAGAGCGGCGTCGTGCGGCGGTTCCTGAAGAGACTGTGGTCGGCGGCGGCCAGCGGGTCCGGCAGCGCCGGCAGGGCCACCTCGAGCCGCCCGCCCGCGAGCCGCTTCACCTCGCCGCCCTCGGCGGCGAGGCGGAGCGCGGTCGCCCGTTCCCCCAGCTGGACCACCTCGGGCGCGGCCGCCCGCGCACCGGCGACCGCCGCCGCCGCCGCGCGGTTCGCAAGAGCGCCCACCGCCGCCGCCCCGCCGCGCAGTTCGTGGTACGGGTTGCGGTTGCCGGAGAGGTCGAGGCGCAGCGTCCCGGTCATCCGCCCGTCGCGGCCGACGCGGCAGACCCCGGTCAGCACGGCCGCGTTGTCTTCAGGTGCGCTCGCAGGCACGCGCTGCACCGTGGGGCCGCGGCCGACCAGGCTGAGAATGGCCCGCCCTTCGAGATCGCGGCCCGACCGCGCAACCAGCGGCGCCGACGGGTCCAGCCAGAGGCGCTCCTCGCCGTCGTCCACCGCCACCCAGACCTCCTCGAGCTGGGTCGGCGACGGCGCGCGCATGGCGATCGTGGTCGTGGGAGAAGCCAGCACGACGACGGCCTCGATCCCGGCTTCCTTCAGCATGGCCTTGAGCAGCACGGCCTTGTCGAGGCCGTGGCCGCACGCCGACGAGTGAACGCGCGACGCTGAGCGCGGCTCGAAACCGAAGTCGCCGAGCGGCCAGCGGATGGTGCGGACGTTGCGCGCCACGAAGTCGTGGATCCGGTAGACCTGTTCCCGCCGCGTGCCCACCCCGGCGGTGAGCGTCGCCACGCACTGCTGGATCGCCGGCGAGGAGTCGACGGCCCGCGACACGCTGCGGTCGAGCGCGGTCCCGACCTCCGCCCAGCTCGGCACCGTGGTGTAGACGAGCCGCTCCACCACCTCTCGCTCGTGGCCGGCGCATTCGACCAGGTTGACCGGCGGCACGTTGGTGCGAACCACCGTGTGGATGTCCACGCCCTCCTCGGACCGTTTCTCGGGCACCAGCTCGCCGCGGCTGCCCTGGATCACGAGCGGCGTCCCGGCCGGCACCCGGAAGACCACCGTCTGCTTCAGGATGGGCAGATCCGACTGCAGCTCCCACTCGCCCCAGAAGGGCGCCGCGCTCGGGGTGCGGTCCGTGATCCGGTACTCGAGCTCGAGCGTCGCGTCGTGCTCCACCCCGGTGTGCACGAGCACGATCTCGCGCAGGTTCGTGTAGTCGACCGCGTGCTCGAGCGCAAAGGGCGTCACTTCGATCCGGCCGTTGCCGAGATCGGTGTCGACCGGCGTGCCGTCCCGCATCCAGGTGCGGCAGGCAAGGACCTCGAGGGTCTGGCGCGCCGCATCGAACGGGATCCGCGGGTCGCACCGGCCCGAGCCGATCGCGAAATCGCGAAACAGCTTCGTGAGCCGGCGATGCCGCCGCACCCCCTTGCCCGCGCCGTCCAGGATGAACTCCACCTCCTCCAGCAGCACCACGCCGTCGGCCTCGGGGAAGGCGGCGGCCGCCGGGGCGTCCCGGACCTCCTCGGGCACCTGGGCCGCCGGCGCGGAGACGAGCAGTAGCCCGACCAGTCCTGCAATTGCCATCCGGCGCATCTCGTGTCCGCTCCTCTCAGCGCTCCAGCACGATCTCGCGCGCGGCGAGCGCGGCGACCTCGTCGATCACCTGCTTGAACCCGGGATAGTCGGCCGCCGGCACCGTGCGCAGGCGGCTCTGCACGGTCGCCTCGAACACGAGGCCGTCTCCCTCCTGGCGCCACTCGGCCCGGAGCGACGCGGCCGGACGATCCAGCACGATCGGGCGCGGCAGGTGCTTGACCCGGTAGCCCGCCGGCACGGCGATGCGTTCGCTCAGCTCCACCTGGCGGTTGGACCACAGGAAGAGCGGCTGCGTGCGGCTCGCGCGGGAGGCCATGCCCCAGTACGGGGCGAGGCCGGTCTCCCGCGGCGGATGGTGGCTGAGCGGCGCGGCGAACCGGATCTCGTTGCCGGCGGCGAGCCAGTAGCCGGGCAGGCGATACTGGACGGTGTAGCGGATCGGCGTGGTCACGTCCCGCAGCGCCGCGTAGTCGGCCGCGAAGTCGAGCAGCTCGGCGTCCGGCGCGAGGTGGCCGACCCACTCCTCGAAGCGCGCGCGCCAGTCCAGGGCGGACGTGCCCGCGAGCCAGCGGCGCAGCCGCTGCTCGGCATAGGCGGTCCCGGTCACCGTGAACGCGCCTTCCACCTCGCCCTGCGGCTTGAGGGTGGCGGCGCCCTCGATCCGCACGCGGCTGTGCTCGGCGGGGTAGAGCGGCGTGATCTCCAGCTCCTCGCCCTCCGGGCTGCCGATCACCACGTGCTGCTCGGACTCGGCGCTCGACCAGAGCTCGGGCGAGTAGACCACCCAGGTCGGATCCAGCAGCCAGTAACGGCCGTTCCGGGTGAAGTAGCCGAGCGTCGGGTCGGGCTTCACCTTCACCTTGTCGTCCATGCGTAGCGCGAGCACGCAGTGGTTGAACTGGTCCGCCGGAATCCGCTCCACCCGCTCGCCGGCCATGGTCAGCGCCGGATAGGCGGTATAGCCCGCCACCCGCAGCAGGGTGACCGCGATGCCGGCCTTGTCCTTGCACACGCCGCACCGGTCCCGGAACGTCATCGTGCTCGGGTGGACGGTGTAGCCCTCGCCCTTGCCCATGTTCACGCCGGAGTAGCGGATCTCGTTGGCGCACCAGTGGACGAGCGCCGCGATGCGGTCGCGGTCGTCCTCCTTGCCCTCGAGCAGCTCGGCCACCTTGGCCTCGATGGCCGCGTCCGCCGCGAACTGCGGCTCGTTCACCTCGTGGAACCAGCGCGACTTCGTGGGCCAGTCGAGCACCGTCGCCATCACGACCTTCGGCACCTGGTCGTGGAGCGACGGGGCGCGCGGCTCGGGCTTGAAGGCCGGCACGCGCTCGAGCCAGAAGGCGTGGACGCTCGCCTTCTCGCTCACGGTGACCCGCGAATGCACCGGGCCGTTGTAGACCTCGAACTGCAGCGCCATCGCGCGCGGAGTCTCCACCGTGTAGTGCTTGCGGTGGGTCGGCTCCCGGGCCGCGAAGGCCACGACGTCGTAGTAGTGACCGCGCATCGGCGGGATGTAGCGCTCGTCGTCGTCTTCGTCCGGACCGAGGTAGGCGATCATGAACCCCTTGGTGTAGACCCGGTACTCCACGGCATCGCCCGGCTTGAGCCGCCCCAGCGCCACCAGCTTCATCCGCGGGCCCCAGTAGATGCCGCGCTGCGGCTGCGGCAGGTCGACGAGGGTCGTCAGCGCGATGTCCTCCACCGTGCCGCCGGCGCGCAGCAGCCGGACCGAGCGGACCTCCACGGTGTTCGACATCGGATCGTAGTCGAAGCGCAGCCGCGCATAGGCCAGCGCGCCCGCCTCCGTGAGGACCTTCGCCACGAAGCGGCGCTCGAAGTGCGCCAGCCCGGACGGTTCCACTCTCACGCCCGTGCGGTCGAGCACGATCACCGCACCCGCGCCGGGGTGCTGCCGGGCGTCGCCCGCCGCGGCGATGAGCGCGCGCAGCTCCGCGTCGGAGGCGGGATCCTGCGGCTCCTGCGCAACGGCGCCCAGGCCGACCAGCACGAAGAGAAGAAGCATCCGCACGTGCTCGTTCATCTGGAGTCCCTCTGTCTGCCGTCAGTCTGCGAGGTCCACGCGAAGGCACGAACCCTAGCCTCCGGCCCTGCACCTGTCAAGGCCGCCCGGCGCCGCCGAGAAAAACGCCCCAGGGGCGATTTTTCCAGTTAGACTGGGCTATCTGAAAAAAACGCCCCAGGGGCGTTTTTCGAACGGACCGCCCACGCGCCGTTTGCCGACGAGCCCGAGAAGTTCTTCCAGACGCTGCGCGCATTCCTCAGATCGCCGGCGCCGGCGCCGGAACGTCGGGCGCCGGTCCTGCCGGCAGCGGTTGCGCCCGGCGGGAAACCGGCTACAATTCTGGCTGGCCCCTCCGGCTGGGGGTAGGGATGTACTGCGAGAGAACCAGACGATCCGGAGCAACCAGGAGGTGCGTGTCATGCGTCATGCGTTCATTCTTCTCGCGTGTGCGATGCTCGTCGTCGTCGGCTGCGAGGCCAAGCCGGTGGCGACCCCGGGCGAGAACGCTCAGGCCGTCACCCTGCTCGGCGACATCCACAAGGTTCTCGAAGGGGTAAAGGACACCGACACGGCCAAGGCGGCCGCGGGCCAGCTCACCCAGCTGACCGACAAGGTCGCGCCCCTCATCGCCAAGGTGAAGAGTCTCGGGGAAAGCACCGCCCAGAAGGGCGACGAGGGCGGCAAGAGTCTGAGCGACCTGAGCAAGAACGTCGTCGACAAAGCCAAGAGCGCCATCGGCGGCCCACTCCAGGACATCATGGGGAGAATCACCGCACAGATCTCGCGCATCAGCCAGGATGCCACGATGCTCGAACCGCTCAAGGGCGTGATCGAGAAGCTGAAGCCGCTCGTGCAGATCTGAGCGGACCCTCGGCCCGGCGCGCCGGCCCGGTCAGCGTGGTGCGCCCCAGGGTCGAACCCGCCATGACATTTTTTGCGCCTCGGCAAAAAAAGACGTGACTTTTTTTGCTTCCGAGCAAAACTCGTCACATGAAGATCAGCCGCTATCTCGAGTCCCCGATCCTCGCGGACCTCCCGGAGAAGATGGTCTTCGTGGCTGGCCCCCGCCAGGTGGGCAAGACCACGCTGGCCACGGCGATCCTCGCCTCGGCCGGTGTCGGCCTCTACCTCAGCTGGGACCGCCGGGAGGACCGGCGGGTGATCCAGCAGGCCGAATGGCCGGCCGGCGAAGCGCTCGTCGTGCTGGACGAGCTCCACAAGTTCCGGACGTGGAAGCGCTTCCTCAAGGGAGAGTACGACACGAATCACGACCGCGTCCGTTTCCTGGTGACCGGAAGCGCTCGCCTGGACGTGTACCGGCGCGGCGGCGACTCGCTCCAGGGCCGCTACCACCACTACCGACTTCACCCGCTGACCGCCGCCGAGGCGGACGGCGAGATCGACCGCGCCATGCCGTCGCCGGGAGAACCGCTCGCGATCCCGGCGCGCGCTTCTCCCCGGACGACCGAGCAGCTCATGAAGTTCGGCGGATTCCCCGAGCCCTTCCTCGCCGCGAGCGAGCGCGGCCTGCGCCGCTGGCAGAAGGAACGCCTGGACCGGTTCTTCCGCGAGGACGTGCGCGATCTCACCCTCGTGCGCGATCTGGCTTCCCTCGAGCTTCTGGCCGACCTGCTCACGGAGCGGGTCGCCTCGCCGCTCTCCCTGAACGCGCTCCGGGAGGACCTCGAGGTCAGCCATCGCGCCGTGGCCAGCTGGATCGAGATCCTGGAGCGCCTCTACTTCGTGTTTCGCATCCACCCGTTCCTTGGCACCCGCCTCCGGGGGCTGAAGAAGGCAACCAAGCTCTACCTGTGGGAAATGAGTCCGCTCCGCGACCGCGGCGCGCGGTTCGAGAACCTGGTGGCGCTGCACCTGCTGAAGTTCTGCCATTACCTGGCGGACGTCGACGGCTACCGCATGGACCTCCACTATCTGCGCGACCGCGCGGGCCGCGAGGTCGACTTCCTGGTGGTCGCCGACCGCAAGCCCTGGTTCGCGGTCGAGGCGAAGCTGGGCGAGGAGAAGATCGACCCGGCGCTGCGCTACTACCGGGAGCGCCTGGGCATCCCCTGGGCGTACCAGGTCGTGCTCGACGGCCAGCGCGACTTCGAGCGCGACGGGATCCGCTGCCTTCCCGCCCATCGCTTCTTCGCGGCGCTTCGGTGACGCGACGCTACTCCGCCGAGAGCTCGAGGACTCTCTCGCCGTCGAGCTCGAACGGGCCCGGGTCGAGAAGGAGCCGCGCGGTGAGCGTCTTCCCGGCGTCGTCAGGACTGGGACCCCAGTCCGCGCTGAAGCTGCCTCAGGTGACTCCGAACGAGCCTTCGGCCACGGTTCTCCCCTGCGCGTCCTCGATGCGGTACCGGGGGATCACCACCCGGCCGTCCCGTGAGAGGGTCATCCGGCTGCCGCCGTCGTCCTGCATCGAGAAGGACAGCGCCCACCGGTCGTCCTTCCGCGTCGCGGCGAACTTGCCGTAGAGCACCGGCTCGAGCAGCAGGATCTGCTCCTCGTCCGGCGCGACGGTCACGGTCGCACAGCCGTTCACGTTGGTGCCGGTCACCATCCAGCGCTGTGCCGCCTCGTCCTCGCCCCGGCGGTAGAACCAGAAGTTGATCACGTCGTACTTCCCGGCCGGCACGGCGATCGACGTCTCCTCCGGAGCGCCTGACCAGTACAGCCGGACCATGGCGGGCGACCCTTTCCGGATCGAGTCCCGGTCGGCCTTGAGGTACGCGCTGCCGCCGGTCTCCGGCACCACCACCCGGCCCGCCTTCTCGCCGTCCGCGGGCTTGTGGTCCGGCCTCCGCAGGATCGGCCGCAGGGTGTCCGGGTGGCGGACGTAGGCCATGATGGCGGCCCGCACGCGCGGCGCGGGTTCTCCCGCCTCGATGCAAGTCGTCTCCTCGTTCAGCCGGACCCAGTCCTCGTCCTCCGCGATGCGCGGATCCGTGGCGCAGTGGCACTGGGCGCATCCGCGCCAGGCCGCCTTCCCGGCCGCGAGGAGCTCGGCCTCTTGCGAGCCGACGGGCGGCGGCGCGGTCTCCGGCGCCTCGCGCCGGGCCGCGCTGTCCGTGACCGACCTTCCGGAGACACCCTCCCGTTCGCCGCGGTCACACGCCGCCACCAGCGCGAGCAGGACCATTCCCGCCAGCCGCGGCGGGCCGACTGTGCCCATCCCGATTCGCATGCGCTCCTCCTGGTGCGTCGCCGATCTTCCCGCGCCCGGCCCTACTGGCCGAGATGGGGATCGTGACAGCGAATGCACCGGTTCCCGATCTTCGCCCGGTCCACCTTGATGACGTGCTTCTCCTCGACGAACCGGAGGTGCCGCTCGAAGACCTCCGCCGCGGACAGCCTCGGCGCGTCCGGCCCGTCCACGAGCGGATGGCAGCTCAGACAGCGCTCGTTGCCGGGCAGCTCGGGCTGGATCTTCGCCGCAATGTGATCGCCCGAGACGCGATGGCAGATCTCGCAGGAGACATCCGCATGACCACCGTACGCCCAGAACCGGCTCTGCTCCTCGTGGCAGGACGCGCAGCTCGCCTCGCCGGCCTCCGGGTCCGTCTTTTCGGCCGCGCTCTCCGCCGCTGCGGGCGCCGCCGGACGCTCTGCGGCCGCTGCGCCGATGCGGTCCGGCTCCCCCCCGTCCGCCGCGGCGTCGGGCGACGTCCCCGGGCAGCCCCCGCCGGCCGCTCCGAGCCACGCGAGGAGGAGAACCGCCGCCAGACGGGACGAACACACGCTCATGGTCGGACTCCTCGATCGCCCCCGCCCTCTGCCGCCGCGCTCGCCATCCGGTTCACCTCCGGCGCGCGGCGCACCGCTGCCGCTCGCAGAGCCGGTCGGGATCGAGCGCGAGGATCTCCGCGAGCCGGCGCCGGTCGGCCGCGATCAGCGCGTCACGCGCCAGGGCGCCGAAGAGGAAGTCGAGCGCCGCGCGCGCCTCCCGCGAGGCGGCCGCGCCGGCCAGCCGGTAGTGGATCCAGCGGCCGCGCTGGCGGCTCTCGAGCAGCCCCGCCGTCCGCAGGATCGACAGGTGCTTGGAGACCGTCGAGGGAGCGAGCTCGAGTAGCGCCGTGATCTGGCACACGCAGAGCTCGCGGCGCCGGCAGGCAAACAGCACGCGCACGCGGCTCGGGTCGCCCAGCGCCCGGGCGAGGGTCACAGTCCGGTCGAGCGGCATGGCAGTTCCTCACTTTGCGAAATGACGAAATGAAGCATAGCCGCCGGG
>JAFGQW010000337.1 GCA_016935485.1 Planctomycetota bacterium | reverse complement strand
TTCGACAACTTCTCGCGCACGGACAGCCACGTCGTGCCGGCGATGATCCGCCGCTTCCACGAGGCCGCCCGGAGCGGGCATCCCACGGTGACCTGCTGGGGCACGGGCCGCCCGACGCGCGACTTTCTCTACGCCGGCGATCTCGCGGAGTGCCTGCCGTTCCTGATCGAGCACTACGAGGGGCCCGCGCCGCTCAACATCGCGCGCGGCGAGTCGACGTCGATCCGCGCGCTCGCGGAGCTCGTGGCCGAGGTGACGGGCTTCGGCGGCACGATCGCGTGGGACGACTCGCAGCCCGACGGCCAGCCCGAGAAGGTGCTCGACAGCGCGCGCATGAAGGCGCTCGGGCTGGCCTGCCCGACGCCGCTTCGCGCGGGGCTGGAGCGGACCTATCGCTGGTTCGTCGCGCACCTGGAAGGCGGCGTGCGACGGTGAGCGGGCGCATCGTGCTCCGCGGTCCGTTCGGGTTCATCGGCGCCGCGTTCCGGCGCGCCCTCGTGCGGGCCGGCGCCGTGTTCGAGGTGCTCACGCGGGACGACCCGGACGCCGCGGCGCCCGGTCCGGTGGACCTCTTCCTCGATGCGGCCGGCAACTCCCGCAAGTACCTCGCCGAGTCCGATCCCGAGTTTGACCGCCGGAGCAACGTCGAGGCCGTGGCGGCAAACCTCCGGCGCTTCCGGCCGCGGCGCTACGTACTCCTCTCGTCGTCGGCGGTCTACGCGGATCCCTCCGCGGCGGCGGCCGCACGCGAGGTCGAGGTGCCCGAGGGGCGCGTCTCGGTCTACGGCGCCCACAAGCGCGAGGCGGAGCAGCAGGTGCGCGCCGCGTGCCCGTGCCCCCTCCTCCTGAGGCCGGCCGGCTTCTTCGGCCCCGGGCTCACGAAGGGGCCGGTCTACGATCTCCTCGAGGCGCGCGCGCCGCACGTTTCGCCGGCCTCGCGCATGCAGCTCCTGGACGTCGACGCGTTCGCCGAGGCCGCGCTCCGTCTCGCCGAGACCGGCGGCACGATGAACGCCGTGCCGCGCGAATCGGTGCGCCTCGACGAGGCGCTCCCCGCGGAGGCGGCGGCGCAGCGGGCGCGGTTCGAGATGGCGGGCCTGCCGGTGCTCGAGTTCGCGCTCGAGGGCGCGCGCTTCGGCGCGGCGCTCGCGCCCGGGTCGGGCGGCCCGGAAGCGCTCGCCCGGTTCGCCGCGCGCTACCGGCGCCTGGAGGCGCACGCGGCGGTGACGGTGCTCGTGCTCGCGGGTGGGCGCGGCACGCGGCTCCCGGGGCCGGTGCCGAAGCTCGTGCGCACCGTGGCCGGCGCGTCGCTCCTCCATCACGTGACCGCGCCGTTCGCCACCGCCAGTTACGCACGCTTCGTCGTGCTTCTCGGCCACGAGGCGCCGCAGATCGAGGCCGCACTCGCCGGGGATCCAGTGCTTGCTGGCGCGGAGCGCCTCGTCGAGGACACGCCGCTCGGGACCGGGGGCGCGGTGCGCCGCGCGCTCGAGCGCATCGACGGCGAGACCTTCCTGCTCGTGAACGGCGACACGCTGCTCGCCGGCGTCGACCTCGAGGCGCTCGTGAAGCGCCACCTCCGCACGGAGGCGACGGTGACGCTGCTCGCTGCTCCGGTGCCGGACGCCGCTCCGTTCGGTCGGCTCACGATCGCCCCGGATGGCCGCCTCGAAGCGTTCGCAGAGAAGGCGGCGCCGGGCCCGGGCGTCGTCTACGCGGGCTGCGCGGTGCTCGATCGCGCGCGCTTCCTCGCCGGCACCGCCGGCGCGGCGGGCGCCTCCTTCGAACGGGGTCTCCTGGTGCAGCTCGCGCGGGCCGGCGCCGTGCACGCGATGCGCCAGCGCGAGCTCTCGTTCGTGGACGCGGGCACGCCGGCCGGCCTCGCGGCGGCGGCACGGCTCCTCGAAGGGACCCGACCATGCTCGTCCTGACCCGCTCGCCGTTTCGGGTGAGCTTCTTCGGCGGCGGCACGGATCTGCCCGGCTTCTTCCGGCGCGGCCGCGGGGCGGTGCTCGGCGCCGCCATCGACCGCTACTGCCACCTGTCGGTCTCGGATCTGCCGAGCTGCTTCGATTACCGGATCCGCGTGGCCTACTCGCGCCTCGAGCTCGTGCGCGCGGTCGGCGAGATCGCGCATCCCGTGGTGCGCGCCTGCCTCGAGCATCACGGCGTCGAGGGCGGCATCGAGATCAACCACTTCGCCGATCTGCCGGCGCGCACCGGGCTCGGCACGTCGTCGTCGTTCACGGCGGGACTGCTGCTCGCGCTCGCCGCGCGCGCGGGCGACGCGCCCGGCCCGGTCCGGCTGGCCGAGGACGCGATCCGGATCGAGCGCGAGCGGATCGGCGAGCCGGGCGGCTGGCAGGACCAGTGGTTCGCGGCCGAGGGCGGGCTGCGCCGCCTCGACTTCCGTGCCGACGGCACGGTGAGCGTGCGCACGCCGGCGCTCGGCGAGGGAGTCGCGGAGGGTCTCCGGAGCTCGCTTCGCCTCTACTTCGCCGGACGTGCGCGCGACTCCGCCGAGGTGATCGCGGCGCAGGTGAACCGGGCGGACTCGAACCGCGCGGCGCTCCACCGCATGCTGGGCCTCGTGGACGAGGGCGAAGCGGCGCTCGCCGCGGCGTGGGATCCGGAGCGGTTCGGGAGGTTGCTCGACGCGAGCTGGCAGCTCAAGCGCTCGCTGTCGGACCGGGTCTCGACGCCGGCGGTGGACTCGGCCTATGCGGCTGCCTGCGCGGCGGGCGCCGCGGGCGGGAAGCTCCTGGGCGCGGGCGGCGGCGGCTTCCTGCTCGTCTGCGTGCCGCCCGACAAGCTCGCGGCGGTGCGCGCCGCCCTCGGCGGGCTCTACGAGGTGCCGTTCGGCATTTCCGAGCTCGGCGCCCGGATCCTCCACCGGGAGGGCTGAACGTTGGACATCCCGATCCAGAGCCTCGAGATCGCCGGCAAGCGTTTTGTCGTGATGCCTGCCGAGCAGTACGAGCGCATGCGTGCGGATCGCGATGCCGCGCTGCCGCCTCTTCCGCCGGCCGATGCCGAGGGCAACCGGCCTGGCGTGGACTTCGTGCTGGCGACCATCGCCCGCGATGTAGCGCGGGAGCGCCGAGCCTTCGGGCTCAGTCCGCAGGATCTGGCAAAGCTCGCCGGCGTCAGGCAGGAGACGGTCTCTCGCCTGGAGTCGGGCAAGCATTCGCCCACGGCTCGCACCCTCGCGAAGATCGAACGTGCCCTCAAGCGCGCCGCGCGGTGACCGGTCGCAAGTGTCCAGCGCTGCAGTCGGTGTGATCGGGGTGAGGCAGGCGGTTTCGGGCTCGATCTCGAGCGACGCCGGACGAAGCTCGCGGAGTGGCGCTGATGGCACCTCGTCAAGGTCATCATGGTCCAGGGATTTTTAAATTGCCACTTTAAATTATCATGATAAACTAAACCTCATGTTCATTCCGAGAGCCTGCCGACTCCCGGCGGCCGGCACCGAGACCTTCTTCCTGTGGGGGCCCCGCCAGGCAGGCAAAACCACGCTCCTTCGCCAGCGGTACCCGGACGGCTGGTGGGTCGATCTCCTCAAGGCCGACGAGCACCGCCGCTACCTGCAGCGCCCGGAGCAGCTCCGTGAGGAGATCGCCGCCGAGAACCTCGCGGGCCGACAGGTCGTCATCGACGAGGTGCAGAAGGTCCCCGCGCTGCTGGACGAGGTGCACTGGCTTCTCGAGAACCGGAAGATCCACTTCGCACTGTGTGGCTCGAGCGCGCGCAAGGTCCGGCGCGGAGGCGCGAACCTGCTCGGGGGGCGCGCGCTCCGGTATGAGCTCCACGGTCTCACGGCGGCGGAACTCGGCGACGAGCTCGATCTCGACCGCCTCCTGAACCACGGCTATCTGCCGCGCATGTACGGCGCTGCGCGTGCGGCGCCGCTCCTCGACGCGTATATCGCGGACTACCTCCGCGAGGAGGTCGCGGCCGAAGGCCTCGTGCGCAATCTACCCGGTTTCTCGGAGTTCTTGGATGTCGCGTCGCTCGGCGACGCCGAGATCGTGAACTTCTCGAGCATCGCCCGCGAATGCGGCGTGTCGAGTCCGACGGTGAAGAGCTACTTCGGTATTCTCGAGGACACGCTGCTCGGTCGCTGGCTCCCGGCGTACCGCAAGCGGCCGAAGCGCCGCGTGATCAGCGCGCCGAAGTTCTACTTCGCGGACGTCGGGGTCGTGAACCGCCTCGCGCGGCGCGGGGAGGTCCAGGTCGGATCGGAGCTTTACGGCAAGGCCTTCGAGAACTGGGTCTTCCACGAGCTCGCCGCCCACAACGCCTACCACGGCGCGGACCTGACGCTGTCGTACTGGCGGCTCGCGAGCGGCATCGAGGTGGACTTCATCGTGAACGACATGCGAGCCGCGATCGAGGCCAAGGCCAGCAAACGCGTCACGGACGATGACCTCCAGGGGCTGCGGCAGCTCGCCAGGGATCACCGGGTCGGCCGCCGCCTGGTCGTCAGCCGGGCGCCGAAACCGCGGCGCACCGAGGACGGGATCAACATCCTGCCGGCCGAGGTGTTCGTGCGGCGGCTCGCGGAGGGGGATCTCTTCTGAGACCCGGGCGCGGCGCGCTCGAGCCCCGCGGGCGACCCGACCGGGGTTGATCCGCGGGCGCACGACCGGAGTTGATCTCGGCGCGCTTCATGACCACACCGAGCCGCACATCCAGGTTCTCGTCGAGCTTGAGTCTCAACCGGTGGCCTTTCGCCGCTTGAGCACGACGTGCCGCTCGCGGGTCAGTTCGGCGGCATAGGTCAGAGCCGCGCGGATATCCTCACGAACGAGGCCCGGGTAGGCGGTGAGCAGCTCGTCCTCGCTGACTCCTGCCGCCAGGTTGTCCACGATGATCGACACCCAGATGCGGGTTCCACGAATGCAGGCCTTGCCGAAGCATACGTCCGGATCCACGGAGATCCGCTCGAGGAGCTTGCGTCGCGACGTCATCGTGCACCTCACGTTCTGTCCGGACCGGTAAGGCCGTCAACACGCTGGCTTCCAGCGGCCTCGTCCTCAGGCCCCTGAGTATATCGCGTCGGTCCGCGGCGCGCACGGGTCTGCACGGCTCGTTGCGAGGTCTACCGGCAGTGCTTCGCCGCGTCTCGCCGGAAGAAAGCAGAACGCACGGCTCCGAGAACCGGGTCGTCGCCCCGTCTCGAACCGCCCGGGCCGTCTCCTGATCGGCAGCTCGAGCGCGCACCGACGCGGCACGGACATGATAGAAGAAGTGCGTGCCGAGTTGTCGGGTTGGACCCGCCCGCGGCATCTGGTGGATGAGCGCCATGAAGAACCCGGACTTCCCGCTGCACGAGCTGCTCGCCCACGACGCCTGGATCCGCGCGCTGGCGCGCCGGCTGGTCCACGACGAGCCGACCGCCGAGGACGTCGCCCAGGACACGTGGGTCGCCGCGCTCGAGCATCCGCCGTCCCGGCCGGGGTCCGTGCGCGCCTGGCTGGCTCGCATCGTGCGAAACCTCGTCCGCATGGGGAGACGATCCGCCGCTCGCAGCGCCCAGCGCGAGAAGGCCTGCGCCGGACTCGAGACTACCCCCTCCGTGGCCGAGATGGTGGAGCGGGAGAGCGCGCGTCTTGCCGTGGGCCGGGCCGTCCTCGCGCTGGAGGAACCCTACCGCACGGCCGTTCTCCTGCGCTACTTCGAGGATCTGCCGCCCCGCGAGATCGCCGTGCGCCTGGACATCTCGCCCGCCGCCGTGGAAGGCCGGCTGCGCCGCGGCCTGGAGAAGCTCCGCGCCCGGCTCGACCGCGAGTGCGGCGATCGGGCGCACTGGTGCGCAGCGCTGCTGCCGTGGATCGGCTCGGTTCCTGCGGAAGTCGCGGCGCCCGCGGGAAGCGTCGCGCCGACGACTTCCTTTCTCAGCGGAGCACTCGTCATGAGCACGAAGGTCAAGCTCGCAATCGTCGCTCTCCTCGTGATCGGACTGGCGTTCGCGCTGTGGCCGGGCGGCAAGGACGTGAGACCACCGCAGCTGCCGCAAGCCACGACCGGCGGAACGGTCCCGCCGGCCGCCGACAAGGCCGTCAGCGCAGCGCCTGCGCCGGAGCCGACCACCTCCGCTCTCCCCGCAGAGGACCGCGCCGCCGGGGCGGCGACATCTCCGCCGACGCCTGCTGAACCGGCAGGTGTGCGGCTGACCGGGACGGTCTTCAACGAGACTGGTCAACCGATCCAGGGAGCCCGGGTCTCCATCGATCTCCACGTGAAGAGCAGCACGCTCGAACGCCGCTGGCTGCCGGAAGCTCGGACGACACAAACCGATGCCGCGGGACGATTCGTTTTCGCGGGGCTCCATCCAGAGCTCTTCGTCAACCTCGCCGTGGCCGCAAGCGGCTACAGCCGCGACAAGCTCGCGGTAAGCGCGGGTGCACACTGCGACATTGTGCTCGCGGTCGGCGGCTGCGTTGCGGGACGCGTGGTCGACCGGAAGAGCGACCTGCCCGTGGAAGGCGCACGCGTTTCGGCGATGCCGGCCTTTCACCGCGGCCGTGGCATGATCATTGCCGAAAGCGCCCGAACGGGCGCGGACGGACGGTACCGGATGGACGGCCTCCGGCCTGGAACCTGGGGTCTGTCGGTGTATTCGCCAGGGCATCCGCCGCATCCCCCTAGCGCGATCCATGAGGTGTACGTGGTGGTCGAGCGCCAGCGCGAAACCGTCGCCGACTTCCAGCTCGAACGCGGCGTCACGCTCCGCGGCCAGGTGGTCGACACGGACGGCCGTTCGGTCGCCGGCGCACGCGCCGAGAGCCGGCTCACCAACCACTTGCCGTCGATCGCCGACGCGAGCGGGCGCTTCTGTCTCGAAGGACTGCCAGAGGAGCTCGAGGTTCGCATCGAGGCGGACGGCAAGGCCCCGGTCGCTTCGCGGGTTCGCTTCACGCCGGACGAATGCCGGATCGGCGAGGCCACGCGCACGTTTCGCCTCGTGTCCGTCGCCCGGATTCTCGGCATCGTGCTCGGACCGGAGGGCCAGCCGCTGGAGGGCGCGGAGGTTCAGGTCTGGCGGGACGGTCTGATCGACACGCCGCGCTGGACCACGGATCGAGACGGGCGATTCGAGGCCACGATCGACACGCCGGCAAAGCCGCCGCGGCTCACCGTGCGCAGGGACGAGCTGGCGCGCGCGGTCCTCGAGCTCGAGCCGCTGGCCGCCGGTGAGGTGCGGGAAGGCATCGTCGTGCGGATGACCCGCGGAGGCGAGATCCGCGGGCGGGTGGTGGCGGCAGACGGCGCCCCGATCTCCGGACACCGCGTGTGGCTCAGGCCGTGGCCGGTGCCGGAACGGGTCGTCGGCTGGGTCTACGGGAACGTCGCCACCGCCGAGGACGGGAGCTTTCGTTTCGGCGCCCTGCCCGCCGGTGCGTACCAGGTGAGCGCGAATGGCCAGGGGTTTCCGGACCAGGGCTATCGAACGCGCGGCCGGCGCGGCGAAATTCGCGTGACCGAGGGGGCCACGGTGTCGGGCATCGTGCTCACGCCGGCCGCGGAAGTATCGCTCCGGGGAAGGGTGGTGGATGACCGCGACCGACCGGTGGTCGACGTCAGCGTCTGGGCGTCTTCCGGACCGAGTTCGACGCGCACCGATGCGAACGGACGATTCGTGCTCGAAGGGCTGCCGGAGAACTGCCCGACCCGGATCGAAGCCAGGAAGGACGATTACCAGCTCGCGTGGTCTCCGGCCCTGTCAGAGACGCTCGTGACGCGGGACATGCCGGAGCTGCTGCTCCGGATGAACAGGATTCCACCGGGGATCCGGGGCCGCGTGCTCTGCGCCGACACGCGCGAGCCCGTGCAGCGATTCTGGATCCGCGCCCACACGGAACTGGACCGAACCGGAAACGTTGCGGGAACGGTGCCTCGCCTGTCCTCCGATTCGCGGCGCCGTTTCTTCCAGAGCCCGGACGGCGGGTTTGTCACGAACGCGGCAGCGAGAGGAGGCAGCTCGGTGTCGTTGCTGGAAGCCGGCACCGACGACGGGCTCGTCATGGCCGCGCCCGTGCGCGTCCAGGTCGATCCGGATGGGCCGCCACCGCTCGTGGAGCTGCTCCTCGAGTCGGCCGGATCCGTGTGCGGCTGGGTTCGAACGGCGGCCGGCGAACCGGTGGGAGGCGCGTCCGTGGAGGCGCGCTGCCCGCTCGACGGACGCTTTCTCGGCGCGGGGCGCAGCGTCGCGAGCGCCGATGGCAGGTTCGAGATCCGGGATCTCCCGCCCGGGCCGGTGGAGATCCGCGCTCGCCACGAGGACTGGATCGAGGCGCGCGAGACGGCCCGCGTGGAGGCCGGCCGCGCGGTCGAGCTCGAGATCCGCCTCGGCGCAGCGAGCGCCACGCTCCATGTGCAAGTGCGCGGACCGCGGGACGCGCCGATCGCCGGCGCGCGGGTCAGGATCTTCACGCCCGCCGAGGAGGAGATCCCGCCGCTTTTCTCCAAGTACCGGAAGATCCTCGAGGCGCGCCTTCGCGAGGAGCCGGACCTCACCTTCGAGACGTTCAAACACGGGCTTCACCACACGGGCAGCGACGGCCGGCTCGAGCGCCGGTTCCTCTCCCCGGGCGACTACCTGGTGGACGTGAGCGCCGACGGGTTCCGTCCCGAGCGCCGCCGCGTGACGGTGCGCCTCGATGTGCCCAACGTGCTCGAGCTCGCCCTCGAGGCGCAGCGCTGAGCCGGGCGGGCCGCCCTTCGCGTTCACTTCCCGGCGTGCTTCCGCACCGCGGCGCGCACCGCGCTCAGCTCGAAGCCGTACTGTCGGCGGAGATGTCCGAGGCGCTGATCGGCGGATACGTCCTCGGGGAGCTCGAGCTCCCGGAGCAGTACTTCCACGGGAACGCCGCTGCTCGCCGCCACCTCGCCAAGGGTCATGGAGCCGCTGATCTCCGGTGCGGTGTGTGTGCCGGGCTCGTCCGAGCGCATCCGGTGCGGCGGCTCCCCGGAGGTGTCGACCGGGGCCAGGAAGGGCGCCGCGGCCAGTGCGGCCAGGCCCAGGATGCCCACCAGGGCCATGGCCAGCCGGACGCCCGATCCCTCACGGGTCTTGCTGCCCCGCACCATGGCCACGATCCAGCGCCAGTGGAGAAAGACGTGCAGGACCAGCGCGGCGAGCATGCTCACAGCCAGCCAGAAGTGGATCTCGCCCCACTGATGGCGATCGAGACCCCACAGCGTGGCGAAGTGGCCGGAGCCGGGTGGCAGTACGTAACGCACCAGGATGCCCGTGGCGGCCAGCAGCACGAACGCCACGAACGCCACCGCATCGATCCAGAAGTTCAACGTCGGTTTTCGCATGCTTTCACCCGGCTTCCGCGATCACGGCTCGACGCGCTCCGCCACCGCCACGGTGCGTTGCCCGCCGCCGGGCCACGAACCGCATGCCGGAAACGCGGATCTCGAGAACGTTACCCCGGCCGGTCCTCCACTTCCAGGTCCTCGGGGCGCGGGCTGGACGCCGGCGCGGACATTCCCACGGAACGCGATGGCGTGTCGCGGGCGCATTGCCGTCGACAGCGGTCTCTCTCCCGGGAGCACGCGCCGCGCGAAAGCCCGGCGCGTATCCTTGACCCGGTGCGCCGGGTGTCCGAAGGGGTAGATTCCCGTGCGGGGGTTGCGATTCACGGTTTCTTTCGGTCACCAACCATCTCGGCCGGTTCCCGATCATGCGCCCGAGAAGATGGCTTCGCCGCATTCTCGTCACCGCTGGCGGGCTCGTGCTGCTCGGCGCGGCGGCGGCGTGGCTCGCCCCGCCGCTGCTGAAACCGTGGCTCGAGCGCGCCGCGGAGAGCGAGCTCGGGCTCAGTGTGCGGGTCGGCTCGGTGGTGGGGCCGGCGCTGGCCGGCCTGATCTTCGAGGACGTCGTGCTCGTGGACACCGGCACGCGGCCGATGGTGCGGCGGGCCGTGCTCCGCCGCGTCGAGGTGCGCTATTCGCTGCTCGCCTGGCTGGCTGGCTCATCCGCATGGATCGAGCGCGTCGCCATTCTCGATCCGGAGCTCGACCTCGATCTTGCCGGCGAACTGCCTCCCGCGCTGCGGCGGACCGAGCCGCCGGATCCGCACGCCGCGCCGCGCGCGTTCCCGATCCTGCCGGCGCTCGAGATCGCGGGCGGCCGGTGCCGCCTGCATCACGGCGACCGCACGCTTGCGTTCGAGGACGTGGCGCTCGTCCTCGCGCCGGATTCGCAGGGGCCTGCCGGCGCCGCCCGCGGCACGGTGCGCGTGGGCCGCTCCGCGTGGACGCCGGCCGACACGGCGCCGCCGCTGCCGCCGGTTGCCGCGTCGATCGTGCTCGAGCCCCTCGCGCTCACGCTCGCCGACATCCGCGCCGGTGACGGCCCGACGCGGCGCGACGATCGGCTGCGCATCGCGTTCGACCCGGCCGCTGCCGGCGCAGTGCGCATCGAGGCGAACCTCGGGCTCCTCGGCGGCGTCGCCGCGTGCCGCGTCACGCTCGCGAACGGCCGGGTCGATGGCGCCGTGAAGCTCACCGACATGCGCACCGAGCCCGCGGCCTTCTTCCTGCCTCCGGAGGCGCCGCGCCTGGCGGGCGTTTTCGATGTCGACGCCGAGATCCAGGGACGTCCCGACGATCTCGCCTCGCTGAGCGGCACCGCCCGGGTCGCGCTTCGCGCCGACCGCTTCCACGACCTGGAGGCCGTCGCGGCGACCGCGCGCGTTGACCTTGCACGCGGCACGGCGACCGTGCGCGAGCTCGATCTGACGAGCCGTCAGGGCGCGCTCCGTGGCGCGGGCGAGCTGCGCCTCGACGGCGGCCTGCGCCTCGAGCTTGCGGGCGACCTCCGCCCGCCGCTCCCCGGCCTCGGCGCGCTCTCGGCTGCCGGGGCGATCGCGGTGAAGGTGACGCTCGCCGGTCGCTTCGCCGCGCCTGAGCTCGATGCCGCCATCCGCGGCGACGCACTCGCCTGGGAAGCCATCGCGCTTCGCGACTGGGAGATCGCCGCCGCGGCGCGCCGCGAGCCCGACGGACGTCTCGCGGCGACGGCCGACGCGCGCTTTGCCGCGCTGTCCGCGCCCGGCGTCACGCATCGAAACGGCTGCGTGCGCGTCACGGCGGCGGGTTCCCTCGTGGCAGCCGACGTCACCGTCGCCGGCCGCGGCGAGAACCTCCGACTCGATCTCGCCGGCCGCTTCGATCGCATGGCGCCGGACTGCCTGCTCGTCACGCTGAACGACCTGAGCGCATCTGTCGGCCGCTCGCGGCTGGCCGCGCGCGGTCCCCTCACCGCCGCCATCCGCCCGGACGCGGTGGAGCTGCTGGATCCGACGCTCACCCTGCTCGACCGGCGGGCGACGCTGCGCGGCGGGATGGCGGCGGGCCGCCTCGATCTCGCGCTTGCGCTCGCCGCCCTGGATCTCGGCGACCTCTGCGCGCTCGCCGGCCTGGAGCGCCGCGCCGCGGGCACGGTGGACCTGGACCTGAAGCTCGCCGGCACGCCCTCTGCTCCCGAGCTTTGCGGCCGGGTGGATCTCCACGCCGCCTGGCTCGATCTCGTGGATCTCGGTCTGCCGCTGGTGCGGGACGCGCGGCTCGCGGCGGCGCTCGATCCGGGGCGCATCCGCATCGAGACGTGCCGCGCCGCGCTGGCGGGCGGCACGGCGACGGCGCGCGGCGACATCGGGCTCGCTGGCAGCCGGCCCGAGCACGTCGAGGGCGTGGTCGCTTTCGAGCAGGTCGCGCTGGCCGGACTCGCCGCGCGGCTCGGTGCCGAGCTTGCCGGCGCGGCGAGCGGTCGCATCGAGCTTGCGGGTCGGCTCGCGGAGCCGCAGCTTGCCGCGCGCGTGGAGCTTCGCAACCTCGCCTGGCAGGGCTGGACCGACGGCGAGGTGTCCATCACCGCGCGCTACGCCGACGGGCTCGCGCACGTCGAGGCGCTCAAGGCGAAGGCCCGCGGGCTCGCAGCGTCCGGCGCGCTCGAGCTGCCGGCCCGGCTGTCCCTGGTTCCGCTTGCGCTTCGCGGCGGGCCGGACGCCGCCGCGACCGGCCGGCTCACCTTGGAGGTGGGCGTCGGCAGCCCCTGGCACCGCGACTTTCCCGAGCTCGCGGCGCTCGCGGGCGAGCTGACTCTCCGCGACCGCGCGCTCACCTTGTGGCTGAAAGAGCAGGGAGCGGCGCGGTCCGAGCCGCGCGTCGAGGCGCGCGGCCGGCTCGACCTCGACGGCATGCGCCCGCGCGCGCTCGACGTCACCGCCGCCGTGCGCGGCCTTGACCTCAGGACGTTCCGGCGCTACCTCCCGCTGGGCGTGGAGGGGATGGCCCGCGCCACGATCTCCGCCTCCGGCCCGCTCGACGCGCCGTGCGTGCGGATCGACGCCGGCGTGGACGGCGGGCGGGTAAAGGGGTTCTCGACGCGGCGCATCGAGGTTTCGGCGATCGGCACCGCCGCCGCGCTCGACGTCTACCGGCTGGAGGTGGAGACCGGGGCCGGCCTCTTTTCCGCCGCGGGGCAGCTCCCGGTCGGTGTCGGTCTCCTGCCGTGGCGACTCGAGGTGAACCGCCAGGCTCCCTGCCGGCTAGACCTCGAGGGACGAGGCCTCGATCCCGGCCGCCTGCTGGAGCACCTCGGTCCGATCCGCCGCATCGAGGGGCCGCTCGGGATCGAGGCCTGCGTGCGCGGCACGCTGGCGCGGCCCGAATGGACGGGCGCGCTGCGGCTCGACGGGGTCGACGTCCGGTTCGCCAGCGAGAGCCTGCCGCAGCTCGACCGGGTGCGCGGCCGGATCGTGGTGCATCCGGACCGCGTCGAGACCGAGGGGCTCACCGTGTCGCTCGGCCACGAGCAGGCCGAGATCGACGCCCGGATCGACGGCGTCTTCGGGCCGGAGAACGCCGGCGGCGACGAGGACGGGCGCCTCGCGCTCGGCTGGCCGGAGCTCCGGCGGTTTCGGTTCGCCATCCGCGGGGAGCGGCTGCTGCTCTGGCGCGACGACGTGGCGCGCATCCGGGCCGACGTGGATCTGCGCTGCGAGGGCGACGCCGCCGGCGGCCTGGTCCAGGGCGTGGTGGCGCCGGTCCGGAGCCGCTACCTGGGCGACATCCCGCTGACCGGCGGCGCGGGCGTGCCGTCCGAGCTTTCCCACCGGCTGGTCGTGCCGCGGCTCGAGACCGCGCTTGGCCGCGGGCTCCGGTTGGACGTCCGCCTGCGTCCGGGCGACGGCGTGCTGATCGACACGAACGTGGCCCGGGTGCGCGCCCGGCCTGAGCTTGAGCTGCGCGGCACGGCGGCCGATCCGCTGCTGGAGGGCGAGATCGAGGTCGCCGGCCAGCTGTTCGCGCCGGCGCAGGCCTTCGACCTCACGGTGGGAAAGGTGCGATTCTTTGCGCGCGATCCGCTGCGCCCCTACGTCAACGCCGTGGCCGAGGCGCGCATCGCCGGCATCGAGGTGTCGGCTCTGGCCACCGGCCCGCTGGACCGGCTGCGGATCGACTTCGCCTCTAACCCGAGCCTCCCCCGGGAAGACGTGGCCGCGCTCATCATGACCGGCGCGGTGCGCGGCGGGCTCACGGGCGACAACGCGGCGCGCGTCGTGGGCACGCAGGGGCTGCGCTATCTCTTCCGCCGCTTCTTCCCGCGCCAGCGCGGCAGCGAGGAGACCACATTCTTCACCGACCTTCTCGACCGCATCTACATCGAGAGCATCCCGGCGCGCACACCGCTCGATGCCGGCAACCAGATTCGCGCCGAGTTCCGCCTGTTCGAGACCCTCTTCCTCCAGGGCGAGAACGACAAGTACGGCGACTACAACGGCGGCGTGCTGCTCCGGCTGCGCTTCGGGAAGCCCGCGCCGCGCGCGGCCGGCCCCGCCGGGGAGTCCGCGCCATGAGGCCGCGCGGCGTGCTCTGGCGAGCGGCGGCCGTGCTGGTGCTCGTCGCCGCGGGAACCGGCGCGCGCGCGCAGGCACCGGCGACGACGCCGGCGGTGCCGCCGAAACCCGACTACCGCTACCTCCTCGTCAACCACCGGCCCTTCGATCGGGACACGCTCATCGCCTGCATGCGGAGCGAGCTCGAGCGCTTCGAGCGGGAGGACGGGGTGCTGAGCCACCTCGACGACGCCGCCTACGCGCTCGAGTGCTTCTACCGGATGCGCGGCTACCCGGACGCGGAGGTGGCGTTCTCGGTGCGCGACATTCCCGGCGGCAAGGCCGTCGTCTTCACCGTGAACGCCGGCCTCAAGGTCGAGATCGAGAGCGTCTCGGTCCTGGGGAACTTCGCGTTCGATACCGATCTCCTCCTCGCGCTCGCGGAGTGCCGGGCGCTGCGCGCGGGGGCACCGTACGTGGAGCGGGATCTGGGGGCGGACATGGACCGGATCGAGGCCCTCTACGTTCGATCCGGCTATCCCGACGCGCGTGTCGAGCCGACGCTCCTCAAGGCGCCCTCCGGCCGGACGGTCCAGGTGCTGGTGCGGGTGGAGGAAGGGGCGCTGGTGCACCTCGCGGAGGTGCGGTTCGCGGGCAACCGCCGGCTCCCGAGCGACATCCTCGCGCAGGAGGTCGCGCGCTTCCTCGTGCCGCCGCGGCCCTTCCACCGGCTGCTCGCCGAGGAGGTGCGCGCCATCGTTCTCGACCGCTACGGCGGGGAGGGATTCCCGTTCGCGCGGATCGAGATCGACACGACGTTCGACCGCTCGGCCGGCAAGGCGGTGCTCACGCTCGTGATCGAGGAGGGAGCGCGCGCGCGCTTCGGCACCGTGCGCATCGCCGGCAACGACCTCACCCGGGACAGCGTGATCCTGGGGCAGATGCTCCCCAGGGCGGGGGAGCGCTACGACCAGGACCGGGTGTGGAAGTCCGAGGTCGAGCTCTACAACACCGGGCTCTTCTCGCGGGTGAGCTTGAAGCCGGGCGCGTTCGAGCCGGACCCCGAGGATCCCGCCGAGGGCACGCTCGATCTCGATCTGGTGGTGGCGGAGCGCGACCCGATCCAGCTCGAGTTCTACGGCGGCTACGGCTCCTACGAGAAGCTCCGCGGCGGCGTGGCGCTGCGCGACATCAACCTGTTCGGCACGGGCCGCATGGTCGAGACGAAGTTCAAGGCGTCCTTCGTCGGCGTCCGCGCGGAGCTCAACTTCGAGGACCGCATGACGCTCGGCCGCAACTTCGCGCTGGCGCTGCGCAACTCCTTCGAGATGCGCGAGTTCCCCTCGTTCGATCTCACCGAGTACGAGACGGCGCTGGAGGTGGGCTACCAGCTCACGCGGGAGCTCGACACGCGGGTGCGCTACCGCTACCGGTCCTCGGACGCCGAGAACGTCTCCGATCCGCAGGCGGTCGACCGGGTGGGAGCGATCAGCATCTCCGGCTTCACGCTGAGCGCCACCTTCGACTCGCGCGACAACCCCATCGAGCCGGAATCGGGCCTGGTGCTCGGCGCGAGCTACGAATGGGCGGACCGGGTCCTCGGCGGCGACATCGACTTCCACCGCGTCGTCGGCACCTGGCGCGGGTACCTCGCCGTGGCCCCGGGCTGGGTGCTGGCCGCCGGGGTGCGCGGCGGCTCGATCGTTCCCTTCGGGAGGACCGAGGGCATCCCGATCCAGGAGCGCTTCTTCTCGGGCGGCGCCAGCACCGTGCGCTCGTTCAAGGAGTTCGAGCTCGGCCCGCGATCGCCTGCGGGCGACCCGCAGGGCGGCGAGGCCTTCCTGGTGGCCAACACCGAGCTTCGCTACCCCATCTACAAGCTCCTGGCCGGCACCGTGTTCGCGGACTTGGGGCAGGTGTGGCAGCGACACGAGGACTTCGCCTCGGGGAGCCTTTCCTGGGGTCTCGGCGGCGGGCTTCACCTCCGCACGCCCATCGGGCCGGCGCGGGTGGACGCCGCCTGGAATCCCGATCCGAACGACGGTGAGGACCGGTGGAACCTCCACGTGAGCGTCGGCTACGCCTTCTGACGATCACGACGCCTCAGCGCGGCGCGCGCCGGGCCGCCGGCGCCCGCAGGTTCGCCACGCGCCAGATGATGTCGGAATCGATGCGCGGCCGGGCGTTGCCGTACTGCCGCATCAGCCGGATCTTCCGCTCGAGGTGGCGGCCGAAGTTCCGGTCGTAGAGGAACGTGGTCTCCTGGCCGGCCGAGACCGCCATGAACACCGTCGGGCTCTCGCGCCAGAGCGCGAGCAGGCGTTCGGCGTTCGTGATCTCGCGCGCCGCCATGGCGCGCAGCCGAGCCCGCGCGGTGGCGCGTGCCGGCGCGCTCCGGCTCCGGAGGTAGCCGTGCACCTCGCCGATCCAGACGGCGACGCTCTGCCGGGTGACGAACCAGCAGCGGAGCGCACGCAATCGGTCGAGCTGGTCCCGGAGCAGCGCGGCGCCCTCGGTGCCGGCGGGCGGGGCAGCGGCCTCGAGCCGCGCGATCGCCCGGTCAAGCGGCGGGAGGGCGTTGCGCTCGATCCGCGCGGCGGTCTTCCGCGCGAGCGCCGGCGTCATCAGGTGGAAGAGCACGTCGCGGCTCAGATCGACCCGGTTCGGGTTGTGGTGCGTCGAGAGGAGATGGCGCTCGTAGTAGGCGCGCTCGCGCTCCGGGATCCGCTCGATGTCGGGCACGAGCGGGCGCACCCAGAGGCGGTACCAGGGACCCCACTGGAAGTAGAGCGGGTTCGGCATGAAGCCGCGGATCGCACGGTCCACGAGCCGCCAGGCCCCGACCAGCGTGCGGGCGAGCGGCGGGGCCGCCCACGCCCGCGCGATCGCCTCGACCGTCTCGTCCGCGCCGCGCTCGGGCGCGAACTGGAAGCGCCGGAACACTTCCTCGTTCACGTTCCAGCGGACCGCGCCGGGCGGCGCGATGCCGCCGAGGTGCGCGAGGTAGTCGGCGCCGACCGCGTGGAGCGCCGCGAGCTTCTCGTGCGTGAGCCACGGCGCCGGAATGCCGAGCAGCGGCTCGAAGTTGTTCACCGGCCCGTGCGCGTGCATCACGTGGGTGCGGCACTCGCGGCGCGCGAGCGCCCGCATCGGCGCCCGCTCGGCCGGGAGGAACCGGTTGTTGAAGATCGTCAGCGCCCCGATGTCGGAGTCCGCGTAGCGCGGATGGCGGTAGGGGCTGTCCCAGCCCGTGGCCAGCAGCGTCGGCACCTCGACGTCGAGGCCGACGCCCACGCCGCGGAGCACGTGCGCGCGCTCGGGGCCGAAGGGCTCGAGCCGCGTGGTGACGCGGAAGTCCGGGTTGATCTCGGCGGCGCTCTCCTGCAGTAGCCGGAGAAAACCGACGGCGTTCCCGGCGGCGGCGCGCGCGAACACGTCCTCCTCGGACCACTCCCGGACGAGGTAGGCGCTGCCGTTTGCGCCGACGTACAGCGTGCGCGTGAACTCGAAGCCCGCGCCGCTGTCGTTGGACCAGATCGCGAGGCAGCCGAGCTCCGGCACGGCGCGGAGCAGGGTCTGGATCATCTCGCGGTAGTGGCGCCGCACGACCGGATGCGAGACCGCGAGGTTGTAGCGCGGCCGGAAGCTCCGGAACGGGTGGTCCACGCGCGCGCCGCGCAGCTCGGGGTACTTCGCCAGCAGCGCGTCCGGTACCGAGCGCGGCTCGAAGCAGAGCAGCACCGGCACGAGCCCGTAGCGAACGGCGAGCCGCGCGTCGTGCTCGAGGCGCCGGAGGTTTGCGGCGAGGTAGTCGGCCGGATAGAAGCCGCGGTTGAGGAAGCTCGAAACGAACTGGTCCAGCGCGGGGCAGTACGTGTAGAAGCGCGGATAGACCTCGCCTGGCACCCCCGGCTCGATCGGCTCGGGCGTGGCCAGGCCGTTCACCTCGAGGTGCGTGAAGCCGAAGCGCGCCATCTGCCGGACGTACGTCTCGCGGTCGAGCCCGCGCACGGTGCGGCCCGACTGCGTGAAGTAGAAGTCGAAGATCGGCCGCTGCCAGCGGAACGCGGGGCGCGCGGAGCGGCCGCGCGAGACGGCGGCGAGCGGCTCGCCGCCGCGGCAGTCGACGAGGTAGCAGAACCACGCGTAGAGGTGGTGCGCATCCGGCGCGGCGAGCACCCCGGCGCCGTCACGGTCGACGCCGAACCGGAGGCGGCCGCCGGTAGCCGGGTCCACGGCGATTCGCAGCGTGGCGGCGTGGCGGCCGGTCTGCGGTGCGCCGCCGCCGCGCCCGATCCGCGCGCCGGGCGCGAAGCGCTGCCGGATCTCCTCGGCCACGGTGCGGCAGACGGGCGGCGCGCCCGCGTCCAGCGTGATGCGTTGAAGGCGGCGGATCCAGTCGAGGAGAGTGTGCGTCGTGTTCATGGGGTCTCGCGGATCGAGAAGTCGTTGAAGTCGAGCACGCGCCGGGTCCGGCCGTCCGTCAGGGTGACGACGCCCGAGCCCGCGCGGCTCGTGAGAAACGGTCCCCGGAAGAGCCACTCCGCCGGGAACGAAACGGGCTGGCCGTCGATCCGGCCGGCGGCCTCGCCCCACACCTTGCGGTACTCCGGACCGCCGGCACTCCGGAAGGAGAGGGCGAACTGGTCGCCCTCGCCGGTGAGCTCCGGACGCGAGCCCGCGAGCACGGACTGCTGGAACGACTCGAAGGTGACGGGCTCGGCGGGATCGCCGCCCACCGGTCGGGCGACCACCACGAAGCCCGCGCGATCCGCCGGGCAGCGGAAGCGCTGGCGGGTCTCGAGGTCGGTCCAGTCGCCCTCCCGGCAGGGGTAGCAGGCGAGGAAGAAGTCGCCGTCCTGCCCGAACCACCAGCCGTCGCGCCTGGTGCGCTCGAGGCAGCTCGGCCAGTAGAGGTTCACGTGCGGGAACGACTCGCCCGGCGGCACCTGGTAGAGGGCGAGCAGCACGCGCTCGTGCTGGAAGACCTGCTCGTGGGCGGAGGCCGAGATCCACTTGTCGGGCGAGAGGTAGACTCCCTTCTGGCGGGAGATGATGCGGGTGATGTCGCGCGGGTGCTCGGGAAAGAACATCGCGAGCTCGCGCGCGGAGACTGCGGGATGCACGGAGAAGAGCGTCGCGTTCTCGGCGCTCCCGAGCCAGGTCACGTCCCAGGTGTGCTGCTGGAGCGGCTGCAGGATGCCTCCCTGGAGCGAGCCCATGCCGTAGAGCGGCGTGAGGAAGTCGTACTTGTGAACGGGCGGATTCAGCTCGGCGCCGAAGCGCATCACGTTCCGGACGCGTTTGAGCTCCGTGTGCACGAACGGCGTCTCCCGGCGGTTGGCGATCGCTTCCAGCACGGCCGGCGGCCGGTACGAGGAGCGCGCCGCGTAGTAGGTCCAGCCGTGGATCTCCGCGGGCCACTCGATGCCGCCCGCGTAGAGCCAGTGGAACACGCTCACCCGGTTGTGGACGGTCCGCTCCACCTCCTCGTCGATGATCCGGCTGTGGCCGCCGCACCAGGCGCCGCGGAGCGACTCGGCGAGGTAGTCGGCGAGCAGGAGATCCAGCATCATGTGCGCGAGCTGCTGCACGCTCTCGGTCCGGGCGAAGTCGTGGAGCAGCAGCATCGGGGTGACGTACATGAACAGGTAGTTGGGAGAGTCGAACTCGCCCTGGCCCTTCGTCGCGGCGAGCCGCGCCCAGTGCTCGAGCCAGCCGCGGGCCTCGGCGTGGAGCGCGCTCGTGTCCCGCCCCATGTACCAGCGGGCCGCGGGCGTCTCGGGCCATGTCTCGGCGGCGAGCAGCAGCACTGCGTAGTGCATGACCCAGTGGTTTTCGGTGTCGCCGCGGTAGATCGGCACCTCGGTGAGGAGGGTGCGGATCCTGTCGCGCACGTCGGCGGGCACGCGCTCGCCGCCGTGCAGGTGGAAGGCGATCAGCGGCATCGTGTAGAACATCGAGTGGCCGGGGTGCGCGAGCTCGTCGCGAAGAGCGCTCCAGAAGGCCGCGTCGGTCTCTCCACGGTCCACGCGGACGAGCGCGTCGGTCCAGCCGTTCCACGGCTTCTCCGGGCGCGGGCGGTCACGGAAGTGCGCGAGCAGGTGCTCGCGGCGCGCGGCGAACTCGGGGGCGGCCGCGGCGCTCTCGCCCGTGCCGCGCGCCAGGGTTAGCGGCGTCCCGGGCTCGGTGGAGAGCGCATCGCGGCGCGGCCGGGCAAGGTGGGCGACGCCGATGTCGTGGATCAGGGAATCCGGGAAGGCCGCCTGCCGCCAGGCGCCGTCGCTTCCGCGCCGCTCGAAGAGCCCGTCGTTTCCGGCCGCGAACAGGTGATCCGGGTCCGCGGGGTCCACCGCGACTCCGTAGACGCAGAACCCGTCGGGGAGTCCTTCTCGCGCGCAGGTCCACCGGTCGGTGGCGGGGTCGCGGAGGAAGAGCCCCTCGAGCGTACCTGCGAGCAGCACGCCCGGCCGCGCGGGATGCTCCTCGATGCACAGCACGATGTCGGGCAGCCCCTCCACGCGTTGCCACGTCCGTCCGCCGTCTACGGTCGCCATTAGTCCGCGGCCATCCGTCGCCGCGAAGAGCCGCCGGGGATCCCGCGGATCCTGCCAGATCCGGCGGACATCCACACCGGCGAGCGCGGGCTCGAAGCGGCGGCCGAGGTCGCGCGAGACGAAGACGCCGCGGTCGCTCGCGACCCAGATCGTGTCGGGCTCCGCCGCGTCCTGCCGCACGTCGGTCGAGTACCGGAAGTGCTCGCTCGGCCGGGCTTCCCACGCGCCCGCCGGGTTGTCCGCGTCGGCATAGGCGAAGACGCCGTAGGCCGTGGCGGCCAGCGCGCGGCGCGGATCGCGCCGATCGATGGCCACGCGCTGCACCTCGGTCATCCGCCAGCCGCCGGTGAGCCGCCAGGTCTGGCCCGCGTCGCGGCTCACGAGGACGCCGTTGCCGCAGGCGAGATAGATCCAGCAGCCGCTCGGATCGACCGCGACGGAGTTGGTGATGAGCTCCTTCCATGCGGCCGCCGTGAACGTGCGCCCGCCGTCCCGGCTCACCTGCAGGCCCGAGGTGCGATTCTCGTGGCCGACCGAGTAGCCGTGGTAGAAGTAGATCGGGACGAGGATCGAGGGGTGGCGGTCGGCCTCCGGCGCCGTGGTCGGATCCGGCTGGGCCGGGCGCGCCGAGCAGGCGACGAGGATGGCCGTCAGCGCCGCGGCGACCAGCGTGCCGGCGACGGTTCGCAGGGATCTTCGCTGCGGGAGGTTCATCTCGGCTCTCCTTCGATTCCAGCGGCCTCGCCGGTGCGGCAGGCGCGATAGACGGCTTCGACGACGCGCATGTCGTGGAGCGCACGTTCGCCGGGGCAGGGGTAGGGCTCGCTGCGCGCGATCCAGCGCGCAAACCGGCCGTGCACCTCGAGCGCGGCCTCGAGCGGCCGGCTGCGCTCGGCGAGCGCGGCCGCGGGGATCGCCACCTCGCGCCCGGCCTCGGTGTAGTCGAAGACCTCGCCCCTAAACGGCTCCGGACCGCGCACCACGACGTGCTCCGGCAGCAGATGGATTCTCCCGCGGTCGCCGATCACCGCAAACGCGTAGAGGTCCGCGGCATAGCTCGTGGCGAACCGCGCCATCACGCCGTCCGCGAACTCCACGGTGGCGAGCATCGTCTCGTCCTCGAACACGGTGAGCCCGCGCGCGCCGGCGGCGCTGGCGCGGACCGCCTCGCGGTCGAGCAGCCACGCGGCGAGGTTCACGTGGTGGACGCCGAGCTGGATGAACGCGCCGCCGCCGACCTTGGCCGGATCGCGACGCCAGTCGCCGGGCGCCGGCGGGGTGGCGAGGTAGCCGGTGTGCGCGCCCACCGCGCTCACCAGGACCGGGCGCCCGAGCCAGCCGCTCGCGATCATCGCCTTCACCTGGTGATGGATGGGGCGGGAGAGCTCGAACATGGTGACGCCGAGCTTCACGCCGTGCGCGGCGGCGATGCGGACCATCTCCGCGGCCTCGGCGAGCGTCGGCGCGATCGGCTTCTGCACGAGGCACGGCTTGCCGGCGGCCGCCGCGGCGCGCACTTGCGGGAGGTGCAGGTGGTTGGGGGAGTTCACGATCACGAAATCGATGTCGGCGGCGAGCAGATCCTCGAAGACCGTGTGCCGGCGTGCTTCCGGCAGGCGCTCGCCGACCCGCGCGAGCGCCGCGGGGTCGGGATCCTGGATCGCGGCGATCTCGAAGTCGCGGGTCAGGCGCGCGCCCTCGATCGCGAGGTTGCACACGCCGCCGCAGGCGGCCATCGCCGCGCGGAGAGGTCGGGTCATGCGGGCGCCGCTTCCTTCCCGGTGGTCGGTTCGGGCCAGGTCAGGGACGGGGCGGGTGTCACCCGCGGTCCGGAGCCGGCGGAGAAGGGGAAAGAGTAGAGAGAAGCGCGGGGCGAGGGAAGGAGGAATCGAGCGCCATGCCCCAGAGTTCGGGATAGGCGAAGCGCCGGAACAGATCGTCGAGATGATACGGGGCCGCCATGTAGAGGACGGCGCACAGCAGCGCGCCCGGTCGCTCGTGGTAGATCCGCGCCCAGCAGTACATGCCCAGGCCGGACACGAGGAACGAGAGGCCGAGCGCGAGCGCGAAGGCGCTGGCCAGAGAGACGCCGAGCGAGAGCAACGTTGCGACGGGGAGGTAGGCGTATGGCGGGTAGTACTTGAAGTTGATGCCTCCGAGGCCCGCGAAGTAGTGCGGCGCATGGTGGGCGACGAGAATCCCCTCGTCGAGCGACGCCCGGTACTCGTACGCGTTGGCGATGTGGAACTGGAGGTCGTGGCC
>JAFGQW010000336.1 GCA_016935485.1 Planctomycetota bacterium | reverse complement strand
TCGATGCCGAACGGCGCGCCGCTGTCCACCGTCACCCAGGCGATCGAGAATTGCACCCCCACGAGCGCGCCGACATTCGGCACGTTGACCGAGCCCATCGCGGTCCCGCCCGGGTCCAGGATGCCCTCGAACCGGCTGAAGATCGCTGGCGTCTGGATGGACAGGAAGAACAGGTTGTCGAGATGCATCGGGAAGTACCGGTTCCCGAATCGCATCCCGGCGATGCGCTCGGTGAGCGAGGCCCCCGCCTTGTAGAACTTGCTCGGACTGTTCGCGGCCGTCCAGGTGATTGCGAGACCGGTCCCGATCGCCACCCGATCGGCGGCCTTGACACGGGGATAGCCGGTCTCGGTGAAGGTGACGTTCAGAGTCTCGTAGTCCGCGACCATCGCCGACTGCCAGCGGTCCCACCATGCCGCGCCCTGGCCGCTGTTGGCGCCCTGATGAACGAGCGGCCAGCTGTAGAGGAGCGCGCCGGTGGCGGCGCTGAAGGCATAGCCCGCCTTCTTGTCACGGCTGTTGGTGTAAACGATGTCGTTGATCGGATCGTAGGCCGCACCGGCCGGCCGCGTGGCGCCGACCGCATTGAGGTCGATGGTCATCAGGACGGAAGGCAGGTTTCGCGCGTCGTAGCGCAGCAGCCTGCCGACATTCCACGCGCACAGCCAGTAGCCGTCGCGGCTCGAGTCGTAGGCCGCGCCCACGCCGGACGAGCCGGCGATGGAAGCGAAGGTCGTCACCCTGCCGCTCAGATCGGCGAGCACGATCGACTGGGTCGAGCTGTCGCAGAGCACGAAGACGTTGCGACTCAGGTCGAAGCCCAGACCGAAAGCGGAGAACCCCGCAGGCGCGCCGCTGATCGTGATGGTCGCCTTCACGTTGCCCTGCCGGTCGAACTGGAGGATGTCGGGCCGGGCGACCGCGAAGAAGATATCCCCGAACACGGTGAGCCCTTGAAGGCGCGGGCCGAGCTTGAACTCGAGCAGCATCGTGCCCGGGGGGTCGTCCATGCCGGGCAGCAAGCCGAGCGCGTTGCCTTCGGCATCGAATCCCTGCGCGGCAAGCAGGCCGGTCAGCATCAACCCCAGCACGACAGCACACACGAAGCGTCCAGGTCCCATGGCACAGCTCTCCTTTCCTTGGATGCCGGCGGATCCGCTCCTTGGACGCGGGCGGATCCGCACACCGTCTCGGCGCGGCGGTACTCCCGCCCAAGACGTTACGGCACCAGCATCACCATCGCCGGCCGCGCGGGCAGCGGCTGCACACCGCTCGTCCGGGTCTGGACCAGCGCCACCCCCTGGAACCAGAGCGGCAGACGGTAGTTCGCGGGCAGCCGCATCTGCGGAATGGGCAGCCGCATGCCGGCTGCGATCTTCACGCCAACCGGCGTGCGGACGGCCTGGAACTGGGCCTTGCCCAGGATCATGGGGGGCACGACGAAGGGGAAGGCAAAGCGGCGCGGATTGTAGTCGAGTCCCATCAGGAAGTAGCATTCGCGGGACGCCAGCGGCGGCAGGGTATTCGCGGCGTCGAGCACCGCCTTGATACCGAGCGTGTTTCCCGGCTGGATCTTGTCGGTGCTCAGCTCCGTGGTGAACGTCCAGGTCGACTGCTGCGCCTGGACGGACGCGGCAACGAGCCCCACCAGACCCACAGCCACAACGAGCAACGCGATTCGTCTCATTCCTGTCCTCCGTTTCTCTCCGCGCGAACGGTCGGCCGGGCAAGCTCTCGGCAGCGACAACGCACCCCGCGGACCCGGATCTTCGACGCCACAGAGGATCCCGAAGCACACCGGGCAGTCGCCCGAGGATCTCCCGCAGCGGCCGGCGCCGATCGCACGGGCTCGATTGTAGCGCTGACAGACGGAATCCCGTGCCGGAATTCCGCGGAATCCGGCCGGTCCGGCGGCCGCCCCGCTTTCACCCCCGGAAGGCCTTCGAGCCGCCGCCTATCCGGGGTGGGTGCGGAATCCCTCCCGCACGAAGTCGTCGTCGAGCGCCACCGCTTCGTCGATCCCGAGGCGCCGCATCAGCGCAAATGACGTGCAGTCGGTGAAGCTGTAGCTCTGGTCGGGCCGCCCGGTGAAGAGCGCCCACGCCCGCCGCTCGTCCTCGGCAGTCACCTGCACGAGGTCGACCGTGGCGGCGTCCAGGATCCAGGCGCCGACCCTCACGGCCGTTGCGTGGTCAGCCCGGTAGCGGAGCAGAGTCACCAGCTCGTCAAACACGTAGCTCGATGTGACCAGCCGCCCCTCGTGCGCTCGCAGCACCGGCGCGACGGCCGCATGATCCGGGTCACTGCGGTTCACGTAGGCAAACCACGCACTGGTGTCCACGAACATCCGTCTCATCGCCGCTCCCGCCTCCCTTGGCGGTAGAGCGCCTGGTCGTGGGTGCGGCCGGATACCTCGTGGTCGGCCAGGAGTCCCTCGATGGCCTCGGGGCCGCTCCCGGATCGCGCTCGTCCGCCCTTGAGATGGCGCGCAAGAATCTCCCGCACGAGCGCGGACAGGGACTTGCCCTCCGCTTCCGCCATGGCTTTCAACGCCTCGTATTGCCAGTTCTCGAACAGTAGCTGCGTGCGGTGCATGGCTACATCATACACCATACATCGGATCCGTCAACCTCCTCCGAACAGGCGGGCGTGCCCGGATCCGCGAGAATGGTCGCGGGAGAAGCGCACAGGTTTCGAAATGGCGGCAGCACGCCATGCCGACCCGAGCCGCGCCGCTTACCCGTGACCGCACAGCTCGATGAGATTCACCTCGGGAGGACAGTTGACGCGAACGCCGTAGAGGTTCCCGATGCCGCGCGAGACCTGGACCAGCCGGCCCTGCCACGGCTTGAGACCGGCCACGTAGCGAGGATCCTGGACCGGCACGAAGCGACTGCCGAGCAGCGGGAGCACGACCTGGCCGCCGTGGGTGTGGCCGCTCACCAGGAGATCCCAGCGGCGCTCTCCGATCAGGTCCTTCGTGTCAGAGGGAGCGGCGCCGCTGGGCCAGCGGCCCCGGACTTCGACCGGGAAGGACCGTCGGCTTGCTCTCCAGCCCGGTTTGCGGATAATGGGAGTCGGCATTGTCCCGGCGGCACGGAGAGCGTGCCCCCGGCCTCCGCAAGCGACTGAAAGGAGAGATGGCCATGTACCGCGGCAGATGGCTCCTCGGCTTCGCGTTTCCGGCGACCCTCGTGGCGATCGTGGCTGCCTCCGCAGTCGCACAGCCGTTGCCGAGCTCGTTCGATCTCCGCAACGTCGGCGGCAAGAACTATGTCACCTCGGTCAAGAGCCAGAGCGGCGGCACCTGCTGGACCCACGGGGTCATGGCCGCCATGGAGGGAAACCTCCTGATGACGGGCAACTGGACCCGGGCCGGGGAATCGGGAGAACCCAACCTGGCCGAGTACCACCTCGACTGGTGGAACGGTTTCAACAAGCACCACAACGGCGACCTGAACCCGCCCACCGGCAACGGCCTCACCGTGCACGAGGGTGGTGACTACCGGGTGACTGCCGCCTATCTCAGCCGGAGCGAGGGCGCCGTGCGGGACATCGACGGACAGTCCTACAGCACCGCGCCGGCCCGCACCCTGCCGACCTACCACTACTACTACCCGCGCCACATCGAGTGGTACGTGGCCCAGCCGAGCTTGAGCAACATCGATCTGATCAAGCGCCAGCTGATGAGCGAGGGCGTGATCGGCACTTGCCTCTGCTCGAGTTCCTCCTTCCTGCGTAGCTACGGCCACTACCAGCCGCCGACCAGCACGAGCCTGCCCAACCACGCCGTGGCCATCGTGGGCTGGGACGACACGCGGACCAACTCCAACTTCCCGGCGCCCGGTGCCTGGCTCTGCAAGAACAGCTGGGGCAGCAGCTGGGGCTATAGTGGCTACTTCTGGATCTCCTACCGCGACAAGTGGTGCGGCCAGCATCCGCAGATGGGCGCGGTGTGCTTCCGGGACGTGGAACCCATGCGGTACGCCAAGGTGCATCACCACGACTACCACGGCTGGCGCGACACCAAGCAGGACGCCGCCGAAGCGTTCAACCACTTCCAGACCTCGAGCACGATGGAGATGCTCGCGGCGGTCAGCTTCTTCACGGCCGTGGACAACGTGGAATACACGGTGAAGATCTACGACCGCTTCGAGGGAGGCCAGCTCGCCGGCGAGCTTCTCTCCCAGACGGGCCACTTCGACTACACGGGATTCCACACGGTGGATCTCGACCAACCGGTCGCCCTCGATGCGAGCGATAGCTTCTACATCTACTTGAAGCTCTCCCAGGGAGGCCAGCCGTTCGATTGCACGTCCGACGTGCCGGTGCTGCTCGGGTCGCCCGAGGACGTGCTCGTGATGTCCACGGCCAAGGCAGGCGAGAGCTTCTACTGGAGCGCGTCCACGTGGAAGGACCTCACCGGCGTGGACGCATCGGCCAACTTCTGCATGAAGGGGCTGACGCATCTGGCGCCGTTCACGCTCATCGAGGCGGCGGGTACGCCGGCGATCGGCACGGCCGTCACGCTCAAGCTGACGGCGACCGAGGATGCCGGTCTTGCCTACGTGGCCGGGTCGTCCTTCGGCACGGGTCCCATCGCCATCGATACCCGCCGCCTCGGGCTCTCCTTTGATCCGCTGCTGTGGGTCTCGGTGTCCGGGCAGATGCCAGCGATCTTCAAGGACTACCAGGGAACGATCGGCGCCAACCGTCGGGCCACCGCGGCGGCCGCCATTCCCAGCTTGCCGTCGCTCGTCGGCATCACCGTCTACTCGGCCTTCGTGACTCTCGATTCCCAGGCCCCCTCCGGCGTGAAGTCGATCTCGAACACCTGCGGGTTCAGAATCACGGCACAGTGAGTCGGCGGGGCGCTCGCCGGGAGAACGTGCAGACGGCGTAGCAGCCGCCTGTCATGATTCGTCACGCCATGGTGGCGTTTTGCCACGGGTCAGTGCGGGATTCGCACGCTCGGTGCGGCCGCCCGGCCGCCGTCCTCCGCCCCGGCGGGCTCGATTCCGCCCGGTCGGGCCTCAGTCCGTCTTGCCGCTGACCCGCGTCGTGCGCGCATTGACGAGGTACACGAGCTCGAGATCCGGCCGGCCCGGCACCGTCCCGCGCAGGAAAGCCATCGCCCCGCCGTCCGGCAGGAGCACGTTCGTCGCCAGGTTGGCAGCCTCCGCGTCATACTCGTGCACCACGTACGGCTCTCCCTCGCGGTAGGCCACGACTCTCGGTTCGGAGGTCGCAACGAACGCCGCGAGGAGATCGAGTCCGAGGGTCTTCCCGTCGCCCACCAGGCTCGCTCGCGCGTCCACGAGAAAGCCGCTGCGCAGGGTGCCGACGATCGGATCCCCGATGCTCGCCTTCTGGGCGACCTCCGCATCCACTCCGTCGATGACGGATCGCTCCAGGATGGAGACCGCGTGCGCGCGCTGGCGATTGAAGCTCGTGAGCTCGACGTGCCGGAGTACCCGGGCCGACCCGTCGGCCACCGCCTGGTGCACGCGCTCGATTGCCTCCGGCGCCAGCGGCACCCGGAGATCGGCCGGACGCGGGAAGAGCCTGGCCACCTCGTCGGTCCGCACGCCGAGCGCCCACACCTCGGTGGTGACGAGCACGCCACGGCGAGCGCGCAGCTCGCTGAGGAAGCGCGCGATCGCCGCATGCACCTCCGGCGTCTGCACGACAATCAGCAGATCGCCGCTGGTCTCGATCCGGTTTCGCGTGTTGGACCAGCTGTCCTCGGCGATGCCGGTCCGGATGAGCTCGATCAGCTCCGCGGGATCGAGCCCCACGCCGGGAGGCGTCTCGGGAGGGGCCCTACCGAAGATCGACGCCCCGCTCTCCTCGTCCGCCGCATCGAGGTTGATCTCGATGCCGGTGAACAGACCAGGCTCAACGAAGGGACACGGCCAGTCCGGGATGGAGGCCGTGAGCAGCCGCGTGTTGTAGACGCGAAGCTCCCGGGGCGTCGAGCCCGGCGTCGCCTCCGCCTTGCCCTCCTCGGCCGGCAGCGCTTCTCCCACGACCTCGGGCTCAACCAGGAACACGATCCTCCGCCCCTCGTTGACCGCGTCGCTCACCGCGACCAGGGCGGCGTGCCCCTTCGGGATGAGCAGGGTGGTCGCGGCGCTCTGGAGCGACCGCACCGGCAGATCGATCCGGCCGACTCCGGTCTCGAGCGTCTTCATCTCGCCGTGGCGAACGGCATGCGCGAGGCTCGCGTTGAGGAGCACCAGATCGTCGCCGACGAGCGCGGGCCGGAACTGGAGGACGCTCCCGGTAAGGCAGTCGGTCACGGCCGGCTGGCTCGTGCTCGCCGCCTGCGCGATCGACACGTCCAGGTCCTGGATGACGCGCGTCCTGCGCACGGGACCGGCGTGGACGAGCTGGTTGGAATCGGCCGGCAGCGACAAGGTGGCGAGCACGCGCATCCGGTCGTCGCCAGGTTTCACGTCGAGCAGGCGCTGGAGAGACTCCGGCGAAATGACCGCGCTCGCGCGCCCCGATCCGAGGGTTTCGGTGTGCCAGGCAGCGAAGTGATCGGCGCGGACGGAGACCACCCAGCCGGTCAGATGCACCATCCGCATGCGGGACCGGCGCAGTCGCTCCAGCAGCGTGGCGATCTCGTCCTGCACCTCGGGCGTCTGCACGACGACGAGCTTTCCGCGCTCGACCTTGATGGCGTTCTTCTCGTGGTGCCACGAATCCGGGTAGATGTTCGCGCGGATCATGTCCACGAGACGGTCGGGTTCGAGCGCGCCGGCGGCGAATTCCTCTTCCATCGCGACCACCAGCTGCTCCGGATGGAGCAGAAACGGCGTGAGGTCGGGTCCGGGAAGGTCCGGCTTGCGGGCCACCAGGAACTCGCAGTCGTGGACCCGCATCGTGCGCTCCACGTCCTGCGCCCTGGCGAGCGGGGCGGCGGCGAGGCCGACGAGCAGCAGGGCAAACATGCGGGCGAGACAGCGGGTACCCCGAAGCGATGACAGACTCATGGCGGGTTCCTTTCCCTGGCGGCGGGCAGGCAACCGCGCAGCCCGGTGCCTGCCGCGCGCACGACCGACGCGGCGACTTGCTGGTTTCTCGGCTCCCAGGATACCCTCGCGCGCGCCAAGGTCCAAGCAGGTGGCGTGAAGGCGAACCCGCCGTTGACGGCGCTCGCCCGTCCGGCTACCCTCGTCGGTCGTGGGAAGACGGGGCTGTTGCAGCTCGCGTCAGAGCCCGGGTCCCGGCCCCCGGGTGGGTCGGCCGCCGGCAACACGCACGCACGTTCCCATGCGCTTCACGAGGAAGGGAGGCGATCATGCGGTGCTGGATCCTCGGCCTGTTCGTGCTGCTGGCGGCCTGGACTCTCGAGGCCCAGGAGGCCGTCCGGGACGTGAAGCAGGACGGCGTGGAAACGAAGTTCCTCACGCACAACCAGATCGACACGTGGAAAGCCCGGATCCAGGAGAACGAGACGCTCATCGTCCACGTGTCGTCCCTCGAGTTCGATCCCGTCCTGCAGCTCGTGCGCAAGGACGGTTCCCAGGTGACCGACAAGATCGACGACGAGGGGTCGGAGAGCCGGTTGCGCGTGCGGCTGACCGAAGCCGGCGAGTACCACGTCCGGGTCCACGCCTTCCAGATGCGCGGGGGCGGCAACTACCGCATCACCTTCGAGAGGCTCGTCTCCACGCCGATCGAAGTGGCGGCGCGCACAAACGGCGCGTTCGACGCAGAGGGCGTCGCCCACCACCACTTTCTCGCCGAGGAGGGCGCGATCCTCGTCCCCGACCTGCGGGGCACGCGATCCCAGGTGATGCGCGATGCGGTCGGCCGCATCCTGTACGGGTGGGAAAACACGATCCGCGTCATGGCGACGGGCGAACACACCATCACCCTCCGGGGGCGGGGCCACGGCGGATACAGCCTGCTCATCCGCCGGGCCACGATCCGCGACCTGGGCGATGCGCACGAAGCGGCCGGCGCCCTCGAGGACGGCGCTCTGGACGTCTGGGGAATCGACGCCGAGGCCGGGCAATTCCGGCGGATCGAGATCCGGAAGCAGGGCCGCGTGATGACACGCCTCGGCCTCGCGCCCGAGACCAAGGACGAGAAGGCGCTGCTCGTGGAACGTCAACCCAGCAGTCCCGTGCCGTTCACGCTCTTTCCCGCGAGCACGAAGGGCGATGCGGTTCGCTACTTCGTGCTGTTCAATCGCAGCGCACGGTTCGAGCTTGCGCTGCTGGCCCGATCCGACCTGACCTATCGCCTTCTCGCCAGCGACCCCACGGCCGCGCTCCCGCTGCCGGGCGACGCGGAGGGGCGTATCGACGTGGGCGGCACCGCGTTCTACACGATCGCAGCCGAGGCCGGCGGCATCCTGCATCTCGCGGTGGATTCCGAGCAGTTCGACCCGACGGTCCGCCTCCACGACGAGCGCGGCAACCTGCTGCTCGAGAACGACGATGGCGGCAACGGCCTGGGCAGCACCCTGGCGCTCCTGGTGAAGAAGAGCGCCCAGCTCCGGGTCCAGGTATCCGCGGTCGGAAACGGCGGGGGCGGTCGGTTCCGCATTCGCGGCCGGCAGGAGGCCGTGCCTTCGCTCGCGATCGGCGATCACGGCCGCGGCCGGCTCGGCGAGGGTGCCGATGCGTACTGGAGCTTCGCGGGACAGAAGGGGCAGACGATCCTGGTGCACGCCAGGTCCCTCGACGTCGACGTCCAGGCGGAGGTTTTCGGACCCGAAGGCACGAGCCTCGGCACGGACGACGACAGCGGTGTCGGCACCGACAGCCTGATGGCGATCCGGCTGCCGGCGAGCGGCCGGTACATCCTGCGGGTGGGCAGTCGCCGCGGCGCCGGAGCCTACGCCGTGCAGCTGATCGCCGCCGACGACTCGTGACGGCGCCGGCCGGGAGCGCACCACCGTGATCGTGACGATTCTCGAGGCGGGCAGGCGGGAAGCGTTGAGTTCCGGTAGTACTCACATGCACGGCATTGGCTCCCGCGCGCGGCGGCACGAAGTCGCGGGGCGCAGCCGAGACCCGGCCAGCGAGGTGGCTGCCTCGTCCTGGATTCGAACATGACACTCCCGAGGCGCATCGCGGCACTCTGGCTGCTCGCGGCCGGCGTCTGGCTGGCGCCGCGGGCGCTCGAGGCTGTGGATCCGCAGCTGCTCGACACCACGACCCACCACCCCTGGATCCTGCCCAGGATGTTCGCCGTGGCGGCGAAGGTGGCGCTCGTGCTCGCGATCTGCGGCACGGCCGCCGTGCTTCTGGGGCGACTGCGCGCGACGCAACCGTCGCGACGCTGGCCGCTCGCCGGTCTGGCCGCCCTGCTGCTGCTGCCGCTCGGCACCCGTCTGGTCCGCAGCCACTCCTGGAAACAGCGCGACATCCTGATCCACTACGTCCAGACGACCGGCTTCGACGGCGTCCAGCTGGACCGGGCCACGCACACGCTCTCGGCACGGGTGGGCAGAGCAGTCCGGCCGCGCGAGCGCGTCGCCGTGGTCTCTCGCGAGGATCAGGACGACTGGCCGCATTTCCTCTCTTTTGCCCTCTGTCCACGCCTGTTCTACGCCTTCAAGGGGCAACGGCCGGACGACGAGGAGCTCCGCGCGGAAGGCATCCAGTGGGTTCTTGACGTTCGCCGCACGTCCTACCGCTCCAGCTACGAGGAGGCGGTCCTCGAAAGGGTCGATCCATGATCGATGCGGTCATCGCCACGCTCTATGTGGCCGCACTCTGGATCGGCGGCTGGCTGACCGCGTGCGCCATCCTCGGGTCCGGGTCACGGGCGCGGGGGCTCGCGGCGGCCGGCGGGTTTCCCGTCGGGCTGTTCGTCTTCACCTACGCGGCGTTTCTCCTCATGCTTGCCGGCGTCCCGTTTCGTCCGCCGACCATCTGTGGACTGCTCGCGGCGCTGCTCCTGCTCGGCGGCGGCCTCGCATGGCGAAGACCCAAGATGCCCGGGGGCCACCGAGCGCGTCCCGTCCCCGGCAGGACACCCACCCATCGCCTCGTCGGCACGCTGCTCGCCGTCGTGCTGGCAGCGATCGTCGTCGGGCGCGTTCGAGAGACGCTGATCACGCCCTGGCAGGGCGACGGCCTCGCCTTCTGGCGGCTGAAGGCCGTGGTGATCGCCGCGGAGGGCACGGTCCGGACGCCGTCCTTCACGCATCCCTCGGTAGTTCACAATCACAAGCGCTATCCGCTTCTGCAACCGATCGCCAACGCGGGCCTCCTCGTGCTCCGGCCGGATCTTCGTCCAGCGGCCCAGATGGCGGTCCATGCCGCCGCGCTCCTCGGCCTCTACGGGCTGCTCTACGCGGCGCTGCGGCAGCGATCGGGGCCCGTGCTCGCGCGCCTCCTGCTGATCCTGTTTGGCCTCTCGCCCGCCGGCGCCAGCGGTGGCGGCTACGTCACCGCGACGCTCGCGCTCTACCTGCTCGGCGCGGCGCTGTTTGCCCGACGCTGGCGGGACGGACGGGCGCGCGGTGATGCGGCTGTCTTCCTCCTGATGGCAGCCGGACTGGTGTTCACCAAGAACGAGGGCGCGATCCTGGCCCTCCTGGTCTACGCCACCCTGCTCGTCCGGCCGCACCTCGGAGTCCGACTCCCACGACGCGGCCTCCTCTTCCACGCCATAGCGGCCGCCGCCTTGCTCGTTTCGTGGTTCGCATTCAAGCTCTCGCTGCCGGCCACCTTCGACCCGCCGGTGGTCGCGTCCCTCGAGCCGTTGCGAGAGGTCCTGGCCCGGTTCGTGTACGCCGTCTACTTGCTCGGCTACGAGGTTCTCGCTTTCGAGGTTTGGGGGCCGCTGTGGGTCCTCGTGCTGTGGGCGCTGGCACGGCGCGGCGATCCGGTTCTCCGGCTCGTTCCCGCGGTCTTCCTCCTCTTCTACCTCTTTGTCGCCGCCGTGCATCCGGAGGAACTCTGCGCGTTCGTGCCCAATACGCTCCGCCGCGTGCTGGCGCAGCTCGCTCCCCTCGGGCTCCTGCTGGTCGCGTCCCGGCTCGGCGCGTGGTTCGAGACGCGGGCGGACCCGACGTAGCGCCGCCGCCGGCAGCGGCCGCCCACTCACACCATCCGGGTGCGCATCTCGGCGAAGAGCGCCTCGGCGTCCATGCCCTCGGCCTCGAGGCGCGCGAGCACCCGGTCGAGCTCGCCGCGCAGCGCGGGATCGTCGAGCTGGCCGGAACGTAGCCTCATCCCGAGGCGCCGGGCGAGGATGAAACGGCGCCGGTCGTCCGCCGGAAGTGCAAGGAAGTCGTCCAGGAGGCCGAGCAGGCGCGCGCGGTCCGCCGGAAGATCGCCGCGCAGCTCGCCGAGGAGGTTCAGCATGTGGTCGCTCTCGAGCCGCGTCGGAAGCGTCCCCAGCCCGAGGAGAAACCGCTGGATCTCGCACACGGTGTCGACCTCGCCGAGCGGGATGAACTCACCGCGGGCCTCGAGCGCGGCGAGCGGCGTGCCGGGAATGACCGCGAGCGTCCGAAGGCGCACGAAGTCGGGGCGGATCGCGACGAGCGCCGAGGCCGTCTCGTCGGCATGGAGGTCCGAGAGGCGAGCGCCCCCGAGGCCCGGCATCACGTACTCCGAGAGCTCGAAGCCGGCCGCCTTCGCGCGCTGCCCGCCCTCGATCTGGCGGGCGCGCGTCACCCCCTTGTCGACGAGCTTCAGCACGGCGTCCGCGCCGGACTCGAGGCCCACGTGCAGGCGGTCGAGCCCGGCGGCCCGCAGCCGCCGAAGGTCTGTGAGCGAGCGGATCGCCAGCGTGTGGGCGCGCGCGTACGCGGTGATGCGCTCCACCCGCGGGAAGCGCGCGCGGATGCCCTCGAGGATGCGCACGAGGTCGTCGGGACGGGTGAGCAGGGGGTTGGCGTCCTGGAGGAACACGGTGCGCGGCCGATCTCCGAACGTCGCCCGCATCGCGTCCAGGTCCGCGAGCACCTCGTCCGCGGGGCGGAGCGAGAACTTCTCGCCCTTGTAGACCGGGCAGAAGGCGCACCGGTTCCAGGGGCAGTTGCGCGAGATCCGCACGAGCAGGCTGAACGCCTCGGAGGGCGGCCGGATGGGTCCCTGTTCGAAGGAGGTCATGGGTCCGAGCGTACGGGAGCGGCGCGCGACTGTCAACGAGGCGGCGCCGGCGCGGCGTATTGAACCGTCGGCATGCGGCGCGCTACAATCCGCGCTTTCTTGCCCGGAGCCATCGAGCGCCATGGACGACAGCGAGCCCGCCCCGCCGAGCCGTGCACACCGCAGCACGGGATGCCCGGCGGACCCGGCTACGGCACCCACAGCCGGCAGCCGCCACGGGCTGGTCAAGGCGCTCGGCCCCGGGTGCCTCTTCGCCGCCGTCTCGGTCGGCGCCTCGCACCTCGTGCAGTCGACGCGCGCCGGCGCCGGCTACGGGTTCTCGCTGATGGCGGTGATCGTGCTGGCGCTCGTGCTCAAGTACCCGCTCTTCGAGTTCGGCCAGCGCTACGCGACCGCCACCGGCCATACCCTGCTCGAAGGCTACCGGCGACAGGGCCGGTGGACCCTCGTGCTCTACGTGGTTCTCACCCTGGGCACGATGTTCACGGTGCTGGCCGCCGTCACCGCGGCCACCGCGGGTCTCGCCATCCAGCTCACGGGGCTCCCGTGGCCGGTCCTGGCGTGGTCCGCGGTGCTGCTGGGCGGCAGCGGCTTGCTGCTGGTCGTCGGCCGCTACCGGCTGCTGGACAAGGCGATCAAGGGGATCATGATCGTGCTCGCGGTGTCCACGCTCGCCGCCACGGTCACGGTGCTGCCGCGGCTCGGCGGCCTCCAGCTGTTCGGCCCGGTCGGCCTCATGGACGTCGCCTTCGTGGTGGGGCTGGTGGGCTGGATGCCCACCGGTATGGACGTGAGCGTCTGGCAGTCCTTCTGGGCGCTGGCCCGCCGCGCCGAGACGGGCCACGCTCCGACGCTCAAGGAGACCCGCTTCGACTTCAACCTGGGCTACGTCGGCACGGGCTGCCTCGCGCTCATGTTCTGCACGCTGGGCACGGCGGTGATGTTCGACCAGGGCGTACGCATCGAGACGGCGGCCGGGGCGTTCGCCGGGCAGGTGATCGACCTCTACGTGTCCTCGCTCGGGCCGTGGAGCCGGCCCATCATCGCAGTGGCCGCTTTCACCACGATGCTCTCGACCATGCTGACCGTGCTCGACGGCTTCCCGCGCGCCCTCCAGCTCGCCGGCCGGCGCCTGCGGGGGCCGGAGGATCCGGAGGAGGTCGCGAGCCACTCGGGCCGATCGTGGGACTACTGGGCGTGGATGGCCGCGCAGGCCGCGGGCGCGATGCTCATTCTGACGGTCGGCCTCTCGAGTCTGACGGACCTGGTGGATCTCGCCACGATCCTGTCCTTTCTGACCGCCCCGTTGCTGGGCATCCTCACCTACCGTGCGATCGTGGCGCCGTGGGTGCCCGCCGCGTTCCGGCCGGCGCCCTGGCTCCG
>JAFGQW010000335.1 GCA_016935485.1 Planctomycetota bacterium | reverse complement strand
CGAGCGCCCTCGAGATCAAGGACGAGGCGGTCAAGGAGGGCATGCTCACGCTGAGGCGCTGTGGGGTGCTCAACGCGATGCGTGGCGTGACGAGCCTGGAGGAGGTGGTCCGCGTGACGCTGGCGGACTGAGCCTCGCATACCCATTTGAGACGGCCAGCGGCGGAAACGGGTCGTTTGGGGCCGGCCGGACTTCAGTCCGCCGGAGCCGGTACCGATAGCTTCCTACGGAACACTGGGGAAGGAGCGCGCGGCGGCCGGGAGCGGCGGCCTCGAAGCACGGAACGCGGTCCGCGGCGGCGCGCGCATCGCTTCTTTCGACTGGGGTGACAGGACATGGCGACATACAAGTATCTCGCGAAGAACAACACCGGCCAGACCATCCAGGGCACCGTCTCGGCCAAGGACCAGACGGAAGCGCTGTCCGAGCTGCGCCGCAAGAACCTCGTCGTGCTGCAGGTGAGCCAGGCCGCTGCGAGCTCCAAGCCCGGCGGCCGGCAGGCGCGAAGGCGCGGCCTTCTCGGACTGTCGCTCACCCGTGCCGGCGTGCGCGCGGGCGCGGGCGTGAAGAAGGACGAGCTGGTGCTCTTCGCGCGGCAGCTGGCGACCATGATCAGCGCCGGCATCCCGCTGCTGGAATCGCTCGAGATCCTCTCCGAGCAGGCCGACAGCATCGGCTTCAAGAAGTGCCTGGAGGACATCGTGCAGGAGATTCGCGGCGGCAAGGACCTGTCGCAGTGTCTCGAGAAGTACCCCAGGGTATTCTCCAACATCTTCGTCAGCATGATCCGCGCCGGCGAGGCCTCCGGCCAGCTCGACGAGATCCTCGCGCGGCTGGCCGACTACATGGAGGCGACGCAGAAGCTCAAGCGCGACGTCCGGGCCGCGATGACCTACCCGGTCATCAGCCTCGTCCTGGTGCTGGGCATCACGTCGTTCCTGATGGTGGGCATCGTGCCGAAGTTCCAGGAGGTGTTCTCGTCGCTCGAGATCGACATGCCCGCGCTGACGGCCACCGTGCTCGAGGTGAGCCTCTGGCTGAAGGACCACTGGTTCGTCGGCGCCGGCGCCGCCTTCGGTGCGTTCGTGCTGTTCGGCCTCTACAAGAAGACGCCGCTGGGGGCCCGGCAGACCGACTGGCTTAAGCTCTACGTGCCGGTCTTCGGCCCGCTGTTCCGCAAGGTGGCGCTCAGCCGCTTCGCGCGCACCTTCGCCACGCTGATCAAGAGCGGCGTGCCGATCCTGGGCTCGCTCGAGATCGTCTCGGCCACGGCCGGCAACCGCGTGATCTCCGCGGTCGTGGACCGCGCGCGGGAGAACGTCCGCCAGGGCGACGCGCTGAGCGAGCCGCTGGCGCAGTCCTCGGTCTTCCCGCCGATGGTGACGCGCATGATCGGGATCGGCGAGAAGTCCGGCTCGCTCGAGACGCTGCTGGAGAAGATCGCGACCTTCTACGACGAGCAGGTGGCGGCGGAGGTCAAAAGCCTCACCAGCCTGATCGAGCCGATTCTGATCGGCGTGATGGGCTTTCTGGTCGGCGGCATCGTGCTGGCGGTGTTCCTGCCGATCTTCGAGCTGCAGAAGAAGCTCGCCACGCGGTAGCGCCGGGTCTCGCGGCGAGACGGGCGGCGCGTCGCGGGCGCAAAGATATATAGTTTGAACAAGATACAAAGATTAACGCGGTAGTCGGAAATAACATAAATAACACATTGACGGGCGCTCAGGACGGGGTAGACTTCCCTGCGGTCGGGACCACTCGGGAGATCGGGGACCGCTGTCCAGTCTTTTCCGCGCGACACCCGCCCTGCCCGCCAGAGGAATCCAGGCACTCATGACGACGGCCAACCGACGGCGACTGGCTCTCTACACCGCAGCCCTGGTGGTCGTGGCGGCGCTGTCCGCGCTGGCGCTCGAGGCGCGGGCGCGCGCGGCGCGCGACCTCATCGGGACCCTGCAGAACGGCGGGGAGCTCATGGTACGGGTCGGACTTCACGACCGGGCGGAGGAGTACGCGCGCCGGATCCTGGAGATGGACGCCGACCACGTGGGCGCCCGTCTCCTGCTCGGGTGCTGCGGCCAGCAGACCGGCCGCTTCGACGACGCGATCCGCGAGTACGAGGAGGCCCTGAAGCGGACCGAGGCGCCCGCGCAGCGGCAGTACCTCGAGCTCGTGCTTGCGGACATGCATCGCCTGAAGAAGGACTATGCCGGGGCGCGCGCGCGCCTGGAGCGCTACCGCGCTTGGGGCAACGAAGGGCCCGACCTCTTCATGGTCGAAGGCGAGCTTCACGCGGACCTCGGGGAACATGCCGAGGCCGCCGCCTGCTTCCGCCGGGCGGCCAGCGCCGATCCGCCGGCCGAGGGCGCATCGATGGCGCTCGCCCGGGAGTACTTCCGGCTCGGCGACAAACCCGGGTCCCTGGCGGCGCTCGAGGCGGTGGCCGCCGGCACGCGCCGCACCCATGGCGTCTGGTACGCGATCGCCGAGCTTCGCCGGGACCTTGGGGATCGCGAGGGGGCGCTCGAGGCGCTCCGATCGGCGCTGGCGAGCGAGCCCGGCGCCACGCGCCGGCGTCTCGAGACGGACCGGGAGGCCTGGGGCGCGCTCGTGTGCGACCTGGGGACGGATCCGGACCAGACCGGAGGGTAAGACAACGCGGGCGGTCGGGCCAAGGACGCCCGCGCCCTGGAAACGTGTGTGTTTGCGGAGATCAGTGCGGCAGTCGGTCTGCCCGCTGGTGCTTTTCAATGGCCATTTGAAAGGAGAACGGTTCTATGAGAAATGGGGACAAGGGTTTCACCCTGATCGAGCTGATGATCGTTGTGGCCATCATCGCCATCATCGCCTCGATCGCCATCCCGAACCTGCTGAGCGCGCGGCTCAACGCCAACGAGACCGCCGCGATCGCGACGCTGAGGAATCTCTCCTCCGCGCAGGCGCAGCTGCAGGCGGGCTCCAAGATCGACGTGGACCAGGACGGCTCGGGCGAGTTTGGCTACTTCGCGGAGCTGGCCGGCGGCATCGAGATCCGCGGTCCGGGCGGTGCCACACTGGCCGCCATCAATCCGCCGGTGCTGAGCGCCGCCTTCCGCACGGTGAACAGCGGCGTCGTGACCCGCTCGGGTTACGTCTTCCGGCTGTTCCTCCCGGATGCGGACGGCGTGGGCATT
>JAFGQW010000005.1 GCA_016935485.1 Planctomycetota bacterium | reverse complement strand
TCGAAGGGCGCGGCGCAAACCTTAGCAGCCTCGCGGTCTCGGATCACGAAGACGCCGCTACCGCTCCTCGTCGCCGTCGAACCACGTTGGCGCGGCGGCCCAGCCGTCGCCGCGGCAGTCGCCCACGCCGACGTAGCCGCGCTCTCCGTCCCGGAAGATCGAGTGGGCAGCGCCCTGCGACGAGGCCGTCTTCACCGTATGTCCGAGGGCCCGGAGCACCTCGAGGGTCTGCGGGGGCCAGAGACCCTCCTCGAGCTCGAGGCGATCGGGAAGCCAGGCGTGGTGGAGCCGCGGACTCCAGACGGCGTGCTCGGGATCGAGCTCGAGGAAGAGCCGCTTCAAGAGCACGCCCGCCACGGTGCTGATGATGGTGCGCCCGCCGGGGCTTCCCGTGATGATCTCGACCTGGCCGTCGCGCACGTAGATCGCCGGCGACATGGAGCTGAGCGGCCGCTTGCCGGCGGCGGGCAGGTTGGGCGGCGTGCCGATCCGCCCGGCGCGATCGGTGTCCCCGGGCTTCGGATTGAAGTCGCCCAGCTCGTTGTTGAGGAAGATGCCGAGGTCGGCCGCCACCACGCCGCCGCCGAAGGTCTGCTCGAGCGTGTAGGTGTTGGCCACCGCCATGCCGTCGCGGTCGAGCACCGAGAAGTGCGTCGTCTCGCCGCCGGCCTCGGGCAGCGGCAGGGGCACGGGCCAGAGGGATTCGCTGGGTGTCGCGCGCCGGGGATCGATCCCACCCCGCAGCTCCTTGACGTGTGCCGCCGAGAGGAGCTGGTTCACCGGGACTGCGGTGAAGTCCGGGTCGCCGAGATGGAGGGCGCGGTCCCGGAACGCGCGCCGCAGCGATTCGGCCAGGGCGTGGGCGAGCTGCGGTCCCACGGGATCCGCGCGGTGCAGCGCCGGGGAGTCGAGGATCGCCAGCACCTGGGCCACGGCGATTCCGCCCGAGCTCGGCGGCGGCATGCCGATCAGCTCGCCCCCCCGGAGCGGAGTCCGGATGGGGTCGCGGAGCCGGGCCTCGTAGCGGCGAAAATCGGCCGCCGTGAGACAGCCGCCGCCGGCGCGGACCTTCTGCGCGATCGCCTCGCCGATCCAGCCGCGGTAAAAGACGTCCGTCCCCCCGGTCGCGATGCTCTTCAGCACGCCCGCCAGCTCCGGTTGCTGCAGCCGCTCGCCGGCCTGGTACGGCTCGCGGTCCCAGTGGAAGAAGACCCGCACCGTCGAGGGGTGCCGGCTCAGCTTGGCGCGGTGGAGGCGGAGATCGCGGGCCAGCAGCGGCGAGACGATGAAGCCCGCGCGGGCCAGGCGCTCGGCCGGCTCGACGAGCAGGTGGAACGGCCGGCGACCGTGCCGGCGGTGGGCCAGCGCCAGCCCGGCCACGGTGCCGGGAACGCCGACCTGCAGGTAGGGGTTGTCGTAGCGCGTCCGGTCGATCTCGCCGTCGGTCCCGAGGTAGACCTCGGGGTGGAAGGCGGCCGGCGCGGTCTCGCGGTAGTCGACGGCGTCGACACTGCCGTCGGGCCGGCGCACCAGCATGAAGCCGCCGCCGCCGAGGTTGCCGGCTTGCGGGTGGGTGACGGCCAGCGCGAACGCGACGGCCACGGCGGCGTCCACCGCGTTGCCGCCTTCGGCGAGCACCCGGGCGCCGATGCGAGCCGCCTCGGCGTCGGCGCAGACCACGAGCCCCGAGGACGAGGCGACGGTCCGGCCGAGCTTGAATGGCTCGCGGCGCAGCAGGGCGCGCGCCGGGTCCGGGGGCATCCCGCGGGTGCAGCCGAGGGCCAGGAGGAGGAGCAGCGCGGCAACGATGGCCGCCGCACGAATGCGGGGTTCCGGGCGCGAGATGCGGGAAGTCGCGAGCATGGTTTCGATACCGCGCAGGCGCCGCGCGGGTCGGTTCCCGCGCGCGCCGGCCGTTACAGAGACCGGTCATTATAGAGAATGAAGGCGCTCGGTCCACGGGCGGCGCAACGAAGGGTTGCCGGTCTGCCGGTGACGGGGTAGTCTTGCAGGACTGGACCGGATCCGGCCCGGGTCGCCAGGGAGGAGGCGAGGCTGTTGGCGATCATCCTGAAATCCCGGCGCGAGATCGAGGCGATCCGCCGGAGCGGACAGCTCGCGCGCGAGGTCCTGGAGCGGCTCGGCGAGATGGTCCGTCCGGGCGTCACCACCGGGGCGCTCGACGAGGCGGCCCACCGGATGATCACCCAGCGCGGCGCCTACCCTTCGCCGCTCCACTACAACGGCTTTCCCCGGAGCATCTGCACCTCGATCAACGAGGTCGTCTGCCACGGCATTCCGGGCGACCGGGAGCTCAAGGAAGGCGACATCGTCAACATCGATGTGACCACCTGTCTGGCGGGCTATCACGGCGACTGCTCGCGGACCTTCCCGGTCGGGCGCGTGGTGGACGATGCGCGCAAGCTGGTGGAGGTGACCGAGGAGTGCTTGCGCCGGGGCATCCGGGCCGTTCGCCCCGGGGACAGCATCCACGTCATCGGAGCAGCCATCCAGGAGCTGGCCGACGAGTGCGGCTACGGCATCGTGCAGGAGTTCTGCGGCCACGGCATCGGCCGCAATTTCCACGAGGAGCCGGCCGTGCTCCACTACCGGAGCGACCGCTCGACGGCGCGCCACAAGCGGGTGCGCTCGGTCATCATGAAGCCCGGCATGGTGTTCACCATCGAGCCCATGATCAACGCCGGCCACCCGGGCACGCGGGTGCTCGAGGACGGCTGGACGGCGGTGACCCTCGATGGCTCGCTCAGCGCGCAGTTCGAGCACACCATCGCGGTGACCGAGGCGGGTTTCGACATCCTGACCGCGCTGGACGGCGCGTACTGAACGCGGCGCCGGGCTGGCGCGGGCGAGCACGAGCACAACCGGTGGGGTGCGAAGTCGGAGCGGGAGTGCGGGCAGTGTGCGGGTGCTGTTACACTGAGGGAGACTCGGAACCGGCCGATCTCGAGTGAGCCTGGAACCTCGCATGCGCACGCCCGTCGCTCTGTTTGCCCTGCTCGTGCTCGTCGGCGCCGGGATCGTGTGCGGACTGCTGGTGGTCGGCGACTCCGGCCCGCCGCCGCTCGAGCCGCCGAGCGACGCGCCGGCGCCCGCACCTGCGCCCGCCGGGCCGGCCCGCGCGGTCGCGTCGCCGGCGCCTCCGCCTGTTTCCGCCGCCACGCCCCCCGAGCCGTTTCCTCTCGAGCCTCCGGTGCCGAGCGGCCCGCCGCTCGATCCTTCGCTGCCGCGGGTCGTGAGCTCCTTCCGCGAGATTCCCGTGGTCGGGGCGCGCGTCCGGGTCCGCATGGCGAGCGGCGAGGAAGAGCGCGACACAACGGACCGCCACGGCCAGTTCGCCGCCGGCCTGGGCCGCGCCGCCGCGGTGGCAGTCCACGTCGAGGCGGATGGATTCCAGCCGCTCGAGGCGGCCGTCGAGGGGCCGCTCGAGGGAAAGCGCTTCGCACTCGAACCGGCGGGGGTGATCTCCGGCCGCGTGGTGGACCGCCAGCGCGTGCCGCAGGCCTGGGCCAAGATCCAAGCCGGGGTGGTGATCGAGGACGCCCAAGGGGCGACGGTCGGCGTGCCGTGGCCCGACGCCACCGGCGTGGTGAGCGACCTGGAGGGGTGCTTTCGGCTGGAACGACTCGATCCGCGTGGGCGCTATCTCGTGGCGGCGTCGCTTGCCCGCCTCGGCGTCGATGTCGTGACCGACGTGGCGCCGGCCGCGCCGGCGCCGGGGCCGCTCGTGACGTTGCGGCTCGGCGGGGAGGCGTCGATCCACGCCGAGGTCGTCGATGCCGCGGGAAACGCCGTCTTCGGGCCGCAGGTGCTGCTCTCGGGCCGGCCGGACCACCTGCCCGGAGGGGTGGTCGCCGACGCTCCGTCGCGTGCCGTGGCCGACATCATGCGCGCGCTGGACATCCGGCTCGTGCGCAACACCTACTCGGTCGCGATTCCCGGCACGGCGGGCAAGAGCGGGTTTGTCTTCGAGCAGTTGCCCGCCGGCCGTTACCGGCTCGAGGTCTCCGCCCGAGGCTACAAGCCGTACGCGACCTCGCTTGGCGTCGGCGCGCGCGAGGCGGTGCAGCACGTGGCGAAGCTCGAGCTCGAGGACGTCGCGCTGACGGGGCTCGTCACCGATTCCGCGGGACGCGCCGTACTTGCGGCCAACGTGAGCGTGCATACCGGCGGCTCCCCCCACGCGGGTTACCTGCCGACGGCCACGGGACCGGACGGATCGTTCGCCGTCCGCGGGCCGGCGGAGTGGCTGGCGCCGCTCGCGCTGCACGTGTCCGCCGACGGCTTCGAGGCGCTGCTCGTGGAGGTGCCGCCCGGCCGGAAGTCGGTCGTCGTGAAGCTCTATCGTACCGGGATCATCTGGGGCGACGTCGAGATCGAGGGCGAGGAGACCGGCGAGGTCGTGTTCGACTTCGTGCGCAGCGTTCCGCAAGCGGCGCAGGAGCGGCGTGTCCACGCGGTGCGCCACCTCTGGAAGCGGTTCCGCTTCACGCTGCCGCACGGCGAGTGGAGCATGCGCGTGACCGCTCCGGGCTGCGAGCCGTACGTCGGGCAGGTGAAGATCGTCGAGGGCGGTGATACCGGCGGGTTCCGCATCGTGCTCCGCAAGCGGTAGGGGCGCGGGCGGGGTGGGCGCGGATCCGGGTGGGTGACGGGGTCGGCGGGGTGGAGTTCAACACGAAAGGACACGAAGAGAAGACGAAGAACACGAAGAAGAGGAAGAAGCGGAAGAAGAAGAACGCGGGCGCGAGCACGAGCACGAGTACGATCGGCGAGCGTGCGGGTGACGCGTGGGCGTGCGGGTGCGGGTGCGGGTGACGCGCGCGAAGGGCGCGCGCTGAGGTGGCGCGGGCGAAAAGCGCCCGCGGGGTGCGGGTGCGGGTGACGCGCGCGAAGGGCGCGTGCGGAGGTGGCGCGGGCGGGTTGCGCCCGCGGGTTGCGCCCGCGGCAAAGAGAAGCCCCCCGACCCGAGGGCCGGGGGGTGTAAATGACCCATAGAGGCGCAGCGAAACTAGAGGCGCATGACGTAGGTGTCCGGCAGGTACGCGATGCCGCAGGGCGCCTTGGGATCGAGCACCGCCACCGCGATCCAGATCGGCTGGCCAAGACCGGTGCTCGGGATCTTGATCGAGCTCAGGTCGAGGCTGCCCTTGGCCTCGCCGTTGCCGTCCAGCATCCCCGGCCCACCCTTCCAGATGCCGGGCAGCAGGTTGTTGGCGGTGACCCACACCAGCGGGTCGGCGTTCAGGTTGATGTTCCGGCCGTCCGGCAGCGGCATCCCCGGACGCACGCCCGAAGCTCCCGCCGCGAGCACAAAGGGCATCTTCGGCAGGTGCGGGATGCTGATCAGGATATCCCACCGGTTCCGGGTTTTCGTGTCACGCACCGTCTGGATGTGGCGGCCCTGGTAGAACTCGAACTGGTAGTTGTAGAAGTAGTTGTACTCCGGGTGCGTGGTCTTGTTCATGAACGTCTCGTGGGACAGCACCGACCACGAGTTCACGTCGTAGTGCACCAGCCACGCTCCTGTGGTCGAGGCGTAGCCATTCAGGTGGTACTGCGGCTTGGCTGCAGTCTGGAGGTCAAAACCCCCGCTGTAGCCGTAGCAGTTGGTGGCGGGTAGGCTTGCCGTCGGAATGGTCGTGATGGTGGTCATCCCCGCCGACCCCGGCTGCAGCTGGTAGACGTACACGCCGGTGTAGTACGGCCTCTCGAGGTAGCCGTTTCTCACGTTCTGCTCGAGGCTGCGGACGTACTCGTACCAGCCGTAGACCGACCCGTCGTTCCAGAAGCCGCGGTTGGCGGGATTGTAGCCGTCCTCGGGGTTGAGGGTGTGGACCGCGTACCGCATGGTGGTCGGCGACGTCTGGGAACGCCCGCCCGAGATCAGGATCTTGCCGGTGTCGATGTCCTTGCCGACCCGGTAAAGTAACTCGTAGAACCCCATCTGGACGCTGGTCATGACCGTGGACACCGCGGCCGTGGCCCGATCGTACTTGTAGACGGCCCGGGTGTAGTAGTAGGTCGTCGTCGGCGAGGTGTGGCGATCGTACTCGTAGATCGAGAAGAGCACATCGCCGTTCTGGTCTACGAACGGGTTCCGGTACGGGTAGGAGTACTTGTAGGAGCCCGGACCGGCATGCTCGCTGACTCTCTGGCCATTCCACAAAGACGTCCAGGTCTTCGTGGCCAGGTCGTAGTGCAGCAACGTGTTGCTCCAGGGGTAGATCGAGCTGCTCGTGCCGCTGTTGCTCATCAGCAGGTTCTTGTTGTCGTAGTCCATGCAGAGCGACGAATACTGCGAACTGTACGTGGGCTTCGGCAGATCGCACAGCTTGCTGATGGTCGGCACCGATCCGGTCTTGTCGTAGAGGAAGATGGCGGTCGGGTAGTAGGTATAGGTGGACGACGTCCCATACCCTCCGACGAGATACACCGGGTTGTGGTAGCTCTGGGCCGGGGCGAGCGGAATCAGCAGCGCCAGGGCCAGGAGCGCGAACAGGAATGTCCTCATGATGAAACACCTCCTTGAGAAGAGAGCCCGCCCTTCCTTCCAGGCCGGGAAGAAGGGACGGAGCTTCTCCCCGGAGTTCCACATCAAGGTGCGATTGGCACGCTTCGGTGCAACCGGTGAGCGCCCGGCGAGACTGCAGAGGCCGGTGGCGTGCGAACGACAGTCGTGGAGGATGCTGCCGGGGATGACAAATGACGGAGTCGATGCGCTCGAACGGACCCCTTCACGACGACCGACAGGTCCACTTCTGCACCGGGCTGGCCGCATCTTCCCTGCTGCAGGGAATAGCAGGAAGAGCCTGATTCCATCTTCTCGGTCCCAGCCGGTGTTGCCTCTCTCGTTGGATCCTACGGAACGAGACTACCATACTCGGGCCCGGCAGTAAACGGGTTACAGACGGAATCGCGGGCTCCGGCCACAGTTCAACCCGACCTGCTCGTGCGCTGACTCCGTGGAGCCTGCGGAGCGTGCCGCCGCCGCCGTTGCGGCTGCGGCCGCGGTGGCGGCGTTGCCGCACGCGGTTCGGCGGCGGGGCTGCCCGGCAACCAGAATCGAGATGCCACAGCAGAAGCTGCTTTTGCGAAGAGGTTTAAGGCGATCCTTGTCACTGGCGGAGACGCGCGCGTGTTGCGGCACAGAGCGTGTGCGCCCTCCGCCCGGCAGGATGGAATCGGACCTGGCAGGTTGCTCTCTGCATTCGTGCTTCGTGGCGAGTCGTCTCACTTCGATTCCGCAGACAGCGAGACGACAGATTGCGGTCACGTGTTCAGCCGGCCCGCTCCCATCTTCGCCACGCTGGAGACTGCTGCCTTGCCCGCCCTCGGTTGTGCCGCACCTCACGCGCGGGGGTGCGGGTGACCGTGGGAGTGCGAGTGAGCGTGCGGGTTGACGCGCGCGAAGGGCGCGCGCTGAGGTGGCGCGGGCGAAAAGCGCCCGCGGGGTGCACCGGCGGGGCAAAGAAAAGCCCCCCGGCCCGAGGGCCAGGGGGCGTGAATGACCCACAGAGGCGAAACGAAACTAGAGGCGCATGACGTAGGTGTCCGGCAGGTACGCGATGCCGCAGGGCGCCTTGGGATCGAGCACGGCGACCGCGATCCAGATCGGCTGGCCGATACCGGTGCTCGGGATCTTGAACTTGCTCAGATCGAGGCTGCCCTTGGCTTCACCGTTGCCGTCCAGCATCCCCGGTCCGATGTTCCAGATGCCCGGGACCAGGTTGCTGGCCGTCATCCAGACCACCGGGTCGAGGCAGAGGTTGATGGTCCGGCCGTCCGGCAGCGCCATGCCCGGCCGCACGCCCGACGCTCCTGCCGCAAGCACGTAGGGCATCTTCGGCAGGTGCGGGATGCTGATCAGGATGTCCCACTTGTTCGGGGTCTTGAGATCGCGTACGGTCTGGAGGTGGCGGCCCTGGTAGAACTCGAAGTTGTAGTTGTAGAAGTAGTTGTACTCCGGATGCGTGGTCTTGTTCATGAGCAGATCGAACCCCGTGAACGACCACGTGTTCACGTCGTACTCCATGAGCCACGCCCCGGTGCTGCTGTAGTAGGTGTTCAGCAGGTAGCGCGGCTTGGCCGCGGTCTGCAGGTCGTACTTCCCGCTGTAGCCGTATACCGTGGTGTTGGGGAAGCCGGTATTGGGAACGGTCGAGATGGTCGTGTAGCCGCCCGATCCCGGCTGCAGCTGATAGACGTACAGGCCGGTGTAATACGGCCTCTCGAGGTAGCCGTTCTTCAGGTTCTGCTCGACCCCCCGGCTGTAGTTGTACCAGCCGTAGACCGAGCCGTCGTTCCAGAAGCCATGATTGGCGGGATTGTAGCCGTCCTCGGGGTTGAACGTGTGGACGGCATACCGCATCGTGTTCGGTGATGTCTGGGACCGCCCGCCCGCGACCAGGATCTTGCCGCTGTCGATGTCCCTGTCGATCTGTTCCCAGTACTCGATGAAGCCGGCCTGGACCGTGTCGACGATCGTGCGGACGCTCGCCGTCGTCCGATCGTACTTGAAGATGGCGTAGTAGTTGCTGGCAAGCGTGGAGGGGGACGTCACGTACTCGTACCCGTAGACTCCGAACAGGGTGTCGCCGTTCTGATCGACGAAGGGGTTGGCGTACGAATAGGGATAGGAGTACTTGTAGGAGCCGGGTCCCGCGTGTTCGCTCACGCGCTGGCCGTTCCAGAGCGAGGTCCAGGTCTTTGCGGCCACGTCGTAGTGCAGCAGGGAGTTGCTCCACGCGTAACCCGCCGTGGACGTGCCACTCGAGCACATGAGCAGGTTCTTGTTGTCGTAGTCCATGTAGAGCGACGGATACCGCATCGTGTAGGTGGGTGTCGGCAGATCGCACAGCTTGCTGATGGTCGGCGCCGCTCCGGTCTTGTCGTACAGGAAGATGGCGGTCGGGTAGTAGGTATAGGTGGACGTCGTCCCATACCCTCCGACGAGATAGACCGGGTTGTGGTAGCTCTGCGCCCCGGCGAGCGGAATCAGCAGCGCCAGGGCCAGGAGCGCAAACAGGAATCTCTTCATCACAAGCAACCTCCTTCAACGAGAGCCCGTCCGCATCTCCGGCCCGAGGAAAAGGGACGGTGCATTTCCTCGGAGTGTGACATCAACATATGATCGGCGCAGTTCGCGCCCGGTTGACCACCTCTCGAACCGTGGCACCGCCACGGACCGGGAACGTCGGCTTGCTCTCCTGGACCTCTCAGCCGCCGTCATTCCTCCCGTTCGGCTCCACGATTCGAAGCTACCATCGCGGCGGCAGAAAGTAAACAGGCCGGGAACGGAGGAAGAGATCAGCCGGGCGGTCGAGTAGTAGCGGACTTGGCGATCCCGGGAAGACCTCGCTTCGCGAGGAGGCGTCTCACTTCGATCCGCGATCGGGCGGCGTGGGCGGGTTGCGCCCGCGGCGAGGCCGACTGGGGTCTGACGCCGTTCCGCTTCGGAACGGGGTCTGACCCCCGATTTCGGAAAGATGACCCCCGCCGGTCGTCCGGCGAGGGTCCTGCCTTGACGTCACACCAAGAAGCGCAGCGTCAGGCTGCGCCCATCAGGGCTTGAACGTGAACGTGATGCCGTTGGTCCCCACGTACCCTCCCTTGGCACCGGGATCGAAGACGGCGGCCTGCGCCGTGACTGCGCCCATGACCGCCGCAGGGAAGGGGATGTTGAGATCGAAGCGTCCCGAGCTGGAGAGCGCGAAGGGCAGCGTGGCGAGGATCGGTGCCACGAGGAGCTCGCAGCCGTTCGGGAGCGGGATCTTCACGGCGTAGAAGCCCACGACGATGAACCCCGTGGCGCCCCCGAGCGCATTGGTGATGGCGAAGTTCACGGTGCCCGGCGGGGGGACGGGTGGCACGAGATCGTTGCTGGCGATCATGAACGGCGTGCGCCCGCCGGTGCCCGTGCAGGCCATCGAGCCGTAGCCCCATTGAAAGCGCATGACGTGGAAGTAGGTCGTGTAGGATGCCGTGGTGGCGTTGTAGCCGGTCCCATAGCCTCCCCAGCCGCCCACGGTCGCGGGAGCCACGTAGTCCATGTAGGTTGCCGTGGTCTGGTCGCTGCCGTCGTGGGTGATGAAGACCACGAGGTCGCCGCCCAGGTACTGGTAGGGCTTCTGGAAGTCGAAGTAAAACGTGTCGAGCGGGTTCGGCACGCCGGTCCGGTTCGGGCTCAGCCAGGCGCCCGCCGGAACGACCAGGGCCGCCGCGTCAATCCCGGTCCGGGCGAATGGTCTGGCCGCCGTCCACGGCGAGAACTTGTCCGGTCACGTAGTCGGCTTCGAGGAGGTAGCGCACCGCGCGGGCGACGTCCGCCGGCCGGCCGATTCTCCTGAGCAGGGTGGACCGGATCAGGCGCGCGCGCTCGGCGGCATCGCGCCGTGCGGGAGGCAGCACCGGGCCGGGGGCCACGGCGTTGGCCCGGGCCTCGGGGGCGAGCGCCTTGGCGAGCCCGAGGGTGAGGGCGGCGATGCCCGTCTTGGTGAGGCAGTAGGGCAGGAACTCGACCCAGGGATTGCGGGCCGAGACGTCGCCGATCAGCACCGCGGCACCGCGGCTCGATTTGAGAGCAGGCGCGGCGGACTGCACGAGAAAGAACGGCGCCTTCAGGTTCAGTGCGAACACGTCGTCCCAGTCCCGCTCGGTCACCGTGCCGAACGGAGTGCGCGGGAAATCGGCCGCATTCAGCACCAGGCCGTCCAGGCGGCCGCGGTCCGCGAGCACTGCCGCCACCAGCGCTTGCGTCTCCGGCACACTCCGGAGATCGGCCCGGTAGGTGCGGCCGCGTCCTTCCAGTGCTGCCACGACCGCACGAGCTCCGGCTCCGGAAGCATGGTGGTGCACGGCGATCCAGGCGCCGGCACGGCCGAGCTTGAGCGCGATCGCCCGGCCTAGCCGCTTGCCGCCGCCGGTGACCAGGATGATACGATCCTCGAGGTCCATCGCTTCACGCTCCCGTCGCCGCGCGAGTCCAGCCCAGCCGCTCGACCGTCTCGAGCGTCCAGCCGATCTCGCGCGTGAGTCCCTGCACCAGGTCGCTTCCCACCGTGCGGCCGAGCGGAGTGTGAGCGAATACGTGCCACGTATAAGTCTCCACGGCCAGCCCCATTGCCGCGGCATCGCTGCGCTCGAGCAGTGCGGCGAGGAACGCGGCGGTCTCGTCGCGCGTGGTGGCGAACCCGTGCCCCACCAGACCGAAGAGCGGCACATGGAAGTGGCTCCGGATCTCGGCGAGGTCGGCAAGCTCCTCCGCGCCGAGCTCCCGGAAGGCGCCGAGATCGGCAAGCCGCAGCCGCACCCTGCCGCCGGCGTCTCGCCCGCGGGTCTGGTGCAGGAACCGGGGCTCGTCCAGCGCGGTGAGGAAACGGCGGCCGGCGGGGTTGCGGGCCGGATCGCGCACGGTAGGGCAGCACGAGATGTTCGCCTTGCCCACGCGGATCCCGTCCGCCTCGAGTGCGGCGATCGTGGCGGCGGGCTCCTCGAAACCGACGCTGAGATGGCACGCGTCGAGGCACACGGGAAGGTGGCGGTGGAGGATCTCGTCGGCCCGCGGACCGAGCCGCCGCGCGGCCGGCCGCAGGTGGTCGCGGTAGAACCGGCGCACGGACTGAGCGTCGTCCATCGTCGTGTCGGGCTCCGGCTCGGGCGCGAGCGCCACGGTGCGCCCGGTCTCCTCGCGAAGCCGCGCGAAGGCTGTCGCCGCCCGAACCATGGCCGCGGCCATGGCGTCGCGCTTCGTGGCGTCGTCGCCGCAAGGCCGGTAGCCGCCGGCCACGGTGCTCACCGCGCCCTCTCCGTCTTCGGGCAGCAGCCGGGCGAGGATCTCGCCCATCGCCTCGGTCGCCTCCAGGCGGGCCGGCTCGGACCAGTCGGGGCGGTAGGCGTCGTCCTTCACCACGGCCGCCTGGAAGTCGCCGAGCGGGAAGCCGTTCACCCCGAAGACGTACAGCCCGCGCGCGTCGAGGTCGGCCGCAAGCTCCGGCACCCGGGCGAGGTCCGCGGTCAGCTCGCGCACCAGCGCCGCGCCGAGCCGGAGATCGAGACCCAAGCGGCCGCCGCCGGGCAGGACGCGACGCCGCACCTCGACGCTCGTTCCGTCCAGGAAGGCGGCGACATTCGCGAGGCTCTCCGAGCGGTGCACGTTCGTGGAGTAGCCGACGTGGATCTCGCGGCCATTCTTGCGGAGAGCGGTCATGGCGCGTGTGCTGCCTCGCCCGGGCGATCTCCTGGACAACACGGCCCGTTGCGCCCGGCGCGGGCGCTCGGCGCGAGCCGGTCGCACCAGCCCGGCGATGTTCGCCGTAGTCCTAGCGCGCTGTGGTCAGGATGTTCAGGAAGGACCGGTTGTCCTCGGTCTTGACGATCTTGCCCAGCAGCGCCTCCATGGCGCCCTCGACCTTGCGCTCGGCGAGGATGCGCCGCAGCAGGTTCACCTGCGCCTGCGTCTCCGGCGAGCGCAGCTTCTCTTCCTTGCGGGTGCCGGACTTGTGGATGTCGATGGCCGGCCAGACGCGGCGGTCGGCGAGCGGCCGGTGGAGCACGACCTCCATGTTGCCGGTACCCTTGAACTCCTCGAAGATCACCTGGTCCATGCGGCTGCCGGTGTCGATGAGCGCGGTGGCAAGAATGGTCAGGCTGCCGCCTTCCTCGGCGTTGCGCGCGGCGCCGAAGAACTCGCGCGGCTTCTGCATGGTCTTGGCGTCGAGACCGCCCGAGAGCGTGCGTCCGCTGCCACGGTTCTCGATGTTGTACGCGCGTGCCATGCGGGTCAGGCTGTCCAGCAGGATCACGACGTCGGTGCCCCCCTCGACCAGCCGGCGCGCCCGCTCCAGCACGATCTCGGCCACCCGGACGTGCTTGTGGCTCATCTGATCGCTGGAGGAAGCGATGACCTCCGCGACCGTCGAGCGCCGCATCTCGGTGACCTCTTCCGGGCGCTCGTCGATCAGCACGATCATCAGGTGCACTTCAGGATGGACCTTGGCGATGCTCTGGGCGAGCTTCTGTAGCAGGATCGTCTTGCCGGTGCGCGGCGCGGCGACGATGAGACCGCGCTGCCCCTTGCCGACGGGGGTGACGAGATCGAGGATCCGCATGCTCGCGTCGCCGCTCTCGTCGATCCGCAGCCGTTCATTGGGGTCGATGCTGGTCAGCCGACTGAACGGAATGCGGTCGTGGTACTCGGCCAGGCCGACGCCGTCGGCGAGTTCGACCGTGGTGAGAATGCGGCTGCGCGTCGGACTGCGGCCAGGCCCCGCCTGGCCCCGGATCGTCGAGCCTTCGCGGAGCTCCTGGGTGCGGATCAGCGCCGCCGGCACGAACACGTCGTCGTCGGCGGGCTGGTAGTCGTTCTCGAGGCGCCTGAGGAAGCCGAACCCCTCCGGCAGAAACTCCAGCACCCCTTCGACCGTCTCCAGCGGGCCGGTCACCTCGATGTGCTGGTCGTTCAGGCGTGCCGGGCGCTCGTTGCGCTGGGCGGGCCCGAAGTTCCTGCGCTTCTTCTTGCCGCGGCCGCGCGGGCCGCCCGGCCGCCGGCCCCCCGGCGCGTTCGGGTGCGAGCCGACCAGCCGGCCGTCGTGCGGGCTGCCTGTGTTGCCGCCTGTGTTGCCGCCCGGGTAGCCGCCTGTGTTGCCGCCCGGGTAGCCGCCACGGCGCGCCTGCCCGCTCTTGTTGCGCCGAGGGCCCTTCCTGGGACGGGATCCGCTTGCTTTCCGGTTGCCGGAATGGGATCCGTTCGGGTGGGGGCGTGATCTGGTCACGGGATTCGCGTTGCTCCTGTACAAGGTCCACTGTCCGGAGGCAACCAGGAAGTGCGCGTGCACCTCCGCACTCAGGGCGCGCCGAATGGCAAGGCATCCGGCGCACCGGCTATGGGTGTCCGGCCGCGATTCTCGCGCCGACCGGCGCCACGCGCGGCCCGCCCGGAGTCTCCGCAGGGAAACTCGTGTTTCGGTCTCTTGCCTCGGGGTACACCCATCAACCCGATGGGGACCCGCCCCGCACGGTTCTGGCCCGTGGCGGGGTCCACGGCATCGACGGCTTGAACGCCGGTCCGCACGATCGCGGCCCGGAAACCGGAGTGCGGGCCGCGAGCTCTCGGCTCCGGCCCGCGGACAGCTTCTTCCCCTCGCTCGCAACGGGCGTGGCGGCAGGATCAATCGGCGATTGCCCGTTCAAGTGTCTTCGGGAGGGGAACGGTTCTCTTTCTCGGAACGGAGGAACCGGAAACGATCACAAACCCCTCGATCGCGCCAACTCTGACAACGATAGCGTCCGTCGGTCGCCGCGCAAGTATTTTTCCAGCGCACCGCCTTCGGGTTTTTCCGCCGGCTCGTCGTCAGGGAATGCGACGCGTGGCGGGTTGCCCACAACCCGCGCCTACCGGGTTGACCGGTCTACGAGGCAGTCTAACACATCTCATCGACCAGGGAAACCCATTTTCTTTGGGCATTTCCCCGGCGTCCTTCCGCGCTCGTTGCGGGCTGCCGCCTGCCGCGCGGGCGAGCGCATGCGGCGTCGGCGTGCCTGCTTCAGCCGCCGTGGGACACCCCGACAATCGTCTGCCGGGAGTAGAAACCGTCCTCGCCCTGGCTTCTGAGATCGAAGCGGAGGATCCTGCGTTTGCTCTCGAAGGAGCCGACCCGATGCTCGCCGGGCTCGAGCGCCTGCGCCTGGTCGCTCCAGAATACCGCCGCGGTTCCGTCCGCAAAGTGCACCTTGATGTTGCCGATCCGCGCCGGTCTCTCGAGAATCCGGATGTCGATCGCATCGAAGGCTTCGTCGGGAACCTTGCACGG
>JAFGQW010000060.1 GCA_016935485.1 Planctomycetota bacterium | reverse complement strand
GTGTGCCCGCTGGCGCCGCGGGCCGTGGTCGCGCGCGGCCAGGACATCGGCATGATCAAGCTCGGCTCGCGGACGGAGTTCTACGTTGCCGTGGCGGCGGGCTTCGAGCCGGCGGTCCGCGTCGGGGATCGGGTGCGCGCCGGGAAATCGATCATCGGTTATCTCGAGCCCGTGCCGGCGGCGCCCCGGCCCGCGCCGGCGGCGCCGGCGACTCCGACCCTCGCCTGAGCCGGGCGGCGCCGGGCCATGCCGGGAGCGCGCATGTCGAAGAAGCGAGTCCCGAGAAGGCGCCCCGTGAAGAAGCGTATCGTCCGCACCATCTCGGTCCTGCCCACCCTGCTCACCCTGGGCAACGCGTTCTGCGGGTTCCTCGCCATGGCCTACGTGGCGGACGCGGTGGGCGGATTCGGCCGCGACCCGTCGATCGCCCCGGCCGTGCTGATCCAGCGCGCGGCGTGGCTGGTGTTCCTGGCCATGGTCTTCGATGCGCTGGACGGCCGGATCGCCCGGATCACGCGGACGGATTCGAGCTTCGGCGCCGAGCTGGACAGTCTGTGCGACGTGATCACCTTCGGGGCGACTCCCGCCTTCCTCGTCAAGGTCATCGTGCAGCTGGACGCGCCGAACCTGTTCGCGACCCGCCCGCGCATCGCGCTGTGGTTCAGCGTGCTGTTCGTCGCCTGCGCGATCCTCCGGCTGGCGCGGTACAACGTCGAGAACCTGTCGGGCCGGATCGGTCCCCGGCACTACTTCCGCGGCCTGCCGACGCCGGCGGCGGCCGGCGTGGTGGCCTCGCTCGTGCTGCTCCACTACGACCTGCTGCGCAACGAGACGCTGGCGGCCGTGTTCGGCAAGTCGGCCTGCACCTGGGCCTCCGCCTGGATCCTGAACGCGCTACCCGTCGTGGCCGTGCTGCTGGGGCTGCTCATGATCAGCCGCCTGCCCTTCACGCATCTCGTGAACCGACTCACCCGCGGGCGCCGGCCGTTCCTCTACGTGATCATGCTGGTCTTCCTCCTGGTTCTCGCCGCCTTCCTGACCGAGGTGTTCCTCGCGGTGGCGTTCTGCGGCTACGTGGCGGGCTCGCTGGCGGCGCTGGTCGTACCGGGCCCCTGGCGCCGGGACATCGACCGGTTCGCGACCGAGGAAGAGGAAGCGGAAGAGGAGGAGGGCGAGGGCGGCACCGGCGGTGGGGCCGGCGAGGAAGAAGAGGCGCGCGCGCCGCCGGCGTGACGCCGCCAAGCGCCGGGGGTGAAGCCTGCGTTCGGGAGGAGATCTGCCGTGGCCGGGGTGGTGACGGCCTACGTCGCGGTCGGCTCGAGCCTGGGGGATCGCGAGGGCGCGATCCGCGCGGGCATCGCGCGCGTCGGCGCGCAGCCCGGGGTGACGGTCCGAGCGATGAGCCGGCTGATCGAGACGACGGCGGTGGGGGCGACCGGCCCGCCGTTCCTGAACGGCGCGTTCCAGGCGGATACCACGCTCTCCGCGCGCGCGCTGCTCGAGCTCCTGCTCGCCACCGAGACCGCGCTGGGTCGGGTGCGCGCGCGGCGGTGGGAGCCCCGGATCCTCGATCTTGATCTGCTTCTCTACGGTGACTACGTTATCGACGAGGCGGACCTCCGGGTGCCTCATCCCCGGCTGGCCGAGCGCCTGTTCGTGCTCGGGCCGCTGGCCGAGATCGCTCCCGCGGTCGTCGTGCCCGGCGCCGGGCAAACCGTGGCGCGGCTGCTCGCCCGGGCGAAGAGCGCGTGATGCAAGTCGTGTCGACCCTTGCCGAGACCACCGCCGCCGTGGCGGCGGTCCGCGCACGTGGGCGCCGCATCGGCTTCGTCCCGACGATGGGCGCGCTCCACGCCGGCCACCTGTCGCTCGTCGCGGCCGCGGTCGCCGCCGGGGAGGCCGCGGTGGCGAGCATCTTCGTCAACCCGCTGCAGTTCGGGCCCGGCGAGGATCTCGCCACCTATCCGCGCGACCTCGCGGGCGATCTCCGGAAGCTCGAATCGGCGGCGACCGAGCTGGTCTTCACGCCGAGTCCGGCCGAGCTGTATCCCGCCGGCTTTGCGACCCGGGTCGAGGTGACGGGGCTCGCCGACGAGCTGTGCGGCCGCTTCCGGCCCGGGCACTTCCGGGGCGTGACCACCGTCGTCGCCAAGCTCTTCCACATCGTCCATCCGGACCGGGCTTACTTCGGCGCCAAGGACTACCAGCAGGCGGCGTTGATCCGCCGGATGGCGGTCGATCTGAACCTGGGCGTGGAGGTCGTGGTCTTGCCCACGGTGCGCGAGGCGGACGGGCTGGCCATGAGCTCGCGCAACCAGAGGCTCGATCGCGAGGCGCGCCGGCGGGCGCGCGCACTTCACCGCGGGCTCGCGGCGGCGGCGGCGGCGTTTGCCGCCGGCGAGCGCGAGGCGGAGCGGCTGGCGGCGGCGGCCCGCGCCGTGATGGAGTCCACGGCGGGAGTCGAGGTGCAGTACTGCGACGTGGTCGACGCCGAGCGCATCTGCCCGATCACGACGGTCCGGGGACGCGCGCTGCTGGCGGTGGCGGCCTTCGTGGGCGGGGTGCGCCTGATCGACAACGTCGTGCTGGAGGAGGCGACGGCGTGAGCGGCGCGGCGCAGCGGGCCTCCTCCCTCCGGCTCGCGGCGCCGGCCAAGCTGAACCTCTTCCTCGAGGTGCTCGGGCGCCGGCCGGACGGCTACCACGGGCTCGCCACCGTCATGCACGCGATCGACCTCGTCGATGACGTGACCGTGCGGCTCGTGCCCGGCCGGCGGCGGGGCGAGCCCGCGGTGTCGCTCCGGTGCGATCCGCCCGTCACCGGCACGCCCGAGGAGAATCTGGCTTACCGGGCCGCCGCCCTGCTCCTTCCCGCCGACCCGTCGTATCGCGTCGAGCTCGAGCTCCTCAAGCGCATTCCGGCCCAGGCGGGCTTGGGGGGCGGAAGCAGCGATGCCGCCGCCGTGCTTCGCGCGGTCTCGCGCCTGACCGGCACCGCTCTGCCGCCGCAGGAGATGAACCGGCTGGCCGCGCGCCTCGGCGCCGACGTCCCGTTCTTCCTCACCGGGGGCACGGCGCTCTGCGAGGGCATCGGCGAGCGCGTCACCCCGATTCCGGGCGTGCCTCGCCTGACCTTCGTGCTCGCCGTTCCCGCGCTGCGCATCTCCACCGCGGCGGTGTTCGCCGACCGCAGGCTGGCCTTGACAGCGTCCCGGCGCAACGTTACCGTATTCGCGCGGTCCCTGGCCGAGGGGGACGTGGATCGCGTCCTCGGGCCGGGGGCGAGAGGCGGGCCGTTCAATCGGCTGGCCGAGGTGGTGCTGGGCCGTCACCCGGAGCTGGCGGCGATCGGGCGGCGACTGGGCGAGAAGGGCGGGCAGGAGTTCCACGTGACCGGCAGCGGGGCCGGGCTGTTCACGTACTGCCCGGGCGGTCCGGCGGCCGGCCGGCGGCTCGCCGCGGCGCTGCGCGGCGTGCCCGGGGTCGAGACCGTCCGCGCGGTCTCGAGCTACCGGGCCGGTTCGCCGGAGTGAGGTCTGCTCGCGGCGCGGGCGGAACCTGCGACGGCCGATCCGGGCCGGGGAGGCGACGATCGATGAAGGTCACCGACGTTCAGGTGCGGCTCACCGAGGATCCGAAGAACAAGCTCAAGGCCTACTGCCGGGTCACCCTCGACGACAGCCTCGTCGTCCACGACATCAAGATCATCGACACCGCCTCGGGCACCTTCGTCGCTATGCCGAGCCGTCGGGTCATGGATCGCTGCCCGAAATGCGGTGCGAAGAACCACCTGACCGCCCGGTTCTGCAACGACTGCGGGGCGCGCCTGCCGGCGGCCGACCGCGGGGAGCGGAGCGCGGCCCGGCTGCACGCCGACATCGTGCACCCGATCAACTCCGACAGCCGCGAGACGCTGGAGAAGATCATCCTGGGCGCTTTCGAGGACGCCAAGCGCAGGGCCGCCGCGCAGGGGGGCGCGAGAGCGGCTCCTCCGGGCTTCGACGAGGGCGAGGACTGAGGTGCGCCGCGGCGCGTTGCGGGCGATCGGCGGCCGGCGAGCACAGGGTCGCGGCGGCCGGTTGCGGTCGGGCCGGGTGCGGCCATCATGGCGACCATGACCCCCTCTGACGGTTCGGTTGCGCGCGACCCGACCGTCGCCATCGTCGGCGCCGGCCGGCTTGGGTCGGTGCTGGCGCGGGCCCTCGCCGGGGCAGGCTGGAGGGTGGTTGCCGTCTGCGACCGCGATCGGGCCGCGGCGCGGGCGCTCGCGGATCGCCTCGGAGGAGTGCCGGTTGCGCCCGACGCCGCGGCGGCACTCGCCGCCGCCGGCGTGGTCTTCCTGACCGTGCCCGACGACGCGCTTGCCCCGCTGGCTGCGGCCCTTGCGGCAGGGCCGTCGGTGGCCGGGAAGATCGTCTTCCACACGTCGGGCGCGCTCACCGCGGTCGTGCTCGCCCCGCTGGCCGCCGCCGGGGCTCGCGCCGGGACGCTCCACCCGCTGCAGACCTTCGCCGACCCGGCACGGGGAGCCGAGTGTCTGACCGGCGTGCGCTGGACGGGGGACGGGGACGTCGAGGCGATGGCGCTGGGCGAGCGGCTGGTCCGGGAGCTCGGTGGGCGGCTCCTCCGGGTGCCGGCCGCAGGACGGGTTCTCTACCATGCCGCCGCCGTCGTGGCTTCCAACGGTCTGGTGGCGCTGGCCGGGCAGGCGGAGCGGCTTCTCGCCGCGGCGGGTGTGGCTCCGGAGGAGGCGCTCGGAGCGCTCCTGCCGCTGATGCGGAGCACGCTCGAGAACCTCGGCCGGGGGAGCGCGGCGCAGGCCCTGACGGGTCCCGTGGTCCGCGGCGACGTCGACACCGTGCGGCGCCACCTGGCGGCGCTGGCGGAGTCGGGGCGTCCCGACGCGGCGGACTTCTACCGGGCGCTGGGTCGGGCATGCCTGGAGCTGGCCGCCGCGCGCGGCCTCGACCCGGGCCGGGTGGCGGAGCTCGACCGCCTGCTGGCCGACGCCGGGTAGCCCCGCGGCCTGACCGGGGGAGCGGCGGGTCATTCCGGGTCATTCCGGGCGCGGCGGACGGAACGGCTCAATCGCTGCGCGGCAGGTTCCGAAGAAACAGGTACCGACGGCGGGATGCTGCGCCGGGCGCCGGCTCCTTCGCGGGCGCTCGCATGCGCGGGTCGTCGAGGGTGGACGGCCCGGGTTGGCGGCCGCCGTCGTTCGGCCCGTTCGAGGGGGACCGGACGCTCGAATCGGTCGGGATTCGCGATCGTTTTCCTGGCCGCGCGTTGAAGAGTGCGCCGATTCTCCTACAATGATACAGTTGCAGGCGGTTGGCTTGGACCGACGTTCCCGCATGGGCTGGTCGCATCCCGAGCCGGATGCCCGCGGACTCCTTGAGATCCGCGGCGTTCGGCGCTTGCGGTGAAGGAGCTACTCGCATGACCTGGCGGCGCACGTGCCTTGCCGCAGGTGCGCTGCTGGTTTGTCTGGGGCTCGTGCTCGACCGGCCGGTTGCCGCGCAGGACGAGGCCGTCCCCCGCCCGGTCGACCTCGGCACGCTGAAGAAGCAGATCCTCGAGGCCAAGGACCTTGCCGAGACCACGATTCCCGCGCTCGACATTCTGAGTCATCCCGATCGCAAGAACGCCGGTGACCTCGTGGACGAGCTGCTGCGGGGCAAGGGGACCCCCGCGATTGCGCTCCTCAAGGCGATGGCGGCACGGAACATCGCCTGGAGCGATGTGGTGCCGGGCGTGCTCGTGATTCTCGGCGACGGTTCGCCGGAGCTCGCGGATGCCGCCGAGAAACTGGTGCGCCAGGAGTGGCTCAGGCCGGGTTCGCGGTCCGGCGAGGCGTGCCTCGCGCAGGTGGAGCGGCGGTTGCGCGCGCCCCGGCGCGAGAACCTCGCCGAGCTGCGCGGCGGCGTGCAGCTCGCCCGCATGCTCAAGCGCGTCGAGGACATCCGCCCGCTCATCGGATTGCTCGAGCGCGACCTGGACCGCGAGACGCGCATGCGCGTTGCAGACGCGCTGGAGGAGATCACGCAGGATCCGCGCTTCGGGACCGATGCGGCGCGCTGGAGGCAGTGGGCGGAAGGGATGCTCGAGGAGGGCATGACGCGGGAGAGGCTCCTCGAAAAGAACGGCCGGGCCGTGTTCAAGGAGACCTCCGAGATGCTCATCCGCGAGCTGAAGAGCACGGTGACCGCACTCGGCGAGAAGGAGATCGAGCGGCTGGGGTGGTTCCTGGCCACGCCCCATCCGAACGTGACCGTCGAGGCGGCGCTCCAGCTCGGCGCGCTCTACAGCGGGATGACCGACGAGGAAGAACGCAAGCGGGTGCAGGCCAAGGCGTTGCCGATGCTGATCCGGCTGCTCGACCACCATAAGGAGCTGGTCGTGGAGGGCGGGCTCGGCGCGGTGGGCAAGCTCGCCAAGCCCGAACTCGGCGACCAGCCGATCGCGCGCGAGCTTCGCGAGCGGCTCTCCGTGCTCGGCAAGGAGGGCACGGATCGGATGCAGATCCTTGCCGTGCGCGCGCTCGTGGACTTCGCCGACGTGAAGGATGTCGAGACGGCGCGCCGCCTCCAGACGCTGCTCGAGGGCGCCGACGCGAAGGCGGCCGGGTTCCGCGTGGCGCTCATCAACGCGCTGGGCGCGTTCCGCCAGGCGGAGTCGGTGCCGCTGCTCAGGCGGCTCACGGAGAAGGAGGCGAACGACGAGGTCCGGTTTGCAGCGGCGACCGTCTACCTCCAGGTGGCCCCGGACGAAGCGATCCAGGCACTCTCGGATATCCTCGCCCGGGGGGACACGACGGAGATGGTGCGCCGGCGGTTCGCGAGCGAGCTCGGCAACGTCATTACCAAGCACCCCAACGTGATCGGTGCGCTGGAGGCGCAGCTCGAGCGCGACACGGACGAGAAGGTGCTGGTCATTTGCGCCGAGAACCTCGGCTATGCCCAGGGCAAGGAGAACGTGGCGCGGGCCGGAGCCGCGCTTCACCAGCGGCTCAAGCGGACCTCGGGCGGTGCGGAACCGCGGCTGGCGGCGGCGATCGCGACGTCGCTCGGCGAGCTCGGCCACGTGGCGGCGGTCTCGGACCTGATCCCGCTGGCCCGGCTCGGCCGGCCGGAACTCAATGGGCGCGTGGGGGACGCGCTGGTGAAGATCGCGATCTCGGACGTGAAGCGCGCTCTCTCGATCTGCGCGCAGCTGCTGGGCGACGGCATGTACGGCACCGTGGTGACGGCATACCAGGCGCTGAGCAAGGATGCGGCCCGGGCAAAGCTGCTCAACGAGCAGCCGCGGGAGTACCGGACGGAGCTCAACATCGTCTACATCCGGGCGCTGATGGCCAGCGAGGATTCGAAGAGCCTCGAGGTCGCGCTGGCCGAGCTCGAGGCGCTCCGGCGCACCCAGCCCGACGATGCCGAGCTGATGCTGCTCGAGGCGCGCATCCTGCACGAGAGCGGGGCGGCGATGGCCGAGAAGCTGGCGGAGTTCCTGAGCAGCAACCGGCCGCCGAACAACGACAAGAAGGTGCAGCGCGAGTGGAATGTCCTCGGCGCCTGGGTGCAGGTGCGTCTGAAGAAGAAGGACGCGGCGAGCCTCTTCAAGAACCTCTACAACGGCGAGGTCGGCGCGGCGGATTCGCTCTACTGGGAGTACCTGGTCGGCTACGCGCTGGCGCTCCTGCAGCAGGATCCGAAGGACAACCGGGACCGCATCGGGGAGCTCCTCGGGAAGCTCCCCCAGGATGCCTTCGAGAAGAAGGCGCCGCGGTGGCTCAAGGCCGAGGTCGAGGGGATCCGCAAGGCGCTCGCCCCGCCGCCAGCTGCGGAGGAGCCGCCGGCGAAGGAGGAGGACAAGCCGGCGGGGGAGAGCAAGCCGGTCACCGATACGGCGGCGCCGGTGAACTGACGGGGGCGGGTGCGACGGCCCGCGGGCGAGTCCGCCCGGTCGCCGAGCGCTGGAAATGCGGCGGCCGCCCCGGAGCCGGCGTGGGCCAAGCCGCTTCCTGCGCTGCGAAACGCCGCAATTCCGACGACCCCCTTGCCAGCGGCCGGGATCCTGCAGTATTGTTCCCTCGCCCAAAAGACCGCGGGGTGGAGCAGTTGGCAGCTCGTCGGGCTCATAACCCGGAGGTCGCAGGTTCGAGTCCTGCCCCCGCTACCAGAGATAAAGCAAGAGCGGACAGACACTTGTGCTTGTCCGCTCTTTCTGTTTTGGCAGGCCGATCAGGGCGATTGTGAAAGATCTGTGCAAAGCGCTGACGGCGCGGCCCTCGGAGCGGCAAGCCGGAGAGGCTTGTCCGATGAAGGCGAACCAGCTCGCCAATCCCCCCTTTCAACGCCGCCGGGATTCTCGCGGGCACTTGCTGCCCTTTCTCCCTGCTGGCGCCTGCCGCCGGTCAGCAACAGGCGGGACAGGTGTGTACCCCGTGACGCACGCGTTTCCGGCCGCATCCACGACGAGCCCACGACCGTAGTCGCTGCTGGTGCCACCCCCGCTGCCGATGTAGCCGCAGTAGTCCAGACCGGTTCCCGCCGCGTCCACCGCCGGTGAGTGTCAAGGTAGTTGCAGCCTGAAGCCACTCCGCACCGGGGTTGATGCGCGGTCCGCCGTGCCTGCGGACGCCCCACGGGTGCACGCCTCAACCCCGGTCGTGTGCGCGTACATCAACCCGGGTCGTGTCGCTCGCGGGTCAAGCCTGTAATTCCAGACTGCCAGCGCGACCCCTCCAGTCTGTGATTACAGACTCCTCATCTCCTCCGACCCCGGCGATGTCGGAGGACGACGTCGAGGCGCTGGCCGGAGCGCTGGTGCAGCTCGGACTCGGCAAGAAGCAGGCGCGCGCGCGGATCCAGCGTGCGGTGGACGCACTCGCGGCGCGCGGCGCGTGGCGCGTGGCGGTGGGCGTGGTGCGCGCGTACCGCAGCGGCGACTGGCCGCAGGCCCGGCGATCGGAGCGCGAGTCTGGAATTGCAGACTCCGCACCGGAGTTGCGGCGCGGTTATCACGCCCCACGACTGCCCCTCGGCCCCGCGGGTTGCGCTGCGGGATCGGCAGCGGCATACTCCAGGAGAGTTCCAAGGGAGCGCGGGTCGGGCCGGCGGGATCGACCGCCGGCGCGGTCACGAGCTCGAGCCCGGAAGGGCCGGCGTGAGCGGCGGTGGGAACGGAGGCAACGATGCGGATGCCAGCGCTCGTCGTGTTGCTCACGGGGCTATCAGCGATTTCCTCGCAGTCGCAGCCCCAGGAGGGCGATCTCATCGCCACCAGCTCCTACGGTGGGAACGGCTACGTCGTGTACCTCAACCCCGCTTCGCCGCAGAGCCTCACGTCGCTGGTCCGGAGCACGAACCCAGCGTCCTGGGTGCGCATGGCGGCCAACAACACCGACGTGACCGTCCGGGAGCACGTGTGGCCCCCCGGCGGAACCCAGCTCGTCAGCTACGTGCCGAACGGTACGTCGAGGTTCCTCGTCCGAGGGGCGTGCGGCCTGAGCGGGTTCGAGCTCGACCATGACGGCCGATGGGTGGGGGTGGCCGCCGGGATCTCCACGTCGCTCGGCTCCTTCCTCGGCGTGCACGAGGCGACCGGCGCCGTCACGACGCTGTTCACGTGCCAGTACTTCTCGGCCACCGACGTGGCCATCGACCGGGATCCGGGCGGCATGCCGTTCGCCGTCTCCGCCATTCGCTGCAACCCGACGACCTGCGAGTGGGGACTCGTCTGGAACGACCTCCAGGGGCGAGAGACGTGGCTGCTCCCGCCGGCGGGCAGCTGGGGCGGCGGAATCGAGCTCCATCCCCGCTCCGGCGACTACATCCTGCCCTACTACCTGGCGAAGAACGCGGGCTCGCCGTGCGTGGCCCGGGTGTCGCGCGCGGGCGTCGTGACCACCCTGGTATCGTTCGATGCCACAGCTGCCCGGGTTACGCAGGACGACCACGTCTGGCTCTCGGGCACGGCTGGACTGCTCCAGTACGACCTCAGCGGAAACGCGGTCGTCACGCTGGTGCCGCATCGTCCGCCGGGGTCCTTCGGTTCCGGAATCGAGGTCTACGGGAGCCGCCGCTTGGTGTGCGAACAGCCGCCGGCCGCGCCGCACTCGGTCACCGTCACCGTACAGAGTCGAAAACCGGGCGACGCCCACCAGACGTTCCAGCTCGCGTGCAGCGTGGCGCGCCGTCCCGGCCTTCGTTTCGCGAACGGGGAGTGGCTCGACCTCGACGTGAACCACCCGCTGTTCGCTCTGACGGCCCTGAACCTGGCACCGTCGGTGTTCCGCGGATTCTACGGCACGACGGACGCGCGGGGCAACGCCACCGCGACCGTGAGCCTCCTCGGTGGCTGGCCGCCGAACCTCGGCCTCACCATCTTCGTGGCCGGGGTGATCTACGACCACACCGGGGTCCGGACGGTGACGAACACGCACTGGTTCGTGGCGAACTGACGCGGGGCGCTGCTCGATCGCGGCGGACTTGGGCGCGCCTGGAGGCGGTCCAGAAGGTGCTCGACCGGATCGAGCTGCGGCTGCGGTCGAGGTGGTGCCCGGGGCTCAGCGGCGGGAGGCGCGTTCTTGGGGTTCCCTCGCTCCCTCCGTCCGGGAGCGCGGGAGTCCGTCAACGGCAGGATGGCGGAAGCGCTCTACCGCAACGACCTGGCGACGCGGAACCCGCAGCGGTAGTCGCGACCCCACGGGACGCAACCCTGATACTGCCGGGACGACGAACGGAACCACCAGGCGCTTGCACCCCAGTATCCTCCCCGAAGGACCCGCCCGGTGCAGAGTCCGGTCTCCAACGGCGCGCCATTCGTCGGCACTCGGTTGTAGTTGCCCTTGTGCTCATCCAAACACCACTCGTCCACGTTCCCGTTGATGTCATGCAGTCCGAACGCATTGGGCAGCTTCTGGCCGACCGGGTGGGGATGGTGCTCAGGGGGAAGGGAAGTGTTATTGTCGTTCCACGCGTAGTTGTTGAGCAACCTCGGCGCAGGTGGCGGGCAGTTTTCCCCCCAGTGGTAGCACGTGGTCGTCCCCGCCCGGCAGGCGTACTCCCACTCCGAGTCCGTGGGCAACCGCATGCCGAGCTTGGCGCAGCAGGTTGAGGCGTCGTACCAGTTGATCCAGCTCGCCGCATTCGCCGCGCCAACCTGCACGAAGATCTGTTCCTTCCAGGGCTCGGTCCCCATCAGGGCGTAGAACGTACAACGTACAGGCTTCTATCCGCAGGCGCCTGCGGCGCCACGGCGGATAGAAGCCTGTACGTTGTACGTTGTACGTTTGCGGGGTCGTTCTTGATGTGGAGGTAGTCGGCCTCGCTCGTCCGCGGCACGAAGCGCACTGGCGAGACGTTCTCCCACTCCTTCATGGCGCCGAGCATGGCAGTCTGCTGGGCAGCGCTGACGTTGGCGTCGAAGACGTACGGGACCCTCCCGCCCGGCCAGAGCACGCCGTTCACGTTCGAGTCCACCCCGGGCGGAGAGGAGCACGGCAGGAGCGGCCGGTTCAGGATCTCCGGCGGCAGTGGCGGAGCCTGCGTGAAGGCCGGAGCGGCAGGAAGCAGAAGCGCCCCGAACACGCTGGCCAGGAAGGCGATGCGGAACTCGATGCGTCGGGTCATCGCAGCGGCTCCTTTCCGGAGGCGATCTACGCGGCGGAGTGCCGACCAAGAAGACCCTGGAGACCGAGCCCGGGCGCTTTCCCGTGCCCAGGCTTTTCCAAGGCGAGGATACCGCCGGAGGGGCGGGAGAGCAAGACCGCGGCCTGCGGCGATCGGGCCGATTAGCGGGTGCCCTCGCGGCGCAGGTCCCGCTGGTTCTGCAGCGGGCGACCCGTTCCACGGCGTGCTCGGAAGCTCGACCGGTCGGCCGGGCCAGGTGCGTCCAGCACGACGGGCCGCCAGGCCAGCCGCGGGCGTCACGCCGTGTTCTCGGCCCGCCTTGCCCCACCGAGATTCGCAGTGCCTTCCGGCGCACGTTCGCGTCCTGCCGTGCTCGGCTCATGCGGCCGGTGGCGAATCGCCCGGGCCACATCGCTGGTCGCTTTCGCGCCGGACGCGCCCCGCGGAGCGAATGCCGTAGGCAACCGGAAGCAGAAACAAGACTACTGACTCAACGGCCGACAGCAGGTTGGTCTCCTCGGCCAGCACGACTCCCACGCCGGCGAGGATCGTGATCGCCGCGGCGCCCACCAGGAGCGCGTGCAGCGGCCGCACCCCGGACCAGAAGAAGACCACGATCAGCCCTGCGCCGAGGCCGCCCAGCGCCAGCGAGCACCAGCGGGGCATCCTTACTGCCGTGGGCAGGAACCACGCGAGAACGGCCATGGCGAGGACCAGAACCCCCATGATGAGGACGTACCGGCGTGCCTCCATCACGTCGCCTTGCCGAACTCGGTCCCGCCAGTTGTCGAGGGTGGGGGTCCTGGTGACGGCACCTCGGGTCACGGAGGTGGTTCCTTCCTGATGGAGACGAACCGGGCGGAGTACCGGTCAAGGAGACCCTGGAGACCGAGCCCGGGCGCTTTCCCGTTCCCAGGCTTTCCCAAGGCGAGGATACCGGGGGCAGGGCGGGAGAGCAAGACGGCGGCCTGACCCGATCGGACCGGGTGGCGACGATCCTCACGCGGGGGAAACGTGCCGGCCTGACCCGTCAGGCCGGCCCGTGCGTTCCCGGCCTACTGGATCGAGAACAGGAACGTGTTGGAGATGCTGGCGATGCCCGACGGCGCCGTCGCCTTCAAGGTCACGAACGCCGTGTAGATCCGGATGCCCTTGAGGCTCGGCAGACTCGGGATGTGGATCGCGGCCTTCGCCTGGCCGTGGGCGTCGAGCAGGCCGGCGTAGTTCTGGAAGATTCCGGGCGGGGCGTTCGGGACGGTCAGGACGAGCAGCGTGTCCGGCGAGAGTTCGATCCGGCGCGTATCGATCGGAATCGAGCCGTTGCCGAGCGAGCTGCCGAGCTGGTAGACCAGGCCCGCATCGCCCGACGACGAGAGCGAGAGGTTCACCTGCCCGCCTGGAGAGGGCGACCCGGCGCCGGCCAAGGAGCAGGGACCCGTGATCTTCGCCACGAAGGCGTCGGCCGTGCCGCCGTTGTGGGTGAGGTCGGGTCCGCCGGTGACCGGGAAGGTCTGCTCGGTGCTGCCCGTGTAGCCGGCGAGGTAGGCGTTGCCGGTCGCGTCCACCGCGATGCCGAGACTGGAGTCGTTGCCGCTGCCGCCGAGGTAGCCGCAGTAGAGGAGCGCGGTGCCGGCGGCGTTCACCTTGGCTACGAAGGTGTCCTCGCCGCCGTTGTGGGTGAGATCGGGTCCGCCGGTGACCGGGAAGGTCTGCTGGGTGCTCGTCGTGTAGCCGGTGACATAGGCGTTCCCGCCAGCATCCACCGCGATGCCCCAGCCGTAGTCCGCGCCGCTGCCGCCGAGGTAGCCGCAGTAGACGAGCGCGGTGCCCGCGGCGTTGACCTTGGCCACGAAGGAGTCACAGACTCCGCCGTTGTAGGTGAGGTCGGGACTGGCGGTGACCGGGAAGGTCTGCTCGGTGCTCTGCGTGCCTCCGGTGACGTAGGCGTTACCGGCCGCGTCCACCGCGATGCCCGAGCCGTCGTCGGAGGCGCTCCCACCGAGGTAGCCGCAGTACACGAGCGCTGTGCCTTGGGGGTTCACCTTGGCCACGAAAGCATCGAAGCCGCCGTTGTGGGTGAGGTCGGGTCCGCCGGTGACCGGGAAGGTCTGCTCGGTGCTGTTTGTCCACCCGGTGAGGTGGGCGTTACCGGCCGCATCCACCGCGATGCCGCGGCCCGAGTCGTTGCCGCTGCCGCCGAGGTAGCCGCAGTAGTCCAACGCCGTTCCTGCGGCGTTCACCTTAACTACGAAGGCGTCGCAGAAGCCGCCGTTGTGGGTGAGGTCGGGTCCGCCGGTGACCGGGAAGGTCTGCTCGGTGCTGTTCGTCTCGCCCGTGACGTAGGCGTTGCCGGCCGGGTCCACCGCGATGCCCATGCCATAGTCGTCATTGATGCCGCCGAGGTAGCCGCAGTAGATCAGCACCGCGGGGTCCAGGACGAGCGGATGGGCGGGGTCGTAGGCGCCGAGCGCGAAGTCGAACTCCACAGTGTCGCCCGCCGCCTGCGGATCGAGCCGGTACGCCATCTCGACCGCCACGCGCTCGCCGCCGATCTCCTGCCAGGCGAGCGGCGCCGCGTCCTCAAAGCCTCCGACGGGAGTCGAGACGCGCAGCGCACCGCCCTCCGTGACCGCCACGTTCTCTGCGCCCCGATACCGCAGCCGGATCTGCGCGGGGTCCGCCCCCGGCGCGACCACGAACTCGTACTTGAGCTGGTTGACCGTGCCCGAGTAGACGAGATCAATCCCCGGCCAGAGGTCGTGGTACACGACCTTCGAGTACGTCCTGAGCCCGGTCTTCCAGTCCTTCTGCGGCCCCTTGAAGTAGCTGAAGACCGCCTGCTGCTTGTCCTGGCCCTCCGGCTTCGCGTCCGGGTTGGCGCCGACGAAGTCGAGCTTCACCGCCCAGGCCCGCTCCTCGCCCTTCAGCGCGAACGTGATCCCGTC